>DAOQWI010000043.1:2545-21730 GCA_035342015.1 Candidatus Ozemibacteraceae bacterium | reverse complement strand
ACGATGCCATGGTTGCCGGTATTCTCGGTGGCGAGGCAAGATCAGACATTATGGCAAGAACCCAGCGGGGTCGGCCTTCTTTTGCTTTCTACCAGTTTTTTCCGCACTGGTTCATGTGGGACTATTTTGAAGTTAAGGGTAAGGGCGCGTATGGCCTGTTCCTTTTTACCCGCAGTGACGAAACCAGAAATTTTTCAGGGAAACTTCTGGCCCTGAGAGATCTGCGCGAGCAGAAAATTGGTTATGGCGCCTTCATTCCTCTCTTCAAAGGATTCGGCGGGCTGGTCGTTCAGTCACCTTTGCAGAAATCGGGTTTGCTTAAAGACTGGGCGCGCGAAAAAGTTTCGCAAAAAGAGAACGATCTGAAGAAATGGTTGCACGAAGGTGTTCCGCCCGTAACGCAGCTGGGTAACTTCAATGCCTATTCATATCTCGGAAAAAGCCAGTCGCATCTCGCAGTGCTTTTAATGCCGGTGATCAAAGACCCGGTGCGCCCTCTCTGGCTGTTTTTTATTAATCTTTTTGCCAGTGGGGCCCTTGTATTGCTTTTGATAAGAGGCTGGCTGCGCGGCGCGTGGCCTGATATCAATCTCAGGCTGAGATTCATTCTTACTTATCTTCTGGCTGCGACTCTTCCGGTCAGTATGCTTATCATTACCGCCTATGGCTATGTCACTCAGTATCGCCGGGCGATACATTTTCAGACAGTTTCGCAGTTGCAGTCCTGCATCAAACAGTTTGATGCCCGCAAGGCCCAGATTCTCGACGAATACAAATCGGCCTTTACCGAGGCGGTTGCCGATGAAAAATTCAGAAGCCTGCTTAAAGAACAGGGTCCGAATAGCCTTGCTGCCCGCGACCGTATTGCGAGCATCTTCCGCGACCGGCCGCAGCCGCTGCCGTTGCTCAGCTTTGCCATCATGGATGAAACCGGTGAAGGGGTCAGGGAATACAGCGGACACACGCAGGCTGAAGGTGAACCAACTTTTGAAGCGTTCAAATTTCCCCTTGTCAGCGCTCTGCGTAAAAAAATACTCGCCGCGAACCCTGGAATGAGGCTCAAGGATTTTGAGGCAACAGCGCAGCAGACCACGTCGATCGAGGCTTACAAGTCAATCAGCGGCAACGATCTGATCGAAGAGGTAGACAAGCGTCGCTCTTTCCCGATAACACGCCAGTTTGGCATGGTTACAGCGACTCAGATGCATGAACTGATTAAAATTGATGGCCAGGAAAAATATGCTCTGATGGTTGTCTGGGATGATCAGGCCCTCGATGTCAAGACTTTCAAACACTCGGTCGACTATTTCGGGCTGAACAACCCGGGTTTTATCTTCGTTGCTTATCGCATTTCACCTCAGGGGCTAACTTATCTCTATAAGCCAGATCGCCATGCTGGTGCCGATTTTCTTGA
Source organism: Candidatus Ozemibacteraceae bacterium (assembly GCA_035342015.1). Taxonomy (GTDB): domain Bacteria; phylum Muiribacteriota; class Ozemobacteria; order Ozemobacterales; family Ozemobacteraceae; genus Rifleibacterium. Next base: position 20,316 of record DAOQWI010000043.1, on the reverse strand, counting down.
AAAAAGCCGGTCGCTGGCACAAGTTGCCTATTTCCGCGACAGTTACGCCGGGGCAAGATATGAAAATCTGTCGCTGGTTGCCATGCCCTCAAAGAAATATTCCCAGACGGTCATTGCTGCTGGTGCGCAGCATTTCGAGCTCGAACAGGCGATCAGCCACCGTCTGATGATGCTTGTGTTTATTCTCGGCCTGACGCTGGTCGTGGTTCTTCTCTGCAGCTATCTTTCAGGCCGTTTGTTTCTCGACCCGATCTCAGACCTGAAAGGTGCTCTAGACAAGGTCGCTGCCGGCCATCTCGACATCGAAATTACGAGCAGCAGTAACGATGAACTGGGCCTTCTATGCTACGAGTTCTCGAATATGGCAAAAGGTCTGAAAGAAAGAGAAAAGCTTGCAACCCTCATTTCTGACCACGCTATAGAAGCCATGAGTCGTAAAGATGAAGCCGGCAATGCTTCAGATACCGATTCATTTTCTGGAGTAGCACTGGTGTCAGACATCCGTAATTTTACCGGCATGTGTGAAAAATACAGGCCGGATGAGATTACCGAGCTTTTAAACGAGCATTTTGCCCAGATGACTCGTATCATTTCTGACAATGGCGGGCGAATCTACAAGTTTATCGGTGATGCCATTGAAGCAGTTTTTCCTGAAAATCCTGATATTACAGAAACTGCCTCGAGTCGCGCTTTTAATGCGGCTTCTCAGATGCTGGTCAAGCTTCTGCAGATTAACCGCCAGCGCAGCAAAAAGGGGTTGTTCAAATATCAGATTGGTGTTGGTCTGGCCTACGGAAAGATGTTTTCAGGCAGCATCGGCAGTGTCGACACCCGTCTGGATTTTGCCATAGTCGGTGACCCGGTCAAGCGGGCCGCAGTGCTTGAGGCCTGCTCGGTTCAGAATCCGGCTTTCCCTCTTGTGATTGATCGCGAGATCTGTGACAATCTGCAGCATAAGGGAATGATCTTCCAGGAAATAGCCGATCGTGAAGATAACCCGGCCTTCATTCTGTCTGGAATTGGCGGACTTCCTGAAGCCGCGACCTCGAGCGAAGAGTCGTCCGAAGTTGTAGCCGGCCCCTCTGTTACTGCTCTTAATGAAAAGGCCGATCTTGACCGGATTGTTGCCGGCAGTGGCAGCGGTTTCTCCCATTTCAGCGTATTTGTCGCCGGTGCTGCCTTCATTCTGCTTATTTTTGCCGGACTTTTCTGGGGCGATATGGTTCTGAAAGATTCTTATCTCGACCGTCGCAAAGTCGAACTTTCCGCCGACAATCTGAGGCTGATAGAGCAGTTCAAATGCGAAGATGCGGTACAGGTAGCTTTTGACAACGTTTGTCGCAGGCTGCTTCTCGACATGGAAAACCTGGTTTTTGCAGAGGCTTCGACTGACAAGCTTTCAGAAAGAATCGCTACAAGGCTGTCTGTCATCGAGCCAGAACATGGAAAACCTGACAGGGCCGCTGTATTTCTTTTTGACCGCAAAGCGAATCAGGGCGAGGAACAATTTGCCACAAGAGTTGTCTACAGCCATGGCTTTGCTGCAGGCATTCTGGAAGGTTTGACCGGCCTGGTTAACCTGAGAAAAAATATTGATGACGAGGTAAAAATCGGCACTCTGTTTTCTGAACTCAGGCCGAATACCTATTCTCCTGCAGTTTTCAGCGACCGTATCACCGACTCGATGTTCATGTTTGAATTTTTGAACCGCACAGCCAAAGTTCGTTTCGAAGCTGAGCCGGAATTCATGTTCTATTGCTTTCTCACTGACCCGGAAGGCGAACAGAACGGTCTGATGCTGGTATCGGCCAGAGTTGATGCCCTTAAAAGTTCTTTGCAGCTTCTCCTCGACGGATACAGCGGTGAAACTCTTATTGGCATTGAAGCCCCGAATGCAGCGATGAAGTTTTCCGACAATTTCCCGGAAGAGCTCAAAGAGGCTTTGGCTTCCGGCAACACTGCGGTTTTGAATAAATACGTTGTAAACAAAGACACTTTCAATCTCGACGGCACCAGAAACAGTCTGCTTGTGGCCCGATACAACCGGGCTCCTGATACCGGTGTTGGTAAATGGTTGCCGGCACCGGCCTTTGCCACCGTCGCTTTTTTGCTGATACTTGGCTGCTGGTTCAGAATCTCGACCGGTACAGCAGTTCTAAATCGTTCGGTTGCCGGAAAAATGTGGCTGACACTTCTTGCTGCTGCGGTTGTTCCTATCATTACAGTGTTTTATGTTTCTGAACTTTACCTGAGCGAAGATCAGAACGCCAGAATGTCGCAGGAACGCAGTGATCTGCAGAGGTTCATCGATCTTTTCGAACTGCGCGACAGTTTTTCTGCCCCGCTTGGCTGGAAGATGGTCAGCGACTGGACCTATGCAACTGCAACCATGAACCTGATGCGGGTAATCAACAACGCCTCAGGCCCCGAAGAAATCGAACCTCTGAAAAAGCTTCTTAAAGGTATGACCGACTCATGGCATCTGCAGGCGCGCTCTCTCGACCGAAGCGTTTTCAATTTTATTCCGCGTGATATTGCGGTTGCGGGCAAAAGTGGCTGGGACTTCGCAAGCTCTGGCTATAATAAAAATGATACCACCGAGTTTGCCATGATGCTGCAGCAGATAGCCGGAAACCTGGCAAGTCGTAGAAATCAGCGTCTGGGCGAAGTTAAGATGCGCAGCGATTCCATCAAGGGTGAGATTGTCGTCGAAACCGGCCTGCAAACCGTTCGCTCATTGTTCGGAGACGATGTTTATATCAAGCTTTCACACGGACTTGGTTTGCCGATCGTCATGAATGTGCTTTCTGGCACTGCCGGCATAATAATTTATCCGGTGCCGACGATTGAAAAGCCAGAATACATAATGGTCTGGATGGTGCTGTTTGATTTTGACGGTTATCTGGCAAGGATTGCCAGAAATTACAAGGGGAATTACCTGATTTTCCCCACAGAATTGCACAGATACGGACGCCTTGTGCCAGAAGGAAAATCAACATTTACACAGATGATCACACCATATGCGGCCTTGATATATTCATCGAATCTGCCCGTATCGACATCGGTAAAATTTGAAGGAAAGAATTGGCTGGTCGAAGGTCGCCCCGGCATCGCTCAGATGACTTCCATGCTGATGGCGATGGCTCCTGAAGAACCTATTCGCGAGGTTACTGATGCTAACCGTTTATTTTTCAATCTTCTGCTCCTGGTCTCGATCGGCCTGATCCTTCTGATCGCCAGAAATATCGCTGCGGATATTCTGGAGCCTATCAAATGCCTTATTGAAGGTGCCCGTGCCGCCGGCAGCGAAAATTATGCCCACAGAATCCGTATTTCAAGGGCCGATGAACTTGGGGTTCTTTGTGATTCTTTTGATAAAATGATGAAGGGCCTCGAAGAGAAGATGCTGATGGGCCGCATGGTTTCCAAGACCGCTCTGAAGGTGTCTCTCAAAGACCAGGAACAGGAAAGCCGGCGCGCCGAATATGTTTTCCTGTATATCGGTATTCCGGATTTCCAGACCTGGATCAAAGGAATGTCGGCAGATCAGCTTATTGCTGACCTCAAGGGGCATGTCAGTTCGCTTTCACGTATTATCATGGAGCAGGGCGGCGACGTCGACAAGATTATCGGTGATAAGTTGCTGGCGGTTTTCAGTGCCGACCGTGACCGGGCCGGTGCGGTATTTTCGGCCTGCCGGGCTGCACAGGAAATTGTTACGGCCGAAAATCGCAGTCAGCTGCCTTTCCCGGTGGCTATAGGTATGAATTACGGCGAAGTAATTACCGGGTTCCTCGGAGTTGGTGAAAAACGCGACTTTACCGTTATCGGTGATGCGGTCAACGTAACCGCGAGGATCGAAGGTCAGGCCGAAAAGTTGCGCTTTGGCAGATGTCTGATTTCGCAGAATGTTTATGAACTCGCTTCACGGGATTTTACCGCCCGTGAGTTCGGTGAAGTCGAGTTGAAAGGGAAATCTTTGCCTTTGAAGATTTATCAGCTTACAATCTGAGATAAGTTAAATCTGCAGATGGAAAAATGAAAGACCGGCTGAGCAATCTTCTTCTCGTGCTGCTTCTGTTCCTGCCGCTTCTGGCCGTTAACCGCGGCTGGCGCGAGGTTGATGCCATTGTCGGCCGCTGGCGGAATCAGGAACAGGAACGTCTGGCAAACCAGAAACTTGGTGAAATCTCGGCAAATCTCGATTTTTCGCTGCACATGGCTGAGCAGGGCGCGCGACTCAGCAGGGGACTGACTTCATTACTGCGTGAATACCCGGGCCGAAACCCGGAAGGCCTGCCGGTCGGTGACCTTGCTGATAATATTTTTGCATCACCTTTCCCGAAGCATGCTCTCTGGGTTTTTCTGCGGCAATCTGGCAAATCTGGCGTTCAGACATGGTATAACAACGAAAAAAACGCCAGTCGCCGGCCAATGGAAATGATCATGCAGAGCCTGATCGATGAAAACTCCCATGAAAAGTCTGGAGACGCAGAAGGCAAACGCAGTGAAAAATTGCTGCAAAAGGTTTTCGGGCATGGGTGCAGGATTTCATTGATTGCCGGCGAACAGCGCAATATCGCAACTCCGGTTATTTACCGCCAGATTCCATCATTTTTGCTTTGGGATTTCGCTGAAATTGGCGATGGTCGAAGCATTGGTTTTTTTCTCGTGGTTTCACGCAACCAGGATATTGCAGCAGCTTCAATGGCGCTGGCAGCCAGAAAAGCCGGCCTTGGCGCAGAGATGGCCGGCGGCTTTCTGAGAATATTTAAGACCGCCGGGCCTGATCAGCTTTTTCCGCCGCGAATCGGTTCTTCGCGAATTTTCAAAGATTGGCGCCAACAGCTTGGGCTGGCCGATAAAAATATAGAAAAGTGGGAGAATGAAGGCTTTCCGTGGGCGCAGCCCCTGGGGCGCTACCTGCTTTATTGCCGGGTTATGCCGCTCGAGAACCATATTGCTTTTCTTTTGCTGCCCGCCGACAATGACAGGAAACTGCCGGCATGGCTGAGCCTGCTGAACCTTTCGGTAAGCTCTCTGCTTGTTCTGTTGCTGCTGCGTGGGTCGATTCTGGGTATCTGGCCATTTGCTTCGATCAGCAGTCGTTTTGCGATAGTTGTTCTGCTGGCCGCAACCTTGCCGGCTTCTCTCTACGTCACCTCTGCCACCGCCTATATTTTTGAGCGCCTCAAAGCTGACGAGAATCATCTCGAAGAAACTCTCGTAACCAGCCTGCTCGATTTTGATGCCAGCAAAGAAACCCTTGAAAACGACTATCTGTCGCTTCTGGCAGATATTCGTGACGACCGGGCAATTGAAGAAATACTTGCCGAGGGTGGGGTTGCCAGCGGCAGCGAGGTTTTTGCCCGGGCTCGCGATTTGATCAGCCGGCGCAGTGGCAGGCTTTCGGTCAGCGGCTTTGCTCTGTATGATCTCTGTGGCGATTATAAAATCGAAAGCACCGGAAAAATCAAGGTTTCCGGCTTTGATGTTCTCGCAAGGTTCTATGGTCTGCCTTACACCCTGAATCTTCGCAAAACACTGATGCGCGAAGAACCTGAGTTCGTTCTGCCGCCGCACCGGGTTGACGAGAAGAACCTGGCTGCCATGCAGTCTTTCAAACGTGACAGCGAGGGAATAGATGTCGAACTGGCGCGATACCGCGGCCGGGTTGTCAGAAGCGACACCGGGCGCGGCTATCTTGGCTGCATGAATGATTTTCTCGCCGTCAACGGTAAAAAACGTTTTGTAATCATGCTTGCCTGGCTTGAATCAGAAATTGACCGCGCGGTAATATCCCGCAGTGTCGAGCAGCTCGGCCTGCGCGCTCCAGAAATTAAACTTGCGGCATTCAAACGCAGCGACAAGGGCGTTGAAATGGTTCTCAGGCCAGACCGTGCTTTTTCGCAGACGCAACTACGTGCCTGCCAGCGCTTTGCCGATTCTGCCTTCAGCATTAAAAGCGGGATTCTCAAGACGACGATGGCTGGCATGTCGGTGGTTGCCTATGCTTCTCGGCATTTTGACAGCACCGTTCTTATCGGCGCGATCGATCATACCCGCAAAGACAGCGATCATAGCAGGCGAATTATTCTTTTTCTGCTTCTGGGCGGGCTCGCTCTTGGCATGCTTGCAGTAAGCATTCTCGGAGTCTGGTTAAGAATTGTCAGGCCATTGCAGATAATAAAATCCGGCTTTGACGCTGTTGAGCGTGGCAGACTGCAACAACTGCCGGTCGTCGAACGCACCGATGAAATCGGCCTGCTTAACAGTGAGTTCAATGCCATGATCAGGGGCCTTGAAGAAAGACATCGCCTGGCATCGATGCTTTCTGAACACGCGGTTAATGCGGTTGCCAATGCAACCCTTGCGGGCCGTGCGCCTACCGAAAAATTCGCCGGCGTAGTTCTGGTAACCGATATCCGCAGTTTTACCAGTATGTGCGAAGAGCACCCGGCTGTCGAGATTACGGCCCTGTTGAATGACCACGTTACCGAAATGGCCACAATTATTGGCAGTTTTGGCGGAAAAATCTATAAGTTTATTGGCGATGCCATTGAAGCGGTTTTTGCCGACGACTTTCATTTTCATCAGTCGCCCGGCGTGCGGGCAACTTTTGCCAGTATCTGTATGCTGCGCAAGTTGCAGGAAATAAACAACAACCGTAAAAAGGCCGGTTTGTTTACCTATAAAATCGGCATCGGTCTTTCTGCCGGCGAAATCGTTGCCGGTGAAACCGGCAGCCGCTTCAGCCGTCGCGATTACGGCATGTTTGGCAGTGCTTTCAAGCGCGCCGCCGAATTTGAGAGCATGACCAGAAATTTTGCTGAATGGCCGATAATTGCCGACCGTCATCTGGTGCAGGCGGTCGAAAAAATTCCGCTGCAATGGCATGAAGTCAGTTACGCTGATGAATTTGTCTATAACATGCAGCCACCGGCTGATGAGGCAGTTGAAAACATGCTGGCCGCCTCTATACGCCCGAAAGAAAATCAGGAAAATAGAAAAGACGCTGTGCCCGACTTTGAAAAGGAATCTTTTGCGGCGGCCGGGTTGCCTGAAAGCCGGTTTTCCATGTCACTTGCATTTCTGGCAGGTGTGTTCTGCATTATTTTTCCGCTGATTGCATGGTTCGTGACCGAACGAAGTGGTCTTGAAACGCGCCGTCGTCATATTGAACGCGATGCCCGCTCATTTACCGCCAATCTTAAAGCCAGAATTGGAACTCCGGAACAGCAGAAAATTGTTTTTGAACAGTATGTCGATACCCTTTGTGAAAACCTTACCTCAGCCAATGTCTGGAGCATTCACGGAGTGACATCGACTTCTCTTGCAGCCGCTGCCAACGAAATGCAGATTAAACTTCAGAGTTCTGGTCTGCAGCCTGAGCTTTTTGCGGTCTTACATAAGCCTGGTGGGGCAGAAATTGCAAGCATTACCCCCGACTGGAAACTTGTCAGTTACTCAGGCAAAGCGCAGTTCGAATCATTTATTCTCAAATTTCTAAGGCTGCTTGCGCTTAGATTTTATACCGGCAAGGTGCCGGATACCGAAGAATTCATGAAAAGGGTGTCGCTGGATCTTGGTATTAATATGCGTTTCTGGCCTTTTTATAACGATGCCCATGCCAGACTGGCCGATGGCAACATAGATGGCAATGACTGTTACTTCTTCTGGCAGCCGCTTTTGCTGCGCGACCCCAAATTACTTCATGTCGCAAATTCTGACTTTCGCGGGCGGGAATTGAGACGCGTTCCTTCTGAAGAAGAGGTTTTGCAGGTTGGGGCGGTCATGTGTGCTTTCAGAAAAAGCAACGTTCATGACAATTTTTTTCGGTTTCTTGTGCCGCTTCTTGAGGGCGAAGGGTTGAATTTTGCCTTGAGAGGCGGGTTAGAATATACTTCAGCCGGGTTTCCTGTTCCTGCCGCCGCTTCTTTTAATGTCGGCGGTGAGCCACTATCTCTGCCCGGCTGGTATTTTTCTGAAATCCCTATAAAAAACGGCTCAGAGAGCTCAAGTCTTGTTCTGGCAATCGAGACGCTGCCCGAAAAAAACAGTCCGGTCTGGCCAGGAATACTGATTGCCCTTGCTCTGGTGATTTTCTGGCATCGCACTCTGCATGGACAGACCTTTGTTGCCCGAAGCTTCCCGGTTCAGCTCTGGCTTGGACTTTTTGCATCTGCGATTGTTCCGGTAACCTGCGTATATACAGTCAACGAATGGTATGCGGTTGAACAGAAGGATCTGCGGGTCAATGAAGAGCGGGTGCGCATGATTTCACTGATCGAGCAGCTTGAAAGACGCCAGTTCATGCAGGAAACCATCGAATGGGAAAAAATCAGATGTGTTGCCGGTTCGGAGAAGCTCATTAATATGGCGAGGTCGCTCGAAAACCCCTCTAAGAATGAATTGTATGACCTCGAAGAATATATTCGCAGTCAGGCTGCAATCAACCATGGCTATACCGGCAGAACCAGTTTCAATGAAGCGATTGTTTTCAGTTCGCTGGGCTGGAACCATTCAGTAATGGCCGGCAAAGGCGAAAAAGAGTCGACTGACTTCAAGCTTCTCATCAATACTTCCATTGAAACTTTGTTGTCTTCTCTGGGGGTCGAAAAGAAGGCAAGCGGAAGAGTCAGAAGCGCCGGCGCTGCAGTCAAAGGTGAGATGACCCTCGATGCCGGTCTTGAGATTTTTCGTACCATATTTGGCGTTGATGCCTATTTCAAACTGGTGCATGGTCTCGATCTGCCGATCAGGCTTTTTTACTCAACCGGAAGCGGTTGCCTTAGACTGATGCCATTTCCCGGGCTTCTTAAGCCTGAATTGATAGTCTACTGGCTGTTTTTTGACAGTCTTAATTCAACCACACGCCGCATCTTTAAAAATGCAGAAGTCCCGTTTCCGGTTTTTGCAGAAGCGAAGCTGATGTATGGCGCTCTTAAATACCCGAAGGGGGGCAGCTGGAACCCTGAAATTGCGCAGATTGCAAGACTCGCTGTCGCGGCTAACGGCCCTTTGAGCAGTCGAAGAACCGTTGCCGGTCGTGAGTGTCTTGTTGAAGCACGGCTTGGCAGCCATAACGAGACCATGCTTATGATAGCTGTCAGCCCTGAAGATGAAATAATGACGGCTATTGAAAACGGTCGACGCAAATTTCTTGTTCTGCTGCTGCTTTCGATCGTCGCAGTTGTTCTATTGACGCTGCTGGTGGCTGCAGATGTTTCCCTGCCGGTCAGGCAGCTGCATGCGGGCGTAAAAATGATGGCATCACAGCAGTATGACTTTCGCATTGCCTCTACCAGGTCAGATGAGCTTGGTCAGATGCTGCATTCATTTAATGGCATGGCGCGGGGTCTACAGGAGCGAGAACTGATGGGGCAGATGGTTTCGCGCGCCGCCCGCATGGTGGCCGGCGATGAAGAAAGCTTGAAAAAAGCTGAAAGCGGCATGCATCTTGACGTTACCGTGCTCTATCTTTCAGTACCCGGCTTTGCCGATCTGCAGAAAAAACTGGCGCCTGAAGAGCTTCTAGCCGGCGTGAGCGCGCAGGTAGATGTTCTTTGTGGCATTATCATCAACAACGACGGTGAAGCCGACAAAATCATCGGCGAAAAGATTCTTGCCTATTTCTACAGTCCGGAAGGTCTTAAGAGAAGCAACGCCATGGCCATGCACACCCTGCAGATTATCAGTGACGCTGCCAGAGAAGGCCTGCTGCCTTTTCAGGTTGCGGCTGGAGTTCATTGTGGCAGTGTCATTGCCGGTCTTCTCGGCATCAGCAGCAAAAGAGATTTTACCATTATCGGTGATACGGTTAATACCGCTGCCAGAATAAATGCACAGGCCGCGGAAATGCCAGAACAAAGATATCTGGTCAGCACCCTGGCCGCAGAAGAATTTGAAGATAAAAACCGCCTCTCGCCTTTTGGCAGTGTCGCGCTGAAGGGCAAGAGCGAAACCGTGGATTTATTGCACGCCCGGCTCTAAGCCCGGAGCCTGATTTTCTGGCTTCTTTTTGCCGACTCTGGTCATATCATTGAGATAAAGCTCGAATTCGCCGCTGACTGCGGTGACCTTTTCGTCTTTGAGACGTAAAGTACCGGTAATTACCGGGCAACCAGGGTCAGGTTCGCTCAAGTTCAAAGAAACGTGCCCAAGGGGAACCGGCAGTTTGAATTCGCCGCTGTCTGCAGTTGCTGGTCTTGCATCTTCGCTGAAAAGATCGGCCTCGATATTTACGGCAGCGTAGCTTGTTACCTTGAGAATGTAGTCATAGCCGCCAATCACGAGCTTGCCTTTCAGCTGCTGATTTTCCGGTTCCTGAGAAAGATTCTGGCCCTCTGAGGCCATGGCCCCACCAGCACCTTTGTTTTTTATGCTGGCAAGTGCAATTTTGATGGTTTTGAATTCTTTGCTCTGAAAGGCAAAGCCGAGACCTTTGAGAATCGCTTCATGTTCCTGTTGCTGGTCTTGAGCATATAGAGCCAAAGTTGAAAATAGAACGAATAACAGCAGGCCAAAAATAATTCTTTTCATGGTGTTTCTCCTGGCGACCTTTTCTAATATAATTCTAGCAGACAATCTGCTTTTCGGAGAGACGGCTTTTGTTTAAGCAATGTAAAGTTTTTGTGCTGTTGCCGGAATATCTGGGTATTTTCCTTCTGGTTCTGTATTTTCAGACCGGAGCAGTTTGCCCGCTGTCAGCCGACCCTTTTCACAGAGAGGTCGCTGAAGGAAATCTCGATTCTGTGCGGCGGTTTCTCGCAAAAAATCCGATTCTGGCAACGATGAACGATGAGCTGGGCAGGTCGCCTCTGCATCTGGCAGTTATTAACGGGCAGCATGCCATGGTTAATGTGTTGATCAATGCTGGCGCAGATGTAAACGCCGTTGACGGTCTTAAAAAGTTTACGCCGCTGCATTACGCGGCGTTTTACAGCTCCCCGAAGATTCTTGAATTTCTGCTTACCCGCCGCGCCGATATTCTGGCGCAGGATGTCGACGGTAATCTGCCACTGCATTTTGCTGCGGCCAATGGCAGCCCGGCCACCGTTAAAATTCTTCTCGAAAACAATTCTGGCCCAGACTGCCTGAACAACAACTGGCAGACGCCTTTGCATCTGGCCGCTGCTGCCCTCGACAATCATAAATCTTTTCCGGCCGCTTCTAAAGACGAGAAAGACTATCTTGCGGTGGCGAAACTGCTGTTGCAGGCCGGGGCAACCCTGGGTATTCATGACATCTGGCGAAATCTGCCCGAAACCATTGCCTGGCGAAAAGACCGTCATTCGACTTTCCCGCGGCGTTTCGAAGAGTTGATGCGGCAGTTGGGGCGAACACGATAAAACTTTACTTGCCTGCCGGTTTTTTATTAAACTGGCAGGGTACACAAAACCTATTCTTGACGGGTAATCAGCATGAACAAAACATCAGGTGCGAAGCCTGGGTTCTTTAAAAGCATCAAGCTCAGGGCCTGGCTTGGTATATTTCTTCTGACAATTCTGCCGCTCCTCTCTCTGGGCCTCTATTCATTCAATATTCTCGGCGAAATCGCCCGCGATATTCTTATCGAAGGCAATATTCAGGCATTTCAGCAGGTGAAATACGAGGTTGACCAGTATGTCAGCGTCTATGACGAGTTGACCCGCTATGTGGCCGCCGACGTGCGTTTGCGTGAGCCGGCTTCAGAGGGCGCTTCGCATGCTCTGCAGCAGCTCGATCAGGCCTACGAATATGTTGAGCGACTGGTGCTCATTTCGCCGGACGGCATGCTGCTGAATCACTCCAAGCCGGATCAGAATGCAATTACAACCCTTTCGGTGCCTGAACAGCTTCTTTTTAATTCGGCTCAGAGCATTTTCTTTTCTCCAGAAGCCTTTCATGTCAAGGCTCCGGTTTCTGAAAGCCCTCAGAGCCCGGTTGTCATTTCAACCGTTTCTTTTCTGAAGCTGCGAAAGTCACTCGAAGGTATCACTTTCGGCACCAATTTTCGCTATTTTCTGGTTACCCAGACGGGTGAAAACATTCTTGAACAGCCTGATTTCCCGAAAGAGCTGATCTCTGACCTCATGGAAAAACCCTGCGGTGCCTACGACCTGCTGCCGAAGGGCAATGGCACCTCGCCCCAGGTCGCTATTTCCCTGCCGATTCTGCATTATGGCCTGAGAATTTTCGTCTTTCAGAATGCAGGCGAAGTCTACGCGGTCGCCAGATCGATTGGCGAAAAGACTCTCAAATTCGTCATTCTGCTGTCGGTTGTCGCTTTTATGCTGGCGACCTGGTTCAGTATCAGAATGACCAGCCCGATCATCGAGATCGCCCACAAGGCTGATGAGCTCAGCGAAGGCAATCTCGAAGCGACCGTCGATATGAACCGCAGCGATGAACTGGGTTTTCTGGCCGGCTGCTTCAACAACATGAGCCGCCGCATCAGGAAAAAAGTAATGGAGCTCAGCGCCCTTTATCGGGTTACTCAGCTGATTAACACCTCGGCAACCTACCAGCAGGCTCTCGATGGCTGCCTTGAGCATCTCGTCGAGATCTTTCAGGCCCGTCGCGGTTCGATTATGCTGCTGAACGAAGATCGCACGCTGCTGAAAGTAGAGAGCTTCAAAGCTGCCGGCGTCGCCCTGGACGGAAACTCAGATCCCCGCCTGCGCGGGGATGACACAAAGAAACCAGCTACAGGCGAAGAAGCTGCTGTAACCTCAGAAAAAGCCGTTTCAGAAGCTTCTGCCGGGAGCTCAACCGGTGCTGCCAGGCCCAGATTTGCGCTTAAAGTCGGCGAAGGCATTGCCGGCGAGGTGGCGAAAAGCGGTGAGCCGATTCTCTGCATGGACTGCCGGACCGATGAACGCTTCAAGAATTACGACAGCAGCGCCGGCACAAAGTCGCCTGACACACTGATCTCGGTGCCGCTTACCGTGCATGGCAATATCATGGGCGTCATCAATCTGGCTGACCGCTCGAACAGCCGTCCGTTTACCTCTGAAGACCTCGATCTGCTGCTTGCCGTCGCCAATCAGATGGCCATGTCGATCGATAACGCCAGACTGCACGAATTGTCGATTGTTGATACCCAGACCGAACTGTATGTGCGCAAATTTTTCGATATAAGACTCGAAGATGAAATCAAGCGCGCCCGGCGCTTCGGGTTTCCGCTTACGTTGGTCATTTTCTGCATTGATGGTTTTTCGGGTCTTAATGACCGATATGGCAGCGGGGCTTCAGACGCGGCACTTTTCGACCTGGCAAAAATTCTGCGTGATTCGGTCAGGGCAACCGACATTACCGCCCGCACCGGAACTGATGAAATGGCGGCAATTCTCGCCCACACTTCGGCCGAACAGTCGCTGATTTTTGCGGAGCGCCTGCGCGAAAGAATCGCCGCGTTTCCGGTCAGGCGTGATGGCTTTGAATTCAACGTCAGCGTCAGTGTCGGCATTTGTCAGTTCGAAAATGCCGTCGAACGCCATTATCAACTGGTCGAGCGTGCCCATGAAGCTATGCAGACCAGTGCCGGCCGTGGCAATACAACCACAATCTGGCAGAGAAAGGAAACCCAGTCATGAGAATCTTAAGAATTCTGCTGATTGCGATGTTTGCAGGCTGCTGCCTGACTTCAGCTTCCTATGCCGGCGATGAATACCAGGTGCGGTTGATCAAGAAGTTTTATTCGATGGGCACAGCCACCATCAATGGTACCTATTACCCCGTCGGAAACTCAATTGCCCGTCTTTTCAGCATCAAAATGAAGAATCTGGTCACAATTGCCGAACCCACTGCCGGCTCACTTGCCAACATCGAATACCTCAGGCGGGGTCACATTGATCTGGCCCTGGTTCAGAGTGATGTGGCCTGGATGGCCTTCAATGGTGCCCATAACTTTTCTGGTAACCGCTTCACAGAACTTCGCATTCTGGCTTCACTTTATTCTGAAGTAATTCAGATAATTGTCAGAGCTGATTCGGCAATAAAGAGTATCGAAGATCTTAAAGGCAGGCGCATCGCAGTCGGTGAAAAAGACAGCGGCAGTGCCGCCAGTGTCATGCTGGTGCTTGGTGCTGCCGGGTTGAAACCCGAAGATTACACCTTCGTCTATGAGCGCTTTACCCGGGCAACCGAGTCTCTCAATGATGGTTACGTCGATGCGGTTTATTATGCCGGAGCAGTTCCTGCAGATGGTATCAGCCGTCTGGCGTCTAAAACTCCTTTAAGACTGGTGGCTGTTCCTTTTGCAGTTCGAGAGAAGCTGGTATCGGAATACCCATATTTTTCAGCTGAAACGATACCCGAAAAATCATATCAGGGTCAGGAAACCCAGGTTCAGACAGTTGGTTTCAGAGCCCTGCTCGCCGGTACCGAAAATCTGCCGCGCGACGAAGTTCTGAGCATGCTGCAGGTGATCTATGACAATCCCGAAATGATATCTGACCAGAACAAAACCATCATCAGGCCAGACATCGTGCATGGCATCTCGGGCGTCGCCGAGGAAATGCTGCACCCCGGTGCCAAACGCTTTTTCACCCTGCACCAGAAAAAGTAACCGCAAGATTCTGTACCGGCCTTATTGAAAAAGGGCGAGAAAATAATGCTGCCATGCCTCTGGCGGCATTATTTATTTTGGGTATAATCAAGATAATCCACTACTGTATGGCGGGGTATTTATGAAATTAACAAGAGCTGGTTTTAAAACCGCATTTTTGCTGCTGATTCTTACTTTTGTTCTTAATCTGGTTGCATTTGCCGCGCAATCTGACTCGAAGGCCTTGTTTGACCGCTATCAGGCTGTTTATAAAAGCTATCGCGAAGCGGTTGAAGCCCAGGCCAATGCCGAAGAAATCAAACAGCTGGCTGCTGAACTGCAGACTGCCTGCAAGGAATATTATAATTCAATCGGCGTAACCGCTTCATTCAGCAGCGATGATCAGGCTGAGCCGACTCTGAGCTCAGACACCGAAACCCGTGGTTCTGACATTTCAACCGCAACCCGCACCGGTTCGAGAGTGATTGCGCAGAAAAGCGAATTACAGAAGAAATACGAAAGTATTGTGCTGGCATTGGCTGCTCCTGACCGTTCAGCGAAGCTCGCCGACATTCAGAAGCAACTCGAAGATTTTATTGCCGGCTGTACTGACCAGAGACTGCTTAAAGATGCGACTTTTCAGCTTGCCGACCTGGTGCTTGAACGCACCTCAAGCCTTGCCAAAGCCCAGGAAGTTCTTCTCGCCTACGCAAAAACCACTAAAGATGCCGAAAATCGCCGTCAGGCCATGGCCCACATTAAAATGCTGCGGCAGAAAAGTGTTGTGGCGAAAAAACGCGAAGAATTCAAGGCAATTCAACAGAAAACTGTCAGCCAGTGGGGCAAATACTCAAAAACATCATGGCTGGCGCTTCCGGTTAAACTTTTTGACCTCGGTTCCTACAGCGTAAATAACATTCAGCGCCGTTTCAAGGCCAGGGAACTCGATAAGGCGCTCGAAGAATTTGACCGCTCGGTTCTTGAAACCTATCCGGCCGGCTCGGCCGACGCTCTGACCCGCTCGCGCCTGGTGCCGTTGAATCGCGTCAGAATGCTGGTAAATGGCCGAACCAGCTTTCATTATCGTCTCGAATATGCGAAGCGTGCCCAGTCGAACCTCTATGTTCAGACCCTGCTGTTTCAGGATGACGAAACCGGCAACGCCCTTACCGATATCATGTGCGAAAGAGCACAGAGCGGCGTTGACGTTAAGCTGATCCTTGACGACTTCTTCTCTTTCGGCAAAAAAGACGGGGTTATTCAGCGTCTGCGCAATGCCGGTGTCAAGGTGCTCATCAACAACCCGATTCTTAAAAACCTGGCCAAAGCCAATTTCCGTTCGCATCAGAAGCTTTTCATCATCGACGAAACCATCGCCATCGTCGGCGGTATGAATATCGGTGACGAGTATGCAAAAGGCGAAATCACCGAATATGGCTGGCGTGATACCGATGTCGAGCTGCAGGGACCGGTAGTCAGAGAAATCCTTGGGCTCTTCGAGCGCAACTGGGAAGACCTGACCCTGAACAAATGGAACGAAACCGGCGAAATCAGCAGATATAAAAAGGCCAAAACCGATGTTAACACTTTCAAGGGGCTGAAGAACGTCGACAAGCTTATTCGCGGCCCGATTCCCGTTTATTTCGCTGTTCCGCCGGTATTTGAAGATGTAAATGCCCGCTTTGTAACTACCGCACCTATAAGCGATAAAGATGACAATATTCTTGACCTTTTCGAGATCTATCTGAACCGCTCCAGAAGCGAAGTGGTTTTTCAGTCGGCCTATTTCATTCCGACCGACCGCCTGGTTACCGCTATCGAAGACGCCGTTCTGCGCGGTGTTGAAGTGAAGGTGATCACTAACTCGATCGAGTCGAACAATCACCCAAGCGGTGGCTGGGCCGGCCGCGACTCTTATGAAAAGGTGCTGCGTGCCGGTGCGCGCATTTTCGAATGGCAGGGCGCCCAGACACTTCACTCGAAGGTCAGCCTTTTCGACCAGTTTGCTGTTACTCTCGGTGCCTATAACGTGAATTCCCGCAGCCACAGCTGCGACTCTGAAGACGTCATCGCCTTTGAAGACTTCAGGGTTGCCCGCGCTTTCAAACAGATGCTCAACAAAGATTTTGCCCGCTGCCGCGAAATCACACTTGAAGAAGTTCAGGGCTGGAACAGCGACATGATGAAGAAAATGCGCATGGAATTCTTCAACCTTTTCAAATTCATGTTCTGATTTTAAGCGCACAAAATGACGGCCCCAGAGACTATCTCCGGGGCTGTCTTTACGTTCGACATGCTGGTTGCATTGCCTGATGCCATGCGGTAGAATTTTGTGACACGAAATAGCTGACCGACAGGTTTGCAATAGAGAACAGGAGTTCAGATACATGGATTTTCGGAGGAAGCTTCAGAGCCTTGAAAAAATCATCAGCATGGGTGAGAAGCTGCTCACCACATTCGATGTCACTGAACTACTGGATGCTCTTGTCGATAGCGTTTCTTCGCTGCTCGATTCAGAAGGGGCGACGCTTTACCTTGTTGATCCGTTCGAAAAATGCCTTACTTCTCAGAGCATTCACGCCGATGGCATCAAAGAAGTCACAGTTGAGATTAATAACCGTTCTATTGCCGGGTATACGGCTTTGAACCGGGTTTCTATAAATATCTCAGATGCTTATGGCGATCTGAGTCACATCCACCCGGAACTGAAATTTAACCGCCATTACGATGAGGTCAGCGGGCGAAAAACCCGTAATCTGATTACCCACCCGCTGCTGATAAACGACGAACTGATCGGGGTATTTCAGGTAATTAATAAAAAAAATGGTGATTTTGACGAATCTGATCAGATCGTTCTGAAGAATTTTTCGCTGGTGGCGGCGATTGCGATCATGAACGCCCGCCTGATGGAGAGGGTAATGGAAGCCCAGGCCGGTGCCTACAACGTTATGGAAAACGCTTCAGATCTGGTAATTGTTCAAAACAGCGTCGGTTGCCTTTTACACCTGAACCGCAGTGCGATTGAATACCTGCGCGGACGGGGGCGGGTCGCCGAAGTGATCGGCCAGAGCTTTATCGATGTTTTTCCCGAACTGAGCAATCTGACTGCCGAAATTCAGAAGGTCGTCGATGGCCAGCTCGATCGCTCTGTTTCAACCGGCAAGCCGGCTTTTGTAATTTTTACCGAAAAGAATATCTGCCATCAGATTGAAAAGGTCATTCTGATGATCAGGCGACCATG
>DAOQWI010000043.1:0-2445 GCA_035342015.1 Candidatus Ozemibacteraceae bacterium | reverse complement strand
CTCCGGGAAGAGATCGAGCTCAGGCGCAAACGCGAATTGCAGTTAAGCATTTCTGAACGGGCCAGGGTTGCAATGCGCATTGCTGCCGGAATTTCGCACCATTTTAACAATATGTTTCAGACTGTGCTTGGTTACAGCGAGCTGATAGAAGCTGCTGCAAAACCTGAATCAGAAATTGTCAGGCAGGTGCGCCGCATTGTCGCAGCCACGCAGAAAACCAGGCAGGTGGTCAATCAGCTGTCCAATTACCTTGGCAATTCAAATAACGAACCTTCAGAGATTCACCTTGAAGACGTCTTTGCCGAAATCGAAGTCGCTTTTGCCGGTATTTTGCCTGGCGGAGTTTCGCTTACATCAAGCATTGCCAGAAACTGCCCGAACCGGGTTTTTAACCGTACCGATATCATTCAGGCCTTGACTAATATCGTGATGAATTCGATTGAGGCAATGCCTGCTTCGGGTGGCCAGATCAACATAAAGGCGAGTCTTGTTCATGGTCGTGACTACGCCAGGCAGATAGAGAATGTTGATTCCGGGGCTGATTATGTCGAGATCGCGGTTGTCGATAACGGAACCGGCATGGAAAAAGCGGTTCTCGAAAAGTCCTGTGAACCGTTTTTTACCACCGCAGGCAACTTTGCCGATAAAAACGGTCTTGGCCTCTCTGTTGTTCAAGGAATCATGCACGCGAGCGGCGGTTTTTTGAGCATCGACTCAGAGATGGGCAGCGGCACTGTGGTCAGACTGCTTTT
Organism: Candidatus Ozemibacteraceae bacterium; assembly: GCA_035342015.1. Classification (GTDB taxonomy): domain Bacteria; phylum Muiribacteriota; class Ozemobacteria; order Ozemobacterales; family Ozemobacteraceae; genus Rifleibacterium. The sequence goes on along the minus strand of DAOQWI010000043.1, from coordinate 1,693 downwards.
TCCGGTTTCAGGTGTTGTCTGAATGGGCTTTGGCCACGATTTTTTCAATATCGGGTTCAGTTGCGGCAACACCGGTTTTCCAGAGTGAGAGAAACTCGATGTTTTTGCGGGCGCTGACTCTGGGCACCGGCGCAAGTGCATACAGCTCGAGACCGGCGCTCTGAAGCTGCTGTTTAAGCTTTCTGATGATTTCAACCTGGGTCTGCGGTTCGGTGATTACGCCACCTTCTGGGACCTGCGAACGTTCGGCTTCGAACTGTGGTTTGATCAGGGCGACGATCATGCCGTCGCTTTTCAGCATTCGGGCTGCTTTGGGCAGAATCATCGTCAAAGAAATGAAGGAGACGTCGGTAACTATGAGATCGAAAGGTTCGCCGAGTGCATCGTCAGCAAGAGTTCTGAAATTGGTGCGGTCACGTACCGTTACTCTCGGGTCGTTCTGCAGGCGTGAATTCAACAGGCCGTAGCCAACATCGAGAGCAACGACCCGGGCGGCGCTGTTATGAAGCAGGACGTCGGTAAAACCGCCTGTAGATGCGCCAATATCGAGACAACGCCAGCCGGCGGGGTTGATGTCAAAGTCGGCAATAGCTTTTTCAAGCTTGAGGCCGCCGCGCGAAACCCAGCGGCAGAACCGCCCCTTCAGCTCAAGCAGCGTATCAGTCGAAGCTTTCTCGCCGGCCTTTTCCCAGACGTGGTCACCGCTTCTGACTTCACCGGCCATAATGAGGCGACGGGCCTGTTCTACATCGTCAACGAGACCCTGAAGCACTGCCAGTTCATCAATTCTGACTTTTTTTACCATAACAGGCGTCAGGATAACATGGCTGGCCCAGATACCCAAACTTTTATACCAATGATGTTGTTCTGTTGGTGATGACAGGCTATACTATCGAAGAGAAGATTAGCAGAGGTGAAGAGATGGCAGAGATTCGCTGTGGGCAGTGTTCTTCGGTGTTCAGCATTCCCGAAGATTATGCTGCTCCCTATGTAAAATGCCCTGATTGCGGCTCACATCAGAAAAATCCGATTTTTGCCGCTCAGGAACCGGTTTATCGCATTCTCGACCATGCCGGTCGTCAGCGTGCTGCCCAGCCGGTTGTCGCCCCTGTCGAGCCACAGGAAGAGAATGTCTCTGCAACACCTGTTTCGGCAGGTCCTAAAATTGCTCCACCGGTGCTGGCCTCGGCCGAAAAAAAACAGGCGGCGCAGGCGGTGAGGGTTGACCACAAAATCAGTGGCCGGCCGGTGAGCGAAAAGAAGATTCTCGAAGATGCTCTCGGCAAAAACGGTATGGAAATGGTTTTTCAGCTGGTGGCAGGCTATCTCGATGAGTTGAACGAGAACCGTCGTCAGGCCGAGAAAACCAGGGCAATGCAGGCGCTGATGCGGGCTAAGTTCCCGGCTGAACTGGCTGCCAGAGCGGTTGCGTTTGCCGAAAAAAGCCCGGAAACCGAAGCGATTATCTGGGGCAACTATCTTTCGTCGCTGAAAAAAGGGCTGCTGCTGCTGGGTGCTGGTGCCATCATTTCGCTTGTCGTTTATTTTGCCGCCAATCCGGGCCGTGAACTGGTGTTTTTTCAGCTGCCGTTTGCGGTTGGCCTGGCCTTTACCTGCAATTCACTGCTGCACATGGCCGGACTGAAATTTGCCGGGCTGCGCAGGAGCTCGATTCACTACGCGTTTTTATTCT
>DAOQWI010000042.1:15410-21962 GCA_035342015.1 Candidatus Ozemibacteraceae bacterium | reverse complement strand
GGTTCTGATACCGAAAAAGACCAGACCTATTTTCTTTCGGCCCTGACCCAGGACCAGCTGAACCACTGCTACATGCCGCTCGGCGAAATGACCAAGCCCGAAGTGCGTGCCATGGCCGCCCGACTCGGCCTGCCGAATGCGGCCAAAAAAGAGAGTCAGGATGCCTGTTTCGGCTATAAGGGCGAAACTTTTGCGCTCACCCTTTCACGCTATTTCAACGAAAATCCCCGCCCGGGCGACATTGTCGACGAGAATGATCTGGTTATTGGCCGCCACGAAGGCGTTCAGTTTTTTACCATCGGCCAGCGCAAAGGGCTGGGCGTAGCTCTCGGCAAACCGGCTTATGTAATCGATATCGACGCAAAAAGCGCCCGCGTTAAAGTCAGCACTGACCACAACCTGCTGCTGACCGACAAATTCACCGCCAGCGACATGAACTGGCTCGATTTTGAACACGACAGCCTCGAATGTGAGATTATGACGCGCTACCGCCAGCCATTGCAGGTGGCAACCGTTATCCGCAAAGGCGATACCGCCGTGGTCGAACTGGCAAAACCGCTTGCTTCAGTGACTCCCGGGCAGCGACTGGCGATCTATAAAAACGGCCAGCTGCTCGGCGGCGGCTGGATCGAAAAAAGCTGACCTTACCATTTCGAATCGCGCCAGGTCTCGGGGCGCAGAAAAACGGCCAGAGCCATGATTTCAAGGCGGCCGGCCCACATCAGAAATGTGTATATGGCTTTGGTAAGCCAGTGAAGCTCGTAAAAGCTACCCATAGGGCCGATTTTACCAAAACCCGGGCCAATATTGCCAAGAGTCACGATCGCCCCGGTATAGCCGACAATCAGATCACTTTCAAGCAGAGTAGCCAGGGTGCCACCAACCGCAAAAAACAGCATATAAAGCACCACAAATGAAAACACCGGCTGAATTTCGGCCTCTTTGAAGATTCTTTTTTCAAGTTTGACGGTAACCACAACCGATGGGTAAATGGTCTTCAAAAGAACTTTTCCGAGATAGCGCAGCATCAGAAGAATACGCACCACCTTCATGCCACCGCCAGCAGAACCTGAGCAGCCGCCAATAAACATCAGCACGACAAGAACCACCTTGGCACTGTCTGACCAGAGCTCAAAATCAACGGTAGCTGCGCCTGTAGTCGTCAGAATACTGATGTTCTGAAAAAGCGCGATTCTGATTGTATCGACAATGCTTTCGCCGCCTGCACCGTTTTGCGAGAGAACAAAAGTAAGAACAGCAGTAGAAACTGCGATGATGATGGCGTAGAGACGCAGCTCAGGGTTACGCAGAAACGAGGCGAAGTTTCCCCTGATCGCTTTAACCTGAAGAGTGAAGTTGGCACCCGCAAGAAACATGAAAAAAATGATCACCCATTCCATGTGCGTGCTCTGATAGCCCATGATACTCTGCGGATTTGGCGAAAAGCCGCCGGCCGCCATCGTTGCAAAGGAATTGGCAAACGAGTCGATAAGCGGCATGCCAAGATAGTAAAGAATCAGGGCCTGTAAAACCGTAAGCAGAAAATACCAACCCCAGAGATGTCTGGCTGTGTCGCTGATTCTCGGGGTCAGCTTTTCTTTGCTTGCTGATGAGGTTTCGGCAAAAAACAACTGGCGACCCGAAATTGCCAGGTGCGGAAGAACCGCGACAAAAAGCACGAGAATACCCATACCGCCGAGAAACTGCGTATAACCGCGGTAGAAAAACATCGAGCTGTTGAGAATCGAAAAATCATACAGAATCGTGGCTCCGGTGGTCGTAAAGCCACTCATAGACTCGAACAGGCTGTCAAAAAAGCCAAGCCCGAAACACATGTAGGGAATGGCGCCGGTCAGGGCAACGGCCAGCCAGCTGAAGCCGACTGCCGCCATGCCTTCGATGCGATTGAGGTCGTCGAAGTTCTGCTCACTGTGGGCACGCCAGGCAATTCTGCCAGCAAGCAGCCCCGACAACATGCAAAGAAGAATGGCGAAAACCGAATCGTTCTGGCCGACCATTATTGCCACAAGAAGCGGAACGATCATAACTGCAGAAAAACCCTGAACGATCAGGCCAATCACCGAAATGACGATACGGTAGCGAATCATTGATCAACCGCCATTTTCGGCTTCTTCTGCCGCAGCAGCATCTCTAACAATCTGCACCAGGTAATCTGACAGGGTTTCACCCTGATCTTTGGCACAGAAAACCCGCAGATGATCTTTGCCCTTGATCTTGTCCTCGCCACCGGGAACGAGCGTATGCCCGCCCCGCCTGATGGCCGCGATGATAACGCCTTCAGGAAGTTTCAGATCCATCAGGCGACTGGCCGGAAAGTCAGCCGGAACGACTATCTCGCGAATCTCGGCCTTGCCCTTTTCAAAAATCGTAAATACATCGATGCTGTCATCGGAAATGTGCCGACTGACACTCTGAACCGCATTGAATTGAGAGCTTAGAGCAACGTCGATACCGAGTTTTTCAAAAAATTCGATATTCTCAATTGAATGTGCTCTGGTGATGACTTTTTTTACATTGAGCATCTTGGCGTGCATCGACACGAAAAAGTTTCTCTCGTCGTTACCGGTGACCGCGACCAGACAGTCGCAATTCTCGACCTGCTGCGAGCGCAGAAACGAAACGTCAGTTCCGTCGGCATGCATCACCATCACCCGGTCTGAGAGTCGTTCAGTCAGAAGCTGACACTGCGGCAACGACTTTTCAATGATCCTGATGCGGAAATTCGGGTAAACCTCGAGTGTTTTCGCAAGAATGTAGCCAACATTGCCACCACCGACAACTACGACATTTATGGACCTGGTATGTGAAGGATTGAAGCGATTCTCAATTTTGCGCATGCTTGCTTCATGCCCCATGAAGATGATCTTGTCATTGCGGTAGAGTGTCGTCATACCGCCAGGTATAATAACCTGATCATCGCGAAAAAGAGCAACTGCGAGGGCACCGCGGGGAATACCAAGATCTTTGAGCTTTTTACCAATGGCACTGTCGCCAGTTTTCAGGCGAAATTCGAGCAATTTCAGGTCTTCGTGTTCGAAAACTTTTACGTCGATTGCACCCGGAACAGCAAGAATCTGGGCGATATATTCACCCAGAAGCTTTTCAGGCCAGATCAGGCGGTCGATAACGAGGTGCTCGCCCAGTTCGCCGGCAAAGGTTTCGAAATAGTGCGCCTTGTTGACGAAGCAGAAGGTCTCGGCTTTGCCAAGCTGCTTAGCAGCCAGACAGGAAATTACATTAACCTCATCAGAATGGGCGCAGCCAATGAAAGCATCAGCTTCGGCAACTCGCGCTTCCTGCAAGACTGTCAGACTGGTCGGGTTTCCGTTTACTACCTGCAGATCAAGCTGCTCAAGCTGTTCAACTGCGTGCGGCAACGACTCGATGACATGAACATCATGTTCAGATGCCAGTGTTTTAGCAAAAAGGAGCCCGATTTCAGTGCCACCCGAAATTACAATTTTCATTGCTTCTGCCCTTTAAGGTAATTCAGGTGCTGATTATAGCGCAGAAGTCTGAATTAACCAACTATTTGAATACCGGGAAATAACCGCAGTTTCTGGCTAGCAGACCGCGCTGATGGAATTCTGCCATCAATGCGTCGAATTTCGCCTTGTCTTCTGGCAGAATCAGCTCGATTATCACAATCGTATCCCAGGGTTTGTCGACGAAATTGAGGTTATGAATATCGGTAATCTCAAGCCGATGATCGCGCATGAAGGCAACGATATCGTAGATATGCTCACTGCCACGATGCAATGGGCACATTACCGCTGTTTTTATGCCGGGGCGATATTCATTGCCGGCACCAGCAGAGAGGGTCAGAAACTTGACCCGAGGCACCTGCTCAGATTTAAGGCCGGTCTTGATAACCACAAGATTCTGATAGGTGTCTACCAGCTTCGAAGGCAGTATTGCAGCAACCGGGTTGACACTTTCAAGGTTTTCGCAGACCTCTGACATGCTGCGACAGATCTTGATTTTGAGATCAAACGACAGGGTAATGAAAAACTGCCGCATCAGCCGCAGAGTTTCGCTGGTAACACAGATTTCGTTGGCTTCTGACAGGTCTCTGGCACTGTTGCTTACCAGACTGAACTCAGGTGTAAAATTGTATTCTTCGACAATGCCGAGCTTGCCCGAAAGCATTGTTTCAACCAGTGCCAGACGGTCAGGTGAATGTTCAGGTGTGAAAGAGGCAAAACCCAGATTTTTCGGGCTCTTGCCAAGTTCGATACAGAAGTCGTCAAAATTGTCGACGGCGACAATATCAGCACTCTGCCCGAAACGCGACAGGGCAGCGTCATAAAACCAGCCGTTTCTTTCGCCGAGAACGGCAATGCGGCCCTGTTCCTGGGCGGCGCGGCAGGTTGAGACAACTTCGACAAAAATGTTTTCGAGGCTCTGACGGTTAAGGCCACCGAGATTGTAGCGATCGAGGTTTTTGAATACATCAGCTTCACGGATCGGCGCAAAACAGGCCTCAAAACCAGAAGCACGCTTAACCCCGCCAATTTCGCGGGCAAGATCGATACGCTGCCTTATCAGCTCGATAAGACCCTGATCGATCCGGTCAAGATTCTTTCTCAGTTCCTCCAGAGTTCTGCTGGTCATTTCTGTTCATCCTCTTCTGCATGGATTTGTATTGCGGGCATTGTGCATCGTTCTCACGACAATAGGGCATGGTTGCGAACTGGCACGGCGCCCCGGCACTTTTAAAAATCTGCGGCGCCACCTGGCGCACGGCTTTGAGCATGTCAAAGGCCAGTTGCCTGATTTCCCATTGGGCTTTGATGCAGCAGCGCTGCTCAAAAAAATTAAAAAGGCTGCGGGCATTCATCGTAAAAACAAGTTTGGTCTCGATGGCGTTGGGAAAAATGTAACGCGCATCTTCGGGGGCAACACCGGCATTAACCATGGTGCGATAGGCCTCGAGCGTATGATGCATGGCCTGGTCAAAAATTTTCTGCGCTTCTTCATTCTTCGCCACCGAGGGTGGCACGATATAAGGGAGCGTCGGCACCTTCATGTAATTGACGTAGCGCTGGCTTTCCTGGGAATAGGAAGCAATACGGTGCCGCACCAGCTGATGCGACAGGGCGCGCGAAATGCCGTCGGCACTGAAGGTAAAGTCAGCATGCTCGAATGGGGAAAGGTGGTTGCGCTGCCTGAGAAAACCGAGCAGGCGCTCGATTTCGTCACCGGTCAGGTGCTCTTCGATATCATCAGCAGCTCGAGCTGAATAACAGCGCCGCGCCGCGAGAGCAACCAGGCGGTCAGGGTCGGGAGTGTGGCGAAGCAGCAGCAGTGTCAAAGCCTTTTTCCTTCGTTTGCAGAGTTCTCTGTCATTCCCGCGGAAGCTGGAATCTCACGCACATCGGCCTGGAGCCTGCCTCCGCAGGCATGACATACAAATTACCCATTTTTGAGCTCATATGCGAAAGTGGATCAGGTCGAGCAAAAATCTGCTGCCCGACTCATCAGGGTTCGGGCAGCAGATTCTCATACTACTGATTCAACCAGCTTATTCAGCTTTAGCTTCAGTCTTTTCAGCTTTGGCGACCTTTTTGGTCTTCTTGGCGGCTTCGGCTTCGGCAGCTTTCTTCTGGGTTTCAAGTTTGGCTTTGAATCTTTCAACGCGGCCGGTGGTGTCAACGAAACGCTGAGTACCGGTGAAGAAAGGATGGCAGCCAGAGCAGACTTCAACCTTCAGCTCAGCTGAGGTTGACAGGGTGGCAAAAGAGTTGCCACAGGCGCAGGTAACGTTGATCAGGTTGGTTTTGGGGTGGACGTTCTGTTTCATTTCCGGGGTCTCCTGTTAAAATTCTTTCGAAGCTTCTTCAAGGCTGTCATAAGTTTTGATGATATGCTGCAGTTGAATAAGCTGGAAAATACCATAGATATAGGAATTAAGACTGATCAGAACCAGTTCTCCGCCGGCATCACGCAGCTTTTTGAGCGTGCCGATAAAAAAGCCAAGTCCTGAAGAATCTATGTAATTGGTTCTTTCGAGATCGAGAACCACTTTTACCTTGTTTTCGTCAACCAGCTTCTGAATCTGTTCTTTGGCTACCGGCAGTGTCCACATGTCGAGATCACCAATCAGCGACAGAACAACATAACCCTTGGTAGCATCTTTTCTTTCGAAGCTCAGTTTAACCTTTTCATTCTGTTCGGTCATTTCATCCTCCACGGGGAAGTATGGCACAATCAACTGTGCCGGGGTCTGCTGCGCACAACCTCAATAGCCTTGCACACTGCCATGGTGACATTTGCCTGCCATTGAGAAGATTCAAGATCAACATTGGTAACAGCGTTACCAATGTTGGTTACGACATATTTGGGTGGAAGCGAATTGAGAGCCAGTGCCAGGATATCGAGCGTGCAGCGCGGGCAATTGCACGCGGTTTCGCCGCTTTTGCCGAGCATCTGCTGCGTCACCTGTCTGACAACGCTTTCCATTTTGTTAATCAGTATAATTTCGTCCATTTGTTCCTCTGCTTCTGTTCAGCCAAGTTTGGTTCTGAGCGT
>DAOQWI010000042.1:0-15310 GCA_035342015.1 Candidatus Ozemibacteraceae bacterium | reverse complement strand
AACAAAAGCCTCGACAATCTCAGGCACGTCTTCCATGCGCTCACGCAGCGGCGGAATATGAATCTCGACCACATTGAGACGATAGTAGAGATCTTCACGAAAGCGGCCCCTCTTTATCTCTTCAAGCAGATTTTTGTTGGTGGCGGCGAGAATACGCACATCAACCTTGATGGTGTTGTTGCCGCCGATCCTTTCAAATTCCTGTTCCTGAAGGACTCTGAGGAGTTTCGTCTGCGTCATCATCGACATGTCGCCAATTTCGTCGAGAAACAGCGACCCGCCGTCGGCGCGTTCGAAACAGCCTTCCTGGCGGCTTACCGCGCCGGTGAAGGCCCCACGTTCATGCCCAAACATTTGACTTTCAAGGAGCTCTGAAGGTATTGCCGCACAGTTCATTTTCAGAAACGGCTTTACCTTGCGCGGACTCTGCTGCAGAATGGTTTCGGCAACCATTTCTTTACCAGTGCCGCTTTCGCCGGTAATCAAAACCGTAACATCGTTTCCAGCCACTTTCGACACCAGATCAAGAACATCTTTGATCGCGTCGCTCGAACCGATTATTTTTGCTTTCATATTCCGGCAAAACCTTAAAGAATGAGCTTGAGCCTTTTCCGGGCGTTTCTGCCCCGGAACATAACCCCGGCTCAGTCGTACTGACTGATGTTAGCATAGCGTCTGTTGATAGTCAAGAACTCTCAGAGGCAGCAGCAATTCTGCAAACCTGTCGTTTTTGTGTACCGGAATCGGTACAACATTTTTTTATCTCAGGGGCTTGCTTTTTGAAAATGTCTGCGAGAGAATGAATAAAGAGCCTGAACTTCACAGGTAAATGTGAAAAGGCTCGGAGATGTTTTTGGAGGAACTTGTCTAATGTCTGCAAAAATCTTTGTTGGTAACCTTCCCTTCAGCGTCGACAACCGCAAACTCGAAGAAGAATTCGCCAAATACGGCAAAGTCGTGAGTGCCAAGGTTATTCTCGACAAGAACTCAGGCCGCTCACGCGGTTACGGGTTCGTTGAATTCGCCGAAGAAGGCAGCGCTCAGGCCGCCGTCGACGGTATGAACGACCAGGCCATGGAAGGTCGAAAACTTACCGTCAGTCTCGCCAAAAATCAGGGCTGAGCCCCTGACAAAAACTGAACAAAGTCTGCAGAGCTACGGCATTTAACTAAAACAGGGAAGCAAACCATGCAGCTCAACACTGAACTGCTGCAGAAACTCAAAGCTGCAGCAGCCAGAAACTTTGACGCTTATCTGCAGAAGGCACTAAGCGCCTCGGCCGAACACGGTGCCTTTGGCATGGAAATGCTCGACCGGCTGCATGAGCAACTTCCGCGCACCAGCTGTGGCAACTGTGGCCGCTGCTGCAATTCAGTTTCGATTTTTTCACTTGAATACCACCGCATCATCAGAGAAATACTCGCACACTGGCAACCCGAAAGGGTGAAGAGGTTGGTTAAGTCGGCCCTGCGTTTTGATCTCAGGCAAGCCGAGGCCGGTGGTGAGAAGCGGTTGCGTTGTATTTTCCGTGATGACGCGACGAAGGTCTGTCTGGTTCACCCGGTCAGACCTTTTGCCTGCCGTATTTTCGGTCTTCTTAAAGAGGACGGCACCCGCGAATGTGACCAGGTAAACGATCTGGTCTTTCCGGCACGCACGGTTACCGAAAGTTTTCTTGCCGATCTGCAGAGTCGTGTGCTCGAAAATTCTGAAAGCTACGAACCCTGGCCCGGCAAGGGGCAGATTCACTTTTTCCCGTTTGAATTCTGGTTTTATCGCTACGTATTCTCGCCTGAAAGGGCATTACAGATCTACCGCGAAATTCTGGTGCCAATGTCGACACCCCTGACCAGACTCTGGAATGAACAGGGTGTTTTGCCCGAATTACGCGAAGATCTTTACGAAGACAACGGAGACCGCTGAATGAGCAAACTGCTGCGAGTCGTTGCCCGTGAACAGTGTATCGGCTGTTACAGCTGCATGTATGCCTGCAGCCGCACCTGGTTCAAAGCCCTGACCGTCGAAAAGGCCGCACTGCGGGTAAAAAACTATGCCGGCGCCGAAGGCGCCTTTTCGATCAGACCATGCTACGGTTGCCTTGAACCAGACTGCGCCAGAGTCTGCCCGACCCAGGCCCTTACCCCCCGCGATGGCGGCGGCGTCAAACTCGACGCCAGCAAATGCACCAGCTGTCACCTCTGCATTGACGCCTGTATCGCTAACGCCCTGCAATGGGATCACGAAACCCGCATGCCGATTGTCTGCCACCAGTGTGGTGTCTGCGTCAAATACTGCCCGAACGGCGTAATCGACATGGTCGAAATCGACCGCAGCAGAAAGGTTGAACCATGAGAAACTATTACATGCTCGATATCGACCTCTCCAACGGCAAAAGCGAAAAAAAAGATGTTTCTGACCTTTTCAACCGCTATATCGGCGGCACCGGAGTCGCAACCGCACTGCTCGACCAGTTCAATCCGGCAACCGACCCCTACGACCCTTCAGCTCCGGTAATTTTTGCAACCGGACCATTCAGCTCGGTGTTTCCGGTTGCCACCAAAACCGTGGCGATGTTCAAATCACCTCTCAATGGCAATATGGGCGAATCACACGCCGGCGGGCGTCTGGCCATGGCCATGTATGGCGCCGGTTACCATGTAATCAGAATTCGCGGCAAAGCCGCCTTCACCTGCACCCTCGAAATTGAAGGCGACAATGTTCGCATCAATTCGGCCAGTTCACTGAAGGGCATGTCGGCCCTCGCAGTCGAAAGAGTTCTGCGCGACCATTACAAATCTGACTTTAAACGCTCGATCGTCAGAATCGGCCCGGCCGGCGAACGCCTCTCGCCCATAGCTGCCGCAACCGTCGATTCTTCGCGACATTTTGGCCGACTCGGTCTTGGCGGGGTTCTCGGCAGCAAGAATGTCAAAGCCATCGTCATCAGTGGCGGCAACTACTGGAAAATCGACAGCATCGGTGCTTTCAACACCTACTATACAAAGCTCTACAAAGCGGTCGTCGAATCTGACCAGATGAAGAAATACCACGACCTCGGCACCCCGATTAACGTTATCCCGCTCAGTAAGATCAACGGCCTGCCGACCCGCAATTTTTCACAAGGCTACTTCGAAAATGCCGAAGGCATCAGCGGCGAAACCTTCGCCGAACGCCACCTCTCGCAACAGATCGCCTGCGCCCACTGCCAGTGCGGCTGCATTCACATGGCCACGCTGCGTGAGAGCTTCAATGAAGCCGAGCACATGTATAAAACCTTCAAAGTCTCTTATGACCACGAACTGATCTTTGCCTGGGGCTCAAATCTGTCGATCGGCGACAGCGAAGATGTTTTGCGACTGCTCTATTATGTCGAAAAACAGGGTTGGGATGCCATCAGCATGGGTGTCATTCTCGCCTGGGCAGTTGAAGCCTTTCAGAAAGGTTTCATTAACACGACCCACACCGACGGTATCGTTCTCAACTTCGGTGATGCCGCCACTTATCAGAAAATTCTCGAACGCATCGGTCACCGCCACAATGAGTTCTACAGTGACCTCGAAAAGGGCTCGGTCTTCTGCGCCGAAAAATATGGCGGAAAAGATTTTGCGATCGCATTCGGTAAAAATGAGGCGCCTGGCTACATGACCGGTCTGCACTCATTTCTCGGCTACGGTACCGGTGTTCGCCATTCGCACCTTGACAGCGCTGGCTACTCGATCGACCAGAAAAAGATCAACAGCAGCAAAACCGACACCGACTGGACAAAAGACATGTATAAAGAAGCGGTCTGGCGCATGGCTTTGAACTCACTGGTCATCTGCCTGTTCGCCCGCAATATCTACACGCCGGCCGTTGTCAGCGAGGGTTTGAAATTGCTCGGCATGGAACATTTCGACGAGGCCGCCGTAAATAACGCGGCCCGCATGATTCACGCCCTGAAGATACGCCAGAAAATGAACTTCGGCTTCAAATTCTCAGACCTCTACCTGCCCGCCCGCCTCGAAAAGGCGGTTACCACCTGCGGCCACGTCACCCAGGCCCAGTTCGATGAACAGGTAAAAGTTTATCAGGCCCTCGCCGAAGAAGACCTGAAGCTTCTCAACCACGGAACCGAAGCCATCTGACCCTTTGAAAGATTAAAGACTGTTGTCTGGTGCCTGCTGCTGCCGCAGGAATCAAGCCCTCTGAATAGATACCCGCCTGTAGCCGCTCCGGGTATAAACGCCGGCATGTTGCCAAAGCAATCATTCACACGATCTTTGCCCGGTCTCTGATCTTAAAGTAAGGACGAAAATCGTCAGTTGTCATTCACGCGAAAGCGTGAATCTTGTATTATTAGATACATGAACAAACCATTTCTCGCCTTCGTCTTAAGTCTATTTCTGGTGACCGGTATCGCTCTGCTGCGGGCAGATTCACTGCAGCAGCAGGTAATGTGCCCGGTCTGCCGCATAGAATTCACCGCTTTTCTTACAGCCAGTGCCTCAGCACAGGTCTGCATCGATGGCCGACCGGTCGATGGCCGAATTGGGCCTCTGACCGAATGCCCGCTCTGCCGCGGTGTATTTGGCGATCTTCGGCCAAACACGTCAGAAACAGCCTCTCTAAAACAATTTGTCTGGTCTGGCGATTTTCAGGCAGTTAAAGACGCCGACCCTGCGATCAGATATGCAACACTGCTGCAAAAGCTGGAACGTGATGACAGCACCATCGCCCAGGCATGGCTGCAGGCCGCCTGGACCGCAAAAGAAAACTCTGAACAACAAAAAACCGCTTTCACAAACAGCCTGAAGTTTTTCGAAAGTGCCATGACTTCTGAAAAACCCGAAAAAGAGAAACTCTTCGAGCTCGCAATCAGAAAAGCCGAAGTTCTGCGTCAACTCGCCAGATTTGCCGAAGCAGGAGCCTGGCTTGAACAGATGCAGAAAAACAGCGACCTCAAACACGGCTGGTTTCCGATGGTCATAAATCATTGCCTGCAGCTGGTTGCGGCAAAAAATTCAAAACCCGCACCGCTGCCGGAAGGCAATGCTCTGCATGCAGCAGTAGCCGAAGCAAATACCGAAAAGGTAACCAGACTTGCAGCCGATAAGGCTCTGCTCGAAGAGATCAACGGCGCCGGCCAGACGCCGCTGCTGCAGGCATTATCGACCAGAAATGCCGAACTTGTCGAACTGCTTCTCAAAGCTGGTGCTGACCCGCGCCAGGCAGATTTAAATGGTAATTCAGCCCTGCATTATGCTGTCAACAGTAAAAATATCAGGCTTCTGAAACTTATTCTGCCAGCAGTCGCGAACCCAGACCCTATTAACAGTGAAGGAAAAACGCCGCTGCTGCTCGCAGCAGAAAGCGGCACAGTAGACATGATCGAAGTTCTTATGCAGGCCGGTGCTGATTATAACCGCAAAGACCTGCGGGGTAACACGGTTCTGCACATACTGAGCCTCAAGCCGGGCTATGGCCGCGAGGCTCTGGTAAAAAAAATTGCCAGTATGGTTCGCGATGTTAATATTCGCAATTTCGACGATCACACACCTCTGCATCTTGCCGCAAAAATCGGCAATCTCGCTGCCCTGCGCTCACTTCTCGATGCCGGCGCCAGAATCGATGCCAGGCTTCCTGACGGAGCAACGGTTCTTTTTTTCTGCAAACCCCTTATCAGCTCGGCATTAATAAGTATGGGGGCTGACATAAATGCGACCAACAACGCCGGGCACACCGCCGTAGTTCATGCCCGCCTGCAGGGCGACAAAGAACGTCTGACCTTCTTGAAACGTACAGGCCGTTTTGGTACCACGCCGCGCAAATTTTACCTGCGCGGCCGCGAAACCAGCATTTTCAAGGCGGTCAAAGATGGTGCGCTCGAAGACATCAGAGAAATACTTGCCAAAGACCCCAAACAGCTTGAATTTCGCGAGAAAAACCTTTCTGAAAAACCTCTGCACACAGCCGCAGCCACCGGAAACCCCGAAACGGTCAAACTGCTTGTCGAACTCGGCGCCAACATAAATTGCACCAATGAATTCATGCGCACTCCAATGCATTATGCCGCAGCCGGCGGTCATCTCGATGTGATCAAAATCCTGCATGGCGCCGGTGCCAATCTTCAGGCAGTCGACTTTCGCGGCTCGACACCGCTGCATGACGCCGCCGCCGCAAAGCACCGCAAGGTCTATATCTATCTTCTCGAACTCGATGCCAGCGACACAACCCGTGACAACGCCGGAAAAACTCCTGCCGAACTTTTCAACGAACCCTGACAATCTGCCCGCAAATTTATATAGCAATGGCAGAAGGGCAAAAAATCTAGTATAATTCGGCTTTGAAGTAATACCTTTAATACTTGTTGTGAGGTTCTGAATGAAGAAAGCTGCAGCTTTTCTGACTTTGATAGCTCTGCTCGCCCTGAGCGGGGGCACCGTTTATCTGCACCAGCGCGAAGCTTCCCCTAATTTCAAAGATCTGCAACCGGCGATCGATAATCTCAAGGCACTGGTTCCAGAAACCATGCAGATGCCTGCCCTTGCCGGTCTCGGTGTTTTTATTTTTCTGGTTCTGATTCTCTCTCTCGCGGTTCTTTTCGAGCGCCGGCAACCGGCCATTGCAGACACCGTCGCAGCGCCACCGGTTATCCAGCCCGACCCAAAGCAGCTTGAAGAAATTAAGCAACTGCAGAGCCGCCTCGCCGAAAGCGAAACGGCCACAGCGCTTTTTAAGCGCCAGATAACTGATCTGACCGATGAAAATTCAGGGCTTAAAACCAGAGTCGAAGCTTTAGCCGCCAGCGCGGTAGACAGCAAAGAACTCGAAGCCGCAAATCAGCGCGTCAAAGACCTTGAAGCCGGGCTGAAAAATGCCGAATCGGCAAAAACTCAAGCTGAAGCCAATCTGCAGAAAATCAACAGCGAACTGCTTGCCGCCACTGACGAAGCAAAGCGTATCAAGGCCGAGGCTGCGGTTCTCAGCAGCAAAATCGAAAGTTTCGAAAACGACATGAAGACGACCAAAAAAGAGGCTGACCGGGCTACAGCACAGCTTAAAAATGCTCAGACCGATCTGACCAGAAAAACTGAAGAGGTTGCCGAATGTCGCAAACAGATCGAGGCGCTTACCGCCGATCTCAAATCTGCTCAGGCAAATCTCAAGGGCGGCAGAGAAGCGATTCCGCCAGCGGCCTACCAGATTCTTTACCTTTTCCAGAAAGAAGGCCGCCTCATCGACCTGCTCAGCGAAGATATCTCAGGCCTCGATGACGAAACACTCGGCGGCGCTATCAGGCCAATTCACGAAGGCTGTCGCAGACTTCTCGAAGACCGCCTGATTCTCGAACGCGTTCTCAACGAAGAAGAAGGTTCTGTCGTCACCCTCGACGAAGTTGACCCAGAAGCGGTCAAGCTTTCGGGTCGCGTGCCCGCAGCCGGCCCATACAAGGGCGAACTGATACACCGTGGCTGGCGCCTCAAGGAATGCAACCTGCCGGAACTGGTCGACGGCTGGAAAGGCAACGTCATCGCCCCGGCCGAAATCGAAATCAGCTGAGGAGAACAGAATTATGGCAAAAGCTAAATACATCGTCGGCATCGACCTCGGAACCACCAATATTGTTCTCAGCTACGCTCCACTTGCGGCCGTTGACGGCGAAGAACCGGTTCAGATCAGCCTGCTGCCGATCGTTCAGGAACTGGCCAAAGGTGCTGTCGAAAAGCTTGAAGTGCTGCCCTCTTTCATCTTCGAAAGACTTAAAGAAAAGCCGGTTCTCACCTGGGAAGACGATTCACAGTATATCGTCGGCGATTATGCCCGCGAGCGTGGCGCTGAAGTGCCTGACCGTCTGATTTCATCAGCAAAATCATGGCTGTGCAACCCGCGCATCGACCGCACTCAGCCAGTTCTGCCCTGGAACTCGCCCGAAGAAAATGCGAAGATTTCACCGCTCGCCGCCATGGCCATATTTTTGCGCCACGTCAGGCATGCCTGGGCTGAAGAATTCGCCAAAGAAAAGCTTGAAGACCAGAAGGTAGTCGTAACGATTCCGGCGTCATTCGACGCCGCCGCCCGCGATCTGATCGTCGAAGCAGCCCGTATGGCCGGCCTGCCGACCATCACTCTGCTCGAAGAACCTCAGGCCGCTTTTTATTCCTGGATTTCACAGAGCGATAAACCCTGGCGGCAGCAGGTTAAAAAAGGTGACGTGGTTCTTGTCGTCGACGTTGGCGGCGGTACCAGCGACTTCAGCCTTATCGAAATCAGCGAAGCCGGCGGCGATCTGTCGCTCGAACGCGTCGCTGTAGGTAACCACATTCTGCTCGGCGGCGACAATATGGATCTCACCCTCGCTTACGTTGCCCGCCGCAAACTTGAAGAAAGCAACAAAAAAATCAGCCAGTGGCAGACGGTTCAACTCAGCCACCAGTGCCGCAAAGCCAAAGAAACTCTGCTGTCTGACCCGTCAAAAGATTCGGTGCCGATCGTTATTTCGGGCCGCGGCAGCAGCGTAATCGGCGGTTCAATGAAAACGACGATCGAACGCAGTGATATCGAGCAGACGCTTGTTGACGGCTTTTTCCCGGTCTGCGACATGAATGACGACCCGGTCGAAGATACTTCCGGCGGCGTGAGAGAAATCAGTCTGATGTACGCCGCCGACCCCGCAATTACCCGGCATCTGGCCAGATTTTTGCGCAGCCAGAATTCTACTGACCGACAGTATGGTTTTCCGAAGGCAATTCTTTTCAACGGTGGCGTTTTCCGGTCAGAAATTTTCAGAAACCGGCTGATCGAGGTCATCAACAAATGGCTTGAAGCCGCCGGAAAAGAAAGCATAAGAGTTCTCGAAGGCATCGAACTGTCGCAGGCAGTTGCCCGCGGCGCCGCCTATTACGGTATCGCCCGTGAAGGCAAAGGAATCAGAATCAGGGGCGGCGTTTCGCAGGCTTACTACCTCGGCATCGAGTCTTCGCTGCCGGCGGTTCCGGGCTTCAAGCCACCGCTCAAAGCTCTCTGTGTCGCAAAACAGGGCACCGAAGAAGGAACTGTTTCCGATGTTCCCGGCCGCACTTTTGGCCTGGTAATCGGCAAAACTGCCGAATTCAAGTTCTTCAAATCGAACTGCCGCCGTGAAGACGAGTTTGCCCAGATGGTCGACGAAATCGACGAAACATTTGAAGACACAAGTTCTCTGCAGGTCGAACTGCCGGCTTACGAAGGCATGAAAGCCGGCGACCTCGTCGACGTCGGGTTGCAGGTTGCCGTCACCGAAATCGGCACTCTTGAGGTTTTCTGCCTGGCAAAACGCGGCGATCACCGCTGGAAGCTTGAATTCAACGTCAGAGACACAATGAAGTAATGAGCAGAGCCAACGCAGCTGATTCTCGCTTTATCATCGGCATCGACCTGGGAACCACCCAGTGCGCCCTTTCTTATGTCGATCTTGAAGACAAGAATCTCAAGGTTCGTAATCTCGAAATCACGCAGCTGGTAAGTGGCGGTATGGTCGAGAACCTGCCAACTCTGCCTTCGGTGATCTATCTCAGCGAAGAAGGGCGTGAGGTCAACCGCCCGGCCTGGATGACCCAGGAAAGCTTTATCATCGGCGCCTATGCAAAAGAGCTTGGCTTCGAAATACCCGGGCGCTTCGTGCACAGCAGCAAATCATGGCTGTGCCACCCGCGTGCCGAACGGCAGGCGCCAATTCTGCCGTGGCAGAGCGAAATTGCCGAGCAGAAAATTTCGCCGGTGCAGGCCGCCACCGAATATCTCAAATACATGATCCATCTCTGGGATGCCACCATCGGCGCCCAGAATGAATCTTTCGCCTTTCTGCGCCAGAAGGTCATTGTCACGGTGCCGGCTTCCTTTGACCCATCAGCACGCAACCTGACGCTTGAAGCCATCGAACGGGCCGGTATCAAAGCCGTTTCTCTGATCGAAGAACCACAGGCCGCCTTCTATGATTATCTGCAGCGTAACCCCAAAACCATGGTCGCCGAGCTTAAGGGTGTCGATACGATTCTCGTCATCGATATCGGCGGCGGCACCACTGACTTCAGCCTGATCAGAATCAACTGGTCGACAGACAAAGACTACCCCGAATTTTCGCGACTGGCAGTTGGCCCGCATCTGCTGATCGGCGGCGACAACCTGGATCTGGCGCTGGCACGCAAAGTCGAAGCCGAATTCAAACACCGCGGCCGCAAACTGGCCGGCAAGCAATGGCTCTCGCTGCTCACCCAGAGCCATACAGTCAAAGAGCAGGTATTGTCTGATGAGGTTTCCGGCACGGTTAATTTCAGTCTGGCCGGCTCAGGCAGCAAAGTGCTTGCTGGTGCTGCAAAAATTGGCCTCAACAGCGAAGAAATCAAAAAAACGCTTGTTGACGGCTTTTTTCCGCTCGTCGAAGCTGATGAAATGCCTGACGAAGACAACACCCTCGGGCTTTCTGAAGCGGGCCTGCCCTTTACCCGCGATGCGGCAGTAACCCGCCACCTGGCAGCCTTTCTGCGCGAAAATGATGTCAGGCCCGATGCCATACTCTTCAACGGCGGCACGATGAAAGCTGACTGCCTGCGTAACCGCCTGTTTGAAGTGCTGACATTGTGGCGTGGCGCTGAACCCAAGATTCTCGAAAACCCGCACCCGACGCTCGCCGTTGCTGCAGGTGCTGCCTACTACGGTCTTGTGACCCTCGGCCTCGGGCAGCGCATTCAGAGTGGCAACCCGGTCTCTGTTTATCTCGGCATCGGCACCGCAAAATCATCGACGAACTCGCGACACGTGCCAGAACAGCTGATGTGCATTCTGCCAAAGGGTTCTGAGGCCGAAAAAGATTACCACATGGCTGGCAAAACACTCGGCATCGACCTCAGCCGCGACTCGGCCTTTTATCTTTTCTACACGCCGGCACCGCCAAAAGCAGAAGAAAGCGGCCGCCTGATCAAGTTCAACTCAAAACGTTACCTGCCGCTGCCGCCCTGTATTCTCAAGGCCCGCACCAGCAAAGGCGAAAAACAGGTCGAAATCAGGGTCAGACTGCGTGAAACCGGCTATCTGCAGATGTTCTGCGAAGAAATCGACGGCAGTTTTTCACAGGAACTGCGCTTCGATCTCGGCGAAAGCGAAAAAGCCGGCAAGGGCGCAGCTGAAGCCCCGGCAAAGCGGCGTGTACCGCTCACCAGCACGCAGCTGAAAAAGATCGACCAGCTGCTCGACCAGGCTTTTGCCGGCAAAATCGAGTTCAATGCTGTATTCAAAGAACTTGAAGGCATTATTGGTTCGCCACGCACCAACTGGGATGCAGAAATGCTGCGCCAGCTCTTCGACCTGTTCATCGAGCACGAAAAAGAATTCAGAAAAAGCCAGAGTTCGCTGGTGATCTGGTTCAGATTGCTCGGGTTTTGTCTGCGGCCCGGTTTCGGAGTCGCGGGCGACGTCGACCGTGTCGACCGCGTCTGGAAAATGATCGATGATCAGTATGACTTCAGCAACGCCGAATTCTGGTCAGACTGGTGGATAATGTGGAAACGCATCGCGCCCGGCCTGTCGCTCGAACGCCAGGAAGCGCTCAAAAACCGCCTTGAACCGGTTCTGTTTCAGACAAAACGCCGCGAAAAGCGTGACCGAGAGATCGGCCAGCATGAGCGCAACCAGCTCTGGCGACTGCTTGGGCATCTTGAACGGCTTTCGGTTGCCGAAAAAGAACGCATCGGCTGGTGGATCATCAAGGCACCGCCAAGTTACGGCGTCGACGCAGTCGCACTTTCGGCTCTGGCCCGCCTCGGAGCACGAGAACTTGCCTATGCCCCTGATACTGCGATGGTTTCGCAGTCGGTTGCCAATGCGTGGGCAGAACAGCTGCTGAAAAAGGCAATTCCAGGCAATTCATATCTCGACACCGCCCTGCGCGAAATCGGCCGAAAAACCGGCGACCGGCTGGTTCAGATAGATGATCTGCTGCGCAAAAATATTCTCGAGGTTTTTAAAAAGAAGCTGCGCAAAAAAGCCTTTATTCAGCCACTGCTGAAAGCCGCACGTCTCGAAGAAAAAGAACTCGCCGAAATTGTCGGCGAAGCACTGCCATCGGGCTTCGTCTGGGTCAAAGACAGCGTCTGACAATTATCGCGGCCATCGAGCCCCCTGCAAGGTTGTTGGGTCTGCCGAAGCTGCTGAAGAACGCTTCAGGCGTTTTCGCTCTTGAGTTTTATCAGCTCGAAAATTTTGACTGCCTGCTGCTTGCCGCGAATTTCAGTGAATGGCATTTCTTCGGCTTCGACGAGGTGACTGACGAGATTATGGGTGGCGCCTGAGAAGATGATCTTTGAATGGCGCCCTTTCTTTGAGGCGCTTTCAAGGCGTGAAGCAAGATTGACTTCGTCGCCGATCACTGTCAGGTCTTTGCGGCGGGAACTGCCGACATCGCCAAGCAGAACGGTACCTGTGCTGATACCGATACCGATGTTGATATTGAAAAGGCCAAGACTGGTACGATTCTGATTCAGCTTTTTAACGAATTTTTTCATCTGCACTGCTGCTTTAATGGCGCTCAGTGAATGATGTTCCGGGCTGGTCTGGTGAAAAACCGCCATTACCGCGTCGCCGATGAACTTGTCGACGCGACCGTTGTTGCTGCGGATAATAGGCTCAACGCCGCCAAGGAATTCGTTGAGCAGGGCGAAAATTCTGTCAGGGCTGTTCTCTTCGGTCAGTCCGGTAAAGTTACGGATATCAGAAAAAAGAATCGTTGCTTCAATATGTTTACCGGCATGAATAGTAGAATCTGCGTCATCCTGAATTGCTTCGAGCACCGAGTCAGAAACATAGGCCTGCATCTTCTCTCGCTCACGCAGGCCGCGCACCATGTCATTCATCGTCTGGCTCAGACGGCCCAGTTCGTCGGTTCCCATGTCGGGAAGTATAACGTTGAGATTGCCTTTTCCGACCTGCTGAGCGGCGGCATCGATGCGACTGATCGGCACCAGCAGGCTTGAGGCCAGAACCAGACTGAGAATGCCGGCGCCAAGAATCGCGGCAAAAGCCAGACCGACGACGACGATGCGGGCCGAACGCAGACGTTCTTCGATAAGTCTGGTCGATGAAATCAGACAGGGCACAAAGCTCTGGCGAAACATCGAGGTAATCGGCTTGATCAGATAGAGAAAGTCTTCGTCACCGATTTTTATCTGGCCATATTCTTCAACCTTGAGGCTGAACGACCTTGAAAAGGCGTCATCGAGAAGGGTCCAGATATCGGATTCTTTCGGAATACTCGGGGCTGCGGCAAAGGTTGAGTAGAAAGATAATTCAGGCCGCACCACAGCACCATTATTTTCATTCTGCTCGCTGGCCATGCGATTAACAGCAAATTCCCGGTTGGCAAAATGTTTTTCGAGAAAGCTTTCTGGCAGGTGTACGAACAGGGGGTTGGACTTGCCGTTTATCATAACGTTTATCGACATGAAATACATGTGTTGATCGACGTAGGCAAAATAACGCAGGTGGCTGGGCCGCGAGAAGTCGAGCGTCGTGCCGATAGCCTGCATCATCTCGGCAACCTCTTCGTCAACCGCATCTTTTATCGCAGATCTGGCGCCGTCAGCGATATCATTTTCGAATCTGAGCATCTTTGCGGCGGCCATTTCAAGCATCTTTTTCATTGCCATGTCGATATTCGCCCAGTTACTGCGGGCAAGCTTGCCGTTCTCGTCGGCAATGAAAAAGTGTTCGATCAGTTCGAGTTCCTGGGCTTTGCGCATCGCCTTTTCAATCTTTTCCATGTCGTAGGGTGGCGGACCCATCAGATCGAGCAGATCCCTGAAAAGCTGTTGTTCCATAAGACGTGGCGTATCTTTGTATCGCAGATTGAGCGCTTCCATGCCCGAGCGCATTTTCACGAAGGCTGATTCCTTGAGGCGGGTTTCTTCGTGAGCAACAAAAGTATTACCGATACTGACCAGGCTGATGATCGGCATCAGGATTGCGATCATGAAAATGGCCGCGATGCGCCGACGCAGCGACACATTGCCGATACCGCTGTTCATCGCGAACAGCCCGGCAGTTGACGTCAGCAGAATAACGGCGATGCAGACCGAAAGAAGAATGTGCAGCATTCTATCTTTCTGCTGCAGAGCCCCTCTGACATCAACAAGGGAAATCAGCCTTATCTGAGAATCACCGTCGGGCATGCCGGCCCGGCCCATGAATGTGTCAAAATCAAAAATGTTTTGACTGCGGTTAACATAGGCATTGAGAAGTCTCTTAGCAAAACTGTCATCAGCGTTTTTCAGTTCAGGGTCAAAGAGCAGCGGTGTTTTATCGGAAATATTGACGGCGGCAACCGGAAAACGCAGCTTGTCGACCGCACGCGAGCGGCGCAGCACCATGCGTTTAAGCCATATATTGTCAGGCATCTCATCGGGAAAAACCATCATCAGACAGCCACCGCGAATTTTTGCGGGCACGTTCTCGCGGTAGTATGTAACAACTTCGGTATCCCAGATTGCCTGGCAGGGCTTACCAAGCCATTGCATGGCGGTCGGTTCGTTGCGGGCCCAGTTCAGGTGCTCAACCTTGGCAAGACCACCCATGGCTTTCTGGATGGTTCCCATGGCATGGGCGAACTGTTTCTGAAAACCGTAGTCTTCGGCAAGGGAATTGGGATTATTGATCATACTCAGGCGAGCCATCAGGCTTTTGAGAACCACCTGCCAGGCCTTGTGCCCATGTAGAATAAGTCGCGATCTGACCGGAATAATTTCGCCATTTTCATCCCAGAAGAGCCATTTAAAGGCCCCTGGGTAGCGTTTATCGAGATCTTCAATGAAACTGGCGATAGTTTCGGGACTCTGCCGGCAGAGGTGCTTTTTGAACACCAGAGTTCTGAAAAAGTCTTTTATCTGGTAATTCTGCCGCGAAATCATGTCGGCACGGGCACTCTGCAGGTCGAGTTCCTGTTTCAGGGTTTCGCGCCGTGCCAGATATTGCTCTTCGATCATGTTGGCAATCGCGAAATAGGCGACAATCACCGGCATCAGAACGACAACGGTATAAAGAAACAGGTTTCGCAGCGACAGTATTTTTAATTTGGCCGAAATCTGCATGCCGCAATTCTACCCGAAATCCCCCCCGATTTGGAAATATTAAATCGCACCAGCCGCGATTTTTCCCCGGTTGCCTCCCACCTGCTGCGAAATGCTCACAATTCGCCAATTCCGTATTGAAAATCCGCTTATTTTTTGTTACATTGACACCAACCAAAGGTATTTGTGTGCGGGAGTAGCTCAGTTGGTAGAGCATCAGCTTCCCAAGCTGAGGGTCG
>DAOQWI010000041.1:0-21988 GCA_035342015.1 Candidatus Ozemibacteraceae bacterium | reverse complement strand
CGGCTGTCAAAAGACGTCGAGGCTATATTCAATCGACATTTATGGCAACAGTTTGCGCTCATTGAAAAGCTCCTTTCAGAGACCGCAGGTCGCTCTGACCTGTCTGATACTGCAGGGGTTGTGCATGATCGCTTTCAGATATTTTTCACGCTTCGGTTCAAGATCATTGAAAGTATCGAGGGGCCTCAGGCCGGCTGATGAAAATATCGGGTTGAGAAGCCAGAGACTGCGGGGCTCGTAGACTTCGAGCCAGCGCCAGAGCAGCGGCTGCAGATTTTCCCTGGCGGATTGAAATATTGCGAGCACGAGGGCCCGGTCACGCCCGAGAATTGCCGATTTAAGCGAGGCAAAAACCAGCTTTTCGGCCAGTTCGTCGCCGTGATAAAGCTTTCTGATCACATAGAAATCGAGCAGACATCGGCCCCCCAGTTCGCTGGCGCAGAAACCACTTTTGCACCGTGTTGCAGACTGCCGGCAAACCGGGCGGCGGCAGCGTTCTTCGGTGTAACCTGTTAACGGGTTGAACGGGCATTCATTACAGCACATCATAAATTCGCCTCCGTTTTTGTTTTCACAGGTAAATCAACTGAAAAACAAAAAAGGGAAAAAATATTTTAAAATTCTGCAAAAAACCTTCTGGAACGTCGCAAACTCTTCTGCTATGCTCGAAGACAGGCAGGTTTCTGCCAGGCGGTGATTTATCTGCAATTCTCGCGTTTATACCCGGAACGGGTAAAAGCCGGAATCTTATGAATTGATCAGATAACCGCTTGCGCGGCGATGACGCAATGGTTACCGGTTCTTGAGTCAGTGATCTGGTGAAATCCCAGATACCGGTGGTGAATGGTTAATCAGAAGCTGCGACGGCGTTGAGATGAGAGGCAGACTATGCAAAATACAGGTGTCGAAGAGGCTCTTCAGAAGTTTCTGGCGCAACCGGGCCCCGAGACGGCTTTTGCTCTGATTGTCAGTTGTCGCGGCTACCTGAACAACATTGCTGCCAGCTGGCGTGAATTGAGCCTTTCGCGCGAAGAAAAGATCAGGGAACTGGCCAGCGAAATGCTGCTGATTCTGCTCGAAGATTTCAATGCCGGCCGGGCTTTGCACCCACGCTCGGTTCTGGCATTCATTCACCAGAAGCTCAAACGACTGACCCGGCCATATCATACGCGTGAGACCGCCTTCGGGCTTGCTGGCGACCTGCCTGAGACTGGCCGCACCGGTTTTACACCACTTCGACTTGCCTTTGCTGACGAAATTTTTACAACGGTGCGAAATTTTCTTGCGGGTTACCCCGATGCAAATACAGGCCAGCTCGCTTTTCTATTTGTGCATGTGTTTCCTGAGATTCCGTGGGCCAGCCGCCTGCTGGCCGATTATGAAGGTGTCGACCCGACCCGTCGTCTTGAAGCCGATAAAAAGAGGATGGTCAGCTTTAATCAGAACCTGCGCATCAGATTTCGCGATCTGAAAAATGGTGACTGGCGCGATGTCAGCGAATGGTCTGGCGGCGAGAGAAGTCATCTGGCATGGCGTATAATCAGTATTTCCCCGGCTGAAATAGGGCCTGAAGCCGAGGCCGAACTGCAATGTCTCGATGTCTGGCGCGAAAGTATCGATCGTCGTCAGCCTCAATCACAGCAAAATCTGCTGGCGGCCATGCAGGTCTTTTCGTCTTTGCGCCGCCAGACATCAGCTGCTGCTGATTTTGAGCCACAAATGCTGGCGGCTGAGGAAGCTGCTCCCTGGGGCGACACCCCTGACCTGCTTCTTCAGCTGATCGGCCGTCCGCGCGAAATCGGTGGTGTGGCTTCAGAAACTGAAGAGTGGCCTGATTTTGATACGGCCGCCAGGAGGGTGGTTGAGGTTGAAGATCCTGTTTTTAACCGTCTTGCCGAAGAAATAAGCAGCTGGTTTACTGAAATTTACAGTGCGAAGAGCAAAAATTCGGGGCAAAACCCTGACAAAGTGGTAAAATACAGCTGATCAGCAAATCTGGAGAAGACAATGAATTTAGCGACCGGTTGTATCGTCGAATTTTCAGCAAAAGGGAGCCGGCCGGAAACCGGGGTAATATTGAGCGCAGCCGGTGGCAGCGTCAGACTTCTGCTGTTGAACGGCAAAGAGACAAGTATTCCCGATAAAAAAGTTCTGCATGTAACCTCGCGCGCCGTTACCGGGGTTGCAGACCGCGAGGCCTGCCGACAGAACCTTATTAAAGCCGATCAGCGGCGCAACGAGACTGAAGCCGGCATCGATCTTGCCGAACTGCACAGCCTGCTGGTCGAAGAAATTCGCCCCTACAGTCTCAAGGAACTCGCGGGCTTTCTGTTCGCTCCTGATGACGACGATGCGGCCGCGGCCCTGTTGCGACGCCTGAGCGAAGACCGTATTTATTTTAAAAGCAAAGTCGACACCTGGCACCCGTTATCGCCGGATGAGCTTAAAACAGCCCTGGAACAGCAGAATCGAAAAGAGCAGGTCGAGCGCGAAGAGGCGGTGCTGGTCGAGCACCTTAAAAAACTCGGTGACAGAACCTCGGCTGGCGATTTTCCGGTCGAGCATATCAATGATCTTAAAAATCTGGTTGCCTGTGGCGAAGAGGCGAAAATCTCGAAGCGACTGGCTGCTGCACTGGATAAAGCAGGTCTCAGCGACCCGCGCCGCCTTTTTCAGGCACTGGTGGCGGCCGGAATTCTGGATGCTGACGAAAACCTGGCGATAATCAGATACCGTCTGCCGGTTGAATTTTCGGCCGACCTGATTGCTGAGGCCGCTAATCTTTGCCAGGTTGATATAAGATCGCTCAAGCGTTCTGATCTGACCGGTCTGAAAACCTGGGCAATCGATACGCCGGGCTCAAAAGACCGTGATGATGCCTTCTCATTTGTCAGGCACGCAGACGGTGGCTGCAGTCTCTGGGTGCATGTCGCCGACCCGGCTGAACTCATTCTGCCAGGCTCACCCCTCGACAAAGAGGCGGCGCGGCGCGGCAGCTCTGTATATATGCCCGACAAGCGTATTCACATGCTGCCGACCGGGATTTCTGAAAACTTTCTCAGCCTTTCTGAAGGTAACGAAAGGCTGGCGCTCACCTTTAAACTTGATTTTTCGGCGGCCGGCAATCTCGACCACCTGCAGATCAGCGAGTCGTTGATCAGAATCGAAAGGGCCATCGACTATGATGCTGCGGACCAGCTTCTTGCTTCTGATCCCTGGCTTACAGAGGCAGTGAAATTTGCTGAGGCGCTAAAAAAACAGCGGGAAGCCGCCGGCGCGATGATGTTTCCGCGTCAACCCGAGCTGAGCGTTAAGGTTGTCGATGGCGAAATCGTCATCGAAAGGCGTAATCGTGATGACCTGACTCAGGGCATGATTGCCGAGTTTATGATCTGGGCCAACCATGCCGCTGCCGAGTGGTGCCGCAAACACACGGTTCCGTGTCTCTACCGCGTTCAAGAGGGTGAACCGGTTGACATGCCGCCAGTCGAAGAATTTAACCCGGTCGCTTTCTTTTCTGTTTTGAGAACCCTGCGTAAAACTGTTGTTAACAGTGTGCCTGGTCGACACAGTTCACTGGGGCTGACTTCTTACACTCAGATTACTTCGCCGCTGCGGCGCTATTCTGACCTGCTGTTGCACCGCCAGATCAAGGCCGCCATCAACGGCCGGCCACCGGTCTACAGCCAGAGTGAACTCGACCAGGTTATGATGATCGCCGATACGGCCGTCATTCGCGCCGATGAGATCATGCGCGACCGCGAGCGCTATTTTCTGCTAAAATATCTCAAACAGCAGCAGAAATCGGCCGAGTTGCTTTATGACGGCGTTGTGGTCGACACCAGCATGACCGAAGTCACATTTTATGTCGATTTTCTCTGCTCTTTCAGGCATTGCCGCCGCCCGAATTTCGATGTGACGCCCGGGCAGAAGGTCATTGTGAAAGTTAATCAGATAGACCTTTTCGACGGCATAATCAGGTTCGATCTCAGACAGCCTTAATTTTCTTTTAGCATTCTGGCGCTGTTGAGAACGACAAACACCGGCCCGAGGTTATGGGCAAAGGCCCCGATAACCGGGCTGATCAGTCCGATCGAAGCGAGAACCATCATCAGCAGACTGAAGCCGGTGCCAATGAGAATGTTCTGGTTGATAATGCCGCGTGTTTTCTCAGAGAGGGTGAACATGCGCGCCAGGTTCAGCAGATTGTCGGTATTGAGGGTAATGTCAGAATTTTGAATCGCAATATCTGCGCCACCACGGGCCATCGCAATGCCAACGTCGCTGGCCTTGAGCGCCAAAGCATCGTTGATACCGTCGCCGACGAACATTACCCTCTCACCGGCCGCCTTGCGGCTGTTGACGTAGTTGAGTTTATCCTGCGGCAGGCACTCGCAGATAGTTTCGTCGACACCGAGAGCTTTGCCGATGGCATTGCCGATCTGACTTCGGTCGCCGGTCAGCAGAATGACGTTTTTGACGCCAAGACTGCGCAGCTGGTCGATTGCCTGCCGCATTTCGGGTCGTGGCCGGTCAGAAAAAATCACTTCACCAAAAAAAGCTTTTTCAGAGGCCACCCAGACTGATATGCCATTTTCGCCGACCAGATCCGGCGGCGCGACTATACCGGCTTCTTCTGCTATCCAGGCGGGTTTGCCGAGATAGAACTTTTTGCCGTCGATTTCGGCGAGTACGCCGCGGCCATGCAGTTCTTTCTGAACTGTCGGTATCGGAAACTTGATGCCGTTCGCATGGGCATAAGCGATCAGGGCGGCAGAAACCGGGTGAATCGAGCCACTGGCGCACATGGCCGCGTATTTCAGCATTTCCTGGTTATCGCTGCCGGGCAAGGCCACTACTTTTTCGACTTCAAGTTTGCCGAGAGTTACGGTGCCGGTCTTGTCGAAAATCACGCTGTCAACTTCGGCCAGAAGCTCAAGAAAAGCGGTGTTCTTGATCATGATGCCGTGCCGGGCGGCACTTACCAGCGCTGCAATCATCGCGCTCGGGCTGGCAAGTATCAGAGCACAGGGGCAGCTGATCACCAGAATGGCCACCGCCCGGCTGATATCACCAGTCAAAAAGAGCGTTAGAGCTGCAACCATAATGACAAACGGGAAATAAAGCCCGAGATACTTTTCGATAATTTTGACAATCGGGGCTTTTGAAGCTTCGGCTTCTTTAAGCAGATGCAGAATCTTGTTAAACAATGTGTCTGAGGCAGCTTTGGTAACTTTTATGCAGATTTTGCCGCTCAGATTGATGGTGCCGGCGAACACCCCGACACCGGCAAAGGCTTCTACAGGCACCGATTCACCGGTTATCGGGGCCTGATTGATCATGGTTTCGCCTTCGCTGATTACGCCATCAGCAGCGATGGTTTCGCCAGGGTAACAGACGATCAGATCATCGGGTTTGAGTTCGCCCGGTTCAACCAGAGTTTCGCGACCGTCAGCCATCAGCCGCGCCTGGCGCGAATGCAGGCGCCGCATCGACTCGATCGCTTCTTCGATGCCCATGATGCTCTTTTCTTCGAGCAGGTGACCGAAAACCATAATGATCGGAATAATCGTTGCGACCGCGAATTCACCTTCGCTCATAGCCGCAAGAATCGCCAGACTCACCAGCTGCTCGGTCATGAAGCATGGTTCACGGGTGAAAAGGCCTTTGAGGCCGTTGATGAAGACCGGCAGGGAAACGGCCAGCGCGGCAACGGCCACGATCAGCTGAGCCGTCTGCTTCTGCTCAGGCAGCAGCATTTCAAGCACGATGCCGGTTATCAGAAAGACTGCCGCAAAGATCGAGTTGGCAAGTTTAAGCTTGAGAATGCTGTTCAGACCAACTGAGTGCTGGCCTTGTACGGTGGCTTGCCGGTCGTTTGTCATTTAATCTTCTTCTTCCTCTTCTGCAAGCTCGTCATAAGCGGGGTTGACGTTGGTCGGAACCGGAAGCGAAGAACCGGTACTTGTATCGAACATCAGTCTGATCCCGGCAGCAGCAGCTTCGCCACCAGGAACAACGACCATGCGCCGCATTTTTTCGATAACCAGTTTTTGAACTTTAGCTGTCATTTCGAGTCTTATCTCGTCAGGGTTATTCTGCCATGCGGTCAGCATTTGCTTGAATCTGCCGGCATTGGCAGTTGCCTCGGCAACAATGGTCTGGTGATAAGAGCGGGCTTTGTTAACCATTTCGCCGGCGTTTCCACGGGCCTTTGGCAGTTTTTCTTCGCTGAGGCTACGGGCATCGTTGATAAAATTGTGACGGTTGATAAAGGCCGAGTTGACCTCTTCGAAGTCTCTCTTGAGATAGGTGGGTGGCGCTATTTCTTCGATTTCGAGTGAAACCACCGATAGACCGGTCTGAATTTTGTCGAGCTGGTTCTGAACCCGTTCTTTAACCTGGGTTGACAGTTCTTTTTTGCTCTCTGAGAGCAGCCCGTCAATCGGGAATCCGGCGGCGACCCTTGTCATTTCTGCGACCGTGAGATCGTGCACGAGCGAGCTGAAGGTGTTATATGACGCTGAAAAGCCGAATACAGCCTTGATTGGGTCGCTGATCTGGTATTTAACCAGTATGCTGGCCTGAAAAATATTGGCATCGCCGCTGACGCAGTAGCCTTCGTTCAGCGGGTCAATCGTGCGATAGTCAGCCTCTTCCTTTTTTTCGACGGCGGCCAGTTCCCTGATTTTTATCTGCTGAATCTGCTTCACCGGAATTCGCAGCACTTCGTCAAATGGCTTTGGAAGGGCGAGAACCCAGCCTGGGTTGAGAACCTGGTCTACCGGTGTGCTGCCATGCAGTTTGCCCATTCTGAGAATCAGGCCGATTTCGTCGGGTTTGATCAGCGTCAGTCCTGAGAGGCAGTAGCCGATAAAAACCAGCGCCATGACCACTTTCAGCATGGTCATGAAGTCGCCGATGGTTTTTATCAGCGGGCTGATTGTGCGGGTTTTATCAGTTGCCATTGCTCGGGTTTCCGTTCAGGGCATCGAATGGGGCCTGATCGCTGCGCAGAATGAATACGGCGTTTTCATTGACCATCTTTTCGAGCGCTTCGAGCGAGCGGCTGAACTTGTAAAATTCCCGGCCCTTTTTGTGGGCCTCGGCATAAATCTCGGCAGCTTCGCGGTCGGCTTTGCCTTTGATTTCGGCCGAGGTTTTTACCGCTTCGGCGTTGATACGGGCAATTTCGAGGTCGGTTTCTGAGAGAATTATGGCTGCTTCCATGCGGCCTTCGGCGCGGTATTTGGCAGCATACTGACCCCTTTCAGCACGCATCTGGCTGAAAATCGCCTTGATATTGTTTTCTGGGTAAGCAAGACGCTTGACGCCGAGACTGACGATTTCGACGCCAAAGCTTTCGCGGGCCTTTTCCCTGACCGATTCGAGAATTTTATTTTCGATTTCAGCAAGTTTGAGCTGTGCCGGGTCGGTAGATACCAGATTTGCGAGGTCGTAATTGCCGAGAACGTTATTTTTTGAGCTTGATACCAGCCCTTCGATTTTGTCTTCAGCGTTGGCCATGGTTCCGACCGATTGCAGAAAGGTGAGGGGCTGTTGAATACGCCAGACGATGTAGGTGAGCAGAATTATCGCCTTTTTATCGCGGGTCAGGGTCTGGGTGAAGCGGGTGTTGTAAATGCGGTTGCGACAGTCGAACAGATAGAAGTTGTCGACCGGCCATGGCCATTTAAGATGTGCGCCCGCGGTTTCGATAATGCGGTCAGGTTTGCCGAGATGGGCAACCACGGCTTTGAAGCCTTCAGGAAGCGGCAGAATGAAAGCCTTGTAAGAAACGAGGGCCAGAAGCAGTATTGCGAGAAGCAGCCTCAGCCAGAATTGCATATAATCACCTTCTTTACCATGTTTGCAGATTCAGATACAGCTTGTCGTTGCTGCGCATGA
This sequence comes from Candidatus Ozemibacteraceae bacterium, assembly GCA_035342015.1. Classification (GTDB taxonomy): domain Bacteria; phylum Muiribacteriota; class Ozemobacteria; order Ozemobacterales; family Ozemobacteraceae; genus Rifleibacterium. The sequence goes on along the minus strand of DAOQWI010000041.1, from coordinate 14,080 downwards.
GAGTTTTGTCGATAACGTAAAATGGTTTGCCGCTAAGAAGCTGCTGCAGGCGGTCGAGACGCAGCCTGAACTTTTCGAGATCGGGTTCGGCTTCAAAGGCGACGGAGCGGCTTGAAAACGAAGAAGCGTCGCCAACCGCTTTGGCAACGGTATTGGCCGCGTAGCTGCGGGCTTCGAATTCTTTGCTGTGGGCATTTGCTTTGCTCATGAACATTTTGTGAGTGTTTTCGGTATTTGCCTTTAATACGTAGGTCAATTTGTCTGTCTGGGCACTGATGACATCTTCGTATGCTTCGGCAACTTCGATTGGCGGGTGCATGGCGAGAAACACCACTTCGACAATGGCGGCCCCAAGACCGACTGTGTCGAGTTCGGCCTGAATGTTTGTGCGCAGCTGGTCGGCAAGAATTCTGCGGTCGCGCGTGATGATCTCGTCGAACCCGGCCGAGACGGTTTCGCGGGTCAGATGCCGGTAGGCGGTGGCGCTGATGAATTCTTCGGGGTTCTGCATGCTGGTGACGTATCTGAAAAGATCGTCAACCCGAAAGAGAATCTGACAGTCGATCGCGATGATTTCGACACCGTTGCCGACGATCAGGTGAAAATAATTCGTTGCATGTGACTTTGCCCAGATGATGTTTTTCTGTTTCGGGTCGGGTTCGAAACCGATATTGAGAGTGCGAATCTGGTGCGGTCGGTGCAGCTCAACGGTCGCGAATGGCCATGGCAACTTGAAATGCAGGCCGGGCCCGGCGGCATTGCTGCCGGCTATTTTGCCGAAATGCCTGAAAATCGCCTGCTGATCGGCCGGAACGATGACAATTGCCGAAGTGAGCCAGACGGCAAGAAAGGCAGTTATGAGAACCGGTTCGAAGATGCGCAGACCGAAAGCGACGATCTCAGACCGTGATACGTCAATTCCCGAAATAGTTTCAATGCTGCGTATGAGGCTCTTTTTAACCGTGTCTTCTGCGGCAAAGAAGTTGATGAAAAAAGGAATCGGCAGCGCGACCTGGTCGCTGCCGGAGAATGCCAGGCGCAGGCTGCGAACGGCGGCGGTCAAAATTTCGGCGCTCAGCAGTGCCATACTGATAAATACCGAGAAGAAGCCATAGTCAATGTAAGTATTCAAAACATCGCTTTCTGCTTCCGGCAGATATGAAGTCAGCAAAAAAACTGCGAAGATGAGCGACTGATAGCCGCTTAAATAACCAAGTCCCCGATACCAGCGGGCGGCTGTATCCGGGTTTTCATGCACCTGCAGAGTTCTGACCGCAAAAACTGCATAAAAAATCAGAAGCAGGTGAACTGCCAGGTAGAAAAAGCGAAAATTGAAAGAATCGTAAACCGTCAGATTGAAACCGAGCGAAAGCCAGTAAATCTGGTAAAGCAGCAGACAGCAAAGACCTGCAACCGCCAGTGCGCCGGTGATGCGCAAGATTTTGCCGGTCTGAATGCGGCTGAAACCTCGTCGCATAAGGAGATTCTGCAGCCAGCAATTATCACCAGTCAGCTGCCGGCAGAGAGTGTTGAAATATTGACTGCCAACCAGCAGAGCCAGAAAAAGCAGGGTGCCGGCCAGCTTGTCGAGACCGGTAAAAATACCGGCCAGGGCCGAAAGCAGAATGACGCCGGTTGTGATATCGAGCAGGCTCATGCTGCGAGTCTATCACACAATCGGTCTGCCACAAATAACTATTGCTTAAAGACCGGTCGACTGGGGGAGCTTGAGCATGTCTTCGTGAACTTTGCGCTTAACATCGTCGGGCAGTCGAGATTCATATTCAGAAATGATTTCTATGCCGTCGTGGTGCAGCTTTTCAGCTTCGGCAAACATTGATTTGATTTTGCCGAGGGTGGCGGTCAGTTCGTTGTTGAGATTCGTTTCAATGTCTTTCCATTTGGCATTCAGGGCCTGATTCAGCTTCTGATTGTGGTCGAGAAGCTTCATGATCAGGTGCTGCGGGCTGCCCTGCGAGGCGCCTTCGTATTTGGCGAATTTGATTTCGAGTTCCTTTTTCCAGCTCTGCAGGGCTTCGAGATCGTTTACCAGATCCTGAATTTCTTTGTCTTTATCGTCGAGTTTGCGCAGATAATGCTCTTCGAGCCTCTTGGTCTGCTTGAAGCTGTCTTCTGAAAGGGTGGCTCTGACCGATTCATACTCATGTTTGTTCGAAGCGATCAGTTGCTCGTATTTTTCTTTAATCAGGGCGATTTCGCGATTTTTGAAGAAAATTACAAACTTGCCGCCAATGGCGAACAGGGCGGTGATGATAAGAATCAGACCGATCATCTGCAGGGGTTCCATTGTTTATGCTCCGTTTAAATGCCGTTATTTAAAAGAAAATTGTCTCAGGTGAACTGAATGTCGCCGCTTACTGATTCGGCCTTGAACTCGGCACCGCTGCTGCCTGATTTGAGAGTTGTGCCCTGGTTGTTCATTGGTGTGGCGTCGCCTTTCCAGTCTAATACGACGTCGCCACTGCGGGTAGTGGCTTCAACGACTTTCCAGGGACCACTCATCTTTTCGACGATGATGTCGCCAGAGGTGGTGACGAGCTTAACATTAGTGCTTTCAGAAATGCTGCCTTCGGTAAGCATGATATCGCCAGAAACCGAGTTGATTCTGAGTTCTTCGATGCGCGAGTCGCGAACCAGAAAATCGCCGGAAGTCGATTTGATTTCCATTGCGATTTCGCCGCCTTCAATCTGAACCGCACCACTTACAGTTTCGATGCGCGATTGTTTGAGATTGGCGCCCTGAACACGAATATTACCGCTGACAGTGTTGAGATCACCAATTTTGAAGTTACCTCGGATTCTGACAGCTCCGGAAACTGTTTTACAGGTTATGTGCATGTCGGCCGGCAGGGTGATTTCCATGTCGATGGCAGCTTTTACCGGCTGGGCACGGTCGAAACCGATGATGAGTTTGTAACCGTCGACTTCGATGCCATAGCGCGAGAACCACTGCGCCGGCTGATATTCGCCCAGGGTTGCCTTGCTGACCTGGCCGTTGATGTGCATTTTAAATTCACTGCCTTCGTGAATGCGGATTTCGCCAAACACGTTTTCAATTATGAAAGTGTCGCAGCCCTGAGTGCCTTCAGGCGGTGTAACGACAAAATCAACCGGAACCCCGTCTGATGGCTCGCCTTTGACATTGCCCAGTTCGTTGGCCATGCTGCCGACGACTTCCTGCATCCAGTTGCCGAATTCTTTCATTTTATCTTTGAATTCACGCCGGCGCGGTTCAGCTTTTTTTATGGCCTGCTGCACTGTCTGTTGCACTGTCTGAGCAAGATTGCGCAGGTCAAAGCCAAGTTTGGTGGCGTTCAGGAAGGGATTGAACGGGTCGTCGTCGCGTTCGCGGCCCCGTTCAGAATTTTCTTCACTTCTTGCATACTGGTCGTTATCGCGATTCTGCTGGCGGGTTTCGCCTTTGGTTTCTTCGCGGGGCGCTTCTTTTTCGTTAATTGCTGCAAGCAGCTTTTCGGATTCTTCAACCGTGATTTTGCCTTCTGCGAGCATATTCAAAATCATTTTTCTGGCGTCAGACATGTGTTCCTCCATGTGCTTACAGTTTTCTCTCAAACAAGCTCCATAATGATATACCGGCCGTCTGTTAAACTGCAAGCACCCGACACTTTAATCAGGGAAAACGTATTAAGCTTCCTGATTCAGTTTCTACGCCCGGAATGACGAAATCCGGCTTTATTATTCGGGGCTGATATCTATGCCGCATTCTTTCTGCAGGCGCTGACTGACGCAACTGACTGCCGCTTCGGAAACGTCGCAGACCAGCCAGCGGCGCCCGAGCTTTTGGGCGGCGACCGCAGTTGTGCCACTGCCACAGCAGAAATCGCCGATCAGGTCACCGGGGTTGCTGAGGGCGCTGATAAGCCGTTGCAGCAGTGCGAGCGGTTTCTGCGTCGGGTAGCCAACCCTTTCATGCGACATCGGGTTGATGATCGGAATATCCCAGACATCGTCAACTGGTGTTCCTCGCGGATCTGGCAGATATTTGCGGCCGCTTGCCGCGACAATGCCGCCTTTTGCATAGCCGGAAGTAGGTTTATATGGTACTCTGACGGCGTCGAGGTTAAAAACTGGTGTTTTGCTGCGACTATACCAGAGAAGGGTGTCGTGTTTGCACGAAAATCGGCTTTTTGAACGGCCACCGCCGGTGTAGTGCCAGATGATCTCGTTGATAAAGCCTCTGCGGCCGAAAATGCCGTCGAGCATTACCCTGGCGTAATGGGCTGCACGGTAGTCGAGATGCAATACCAGACTGCCGTCGGCGCATAGCAGCGAAAAAATCGCCTGCAGGCGCTGTTGCAGCCAGGGCAGGTAGCTGTCGAGCTCGCCTTCCCAGCGGTCGTCATAAGCCATGCCTTCGCCGGTTCCGATCTGTTCGCGCCCGGTTAAAAAAGGCGGGTCGAGGTAGATCAGCCTGAAGGTTTCGGGCGTAAGCAAAGAGGCGACATGCAGCATGTCGCCTCTGATGATCCGGCCGTTATTTTCAGCGGCAGTTTCCAAGTTTTTTTGCCAGATAATCCTGCAGGGCGTCGATCTTGACGCGTTCCTGTGCCATGGTGTCGCGGTCGCGAACGGTAACCGACTGGTCTTCGAGGGTATCGAAGTCGACTGTGACGCAGAACGGCGTGCCGATTTCGTCCTGACGGCGATAGAGCTTGCCGATACCGGCTGTATCATCATAAACGGTGCGCCAGCCGCTCTTTTTCATCAGGGTGTTCTTGATCTGCATTGCGGTGTTGCGGATACCGTCGTGGTTCTTCTTCAGCGGCAGAACGGCGACCTTGATCGGGGCCAGTTCCGGGTGAAGTTTGAGAACGATGCGCTGGCCATCGTTAACGGTTTCTTCAAAATACGAATCCATGAGAAACGCCAGAGTGGCGCGGTCGACGCCGGCTGAAGGCTCGACGACGTATGGCAGAATGTGCTGATTGGTTTCGTGGTCGAAGTAGGTCAGCTTATTGACGGCATGGGTGTTCGGTATTTCGCGGCCATCGGCGAGTACAAGCTTACCGCCCTTGGTGTGGCAGTTAAGGTCGAAGTCGGTGCGGTTGGCAATGCCTTCAACTTCGTCGAACTGCTTGTTTTCGTCTTCTCTTTCAGGGAAAAAGCGGTAGAGCAGGTCGACGGTCGCCTTGGCGTAGTGGGCGAGTTCTTCTGGCTTCTGTTCGTATTTGCGCAGATTCTCGGGTTTGATGCCGAGCTCGACATACCAGTTAAAGCGGTCTTCGACCCATTTGCTGTGCCATTCATCGTCAGTGCCGGGTTTTACGAAAAATTCGATTTCCATCTGTTCGAATTCGCGCACTCTGAAGATGAAATTGCGGGGGGTGATTTCATTGCGGTATGACTTGCCGATCTGGGCAATACCGAACGGCAGTTTGCGGTTGGTAGAATCGAGAACGTTTTTGAAATTGATGAAAATGCCCTGTGCGGTTTCGGGGCGCAGGTAGGCGATGTTATTTTCTTCGGCAACCGGGCCAACGGTGGTTTTGAACATCAGATTGAACGGGCGCGGTTCGGTAAGGTCGTGCTTGTCGCCTTCGGCACACTTTTCGTTGTGATCGACCTGATCGGCTCTGAATCTCTTTTTGCATTTGCGGCAGTCAACCATCGGGTCAGAGAAGGTTTCTTCGTGACCTGAATATTTGAGAACCAGACGGTTCATCAGAATGGCGCAATCGAGGCCTTCCATATCGTCGCGTTCATAGACAACCCGGCGCCACCAGGCTTTTTTAACATTGTTCTTCAGTTCGACGCCGAGGGGGCCGTAGTCCCAGGTGCCCTGCAGACCACCGTACTGGTCGCTTCCCTGAAAGATGAACCCGCGGCGTTTGCACAAAGAAATGATTTTATCGAGATCTACCATCTGTTTCTCCCGTCGACGACAAAATTTAAGAATTGGCGAAACTGTTTGAGAGGCAATTATAAGCGGCCGCCCCCGAAAAATCAACAATACGCAACTGCCCGCAGAGCGCCTGCGTGTAAGTCTGACAGCTTAACGGTACGAGCTGCGGTGGAAAGTGATATAATCTGGCTATTATGAAGCAAACAAGCAATAAACCGGTTGTATGTATTTTCTGTTCTTCAAGCTCTGATGTCTCCGAAAAGATCAAAAGCGGTGCGGCTGAATTCGCCCGCCTGCTTGCTGAAAATCATTTTTCGGTGCTTTATGGCGGCACTACCTGCGGGTTAATGAAAATTGTCGCCGATTCGCACAAAAATGCCGGCGGTCGGCTGATTGGCGTAATTCCGCAGTATATGATCGATAGAGGAATTCAGCACCCTGCTCTCGATGAAATGCAGGCTGTTGAAGACCTCAGGCCGCGCAAACAGGCGATGCTCGACAAATCTGATTATATTGTCGCTCTGCCTGGTGGCATCGGAACTTATGACGAGTTTTTCGACCTGCTGACAATGAAACAGCTTGCCAGGCATGACCGGCCGATGTTTCTGCTGAATATCGACAATTTTTTCGGGCCGTTATTGGCCCTGTTCGAGCATGGTATTGCGCAGAAAACCATTCGTGTCGAGCATCTGAATCTGTTTCAGGTTGCCGATACCCCTGAGCAGCTGATGAAAATGATAGGTGGGCACCATTCAATGCAGGTCTGCAACTGATTTTAAACTGACTTTACCCTGATATGCGGCTATAAAGCTATCAGATATTCAGGGCAGCGAAACCAGCTGACTGGCGTCAAGGTCAGAAAGTCTGACTGGCGCATAACCCCTTGCGATTACATGTTGTAGAATCCGGTCGAGAGCCTTTGCCCCGTTTTTGCTGCCGAGGTGCATGAGAATCACCGAGTTGCGTCGCAGCTTGTTTTTAACGCGGCTGATAATCGTTTCTACCGGGTCTTCGCGCCAGTCAATCGTGTCGATATGCCAGTAAACAGGGCGGTAGCCAAGGTTTTCTACAATCTGTTCGACGCGCTTGTTCTGATGCCCGTAAGGAAAGCGGAAAAACGGTGCGCCACGCCGGCCAAGCACTTTTTCGAAGGCTTGTTCAGCGGCCTCGATTTCAACGGCGATTTTTTCGGCGCTGAAATTTTTCATATCCGGGTGGTTCATGCTGTGATTGCCGATTTCATGGCCTTCAACCAATAGTTGCCGGCATTTGTCGGGATAATTCTGCGCGAATTTGCCGGTAAGAAAAAATGTCGATTTAACCCCGAAACGGCGAAGCGAGCTGAGAATTGAGTCGAACCCGGCGTCAGTAGCGCCGCCGTCGAAGGTGAGAAATACCTGGCCACCGCTCCCAGAAGGCATACTCAGAGGTTCTTCGTCGACCTGCGGCTTTGTTTTCCGGGCGATATTACTGCCTGCAGAAGCAGGCTTTGTCGTTTCAGGCCGGCTGGTAACGACTGTTTCGCGGAGTTTCTTTTTTTCAGGTCCGGGCAGTTCGGTTGGTTCAGGGCCGGCAACCGGCTTTTTGACTGTGGCGGTTTCAGCTTTGACTTTCTGCTCGCGGCCGGCCTCGCCGGCCCTGATTCTCTGCAGCAGGTTCGTTGCCTCGGCAAACTGCGGGTTGAGGCGCAGTGCTTCACCGAGTGCCCAGCAGGCCTCTGCCGGCTGGTTGTGGTCACGATAGAGAAGGGCGATATTATAGTAAGTCCAGTAAACCGGCTGCAGCTGCAGGGCGGCGGCATACCAGGCGAAGGCGTGCTGGTCCTGGCCAAGGCGTTTTAGTGCGCTGCCGATGTTGTTGTAGAGATGAACATTGCTGCGGTCAAAATCGAGGGCGCGGCGCCAGACGCCTATGGCACCCATCAGGTCACCGCTGTTGGCCAGTTCTATGCCATAAGAGTTCAAAACATCAGGGTCGGCCGGGTTGGCGGCAGCGAGCTGAGCCAGTCTCGATTGAGCGCCGGACAGATTTGCGGTAAAAAGAAAAAGCATCACCAGCAGCGCCGGTAATGCTCTTTTCAACAATTGCAAAACGGGTATGTGCTTACTTTCGGCCGATGCGTGCTTCGCCTTTTTTGCGCAGGCGGATTGCATCGGGAGTCACTTCAACCCATTCGTCGTCGGCTACGTATTCAAGGGCCTGATCGAGGGTCATGCGGCGCGGTGAAGGCAGTTTTTCGAGTTCTTCGGAGGTTGCTGAGCGATGGTTGGTAACATGGCGCTTTTTAACTATGTTAACCTTGAGATCGCCGCTGAGCGGGCGTTCACCGACTACCAGGCCTTCATAAATTTCTTCGCCGGGTGCGTAGAACATGGTGCCGCGTTCAGAGAGATTTTTGATGGCATAGGCGGTGGCAACACCTGGGTCGGTGGCGACCATGACGCCATTGCGGCTTTCGGGGATATCGCCACGATATGGCTCATAGGCTCTGAAACACTGATTCATGATGCCAGTGCCGTTGGTCATGGTGAGAAACATCGATCTGAAGCCAAGCAGGCCACGTGCCGGCACCGAGAAGATCAGGCGCAGGTAATTGTCGAGCAGGCGTTTTGATGATTCGAGCATGGCACGGCGTGGCCCGAGTACTTCCATGACGATGCCCATGTAATTGTCAGGAATATCGATAGCGAGTTCTTCGACGGGTTCAAGCATCTGCCCGCTTTCGTCGCGCTTCATGATTGCGGCAGGTTTACTTACCTGCAGTTCATAACCTTCGCGGCGCATGGTTTCGATAAGAATGCCGAGGTGCAGTTCACCGCGACCCGATACGAGGAAAGTATCGCGTTCTTCGGTTGCATCTTCAACGCGCATTGCAACGTTGGTTTCAAGTTCGCGGTCAAGTCTGGCGCGAATCTGCCGGGAAGTCAGGAACTTGCCGGAACGGCCTGAAAATGGGCTGGTGTTTGCGGCGAATGCCATGGAAATTACCGGCTGGTCGACCGCAACAATTTGTTCAGGTTCACAAAGTTCTGTGCAGACTGTGTCGCCGATCGAAAGGGTGTCGATGCCGCAGATAGCGACAATGTCGCCGGCGCCGGCTTCTTCGACTTCAACACGCTGAATGCCTCTGAATGAATAGAGGCGCATGATTTTGTGTTTTTCGGCCACTTCGCCGGGATGCATGCGGTAAACATCTGATTTGCCGGTCAGTACGCCGCCAATCATACGACCGATGCCGATTCTGCCGACATAGTCATTATAGTCGAGACTGGTGATCATCATTTTGCCTGGCACATCGAGGTCACCTGACGGCGGTGGCACCTGCTTGATCATTTCTTCGAGCAGCGGTCTGATATCGGTTCTTGGGTCTTCCATGCTGCGAACGGCGTAGCCGGCGCGGCCGGATGCATAAAGAACCGGGTAGTTGAGCATGCTTTCTTCAACACCGACGTCGATGAACAGGTCGAGGATTTCGTCTTCGACTGCTTCGACGCGGGCGTCAGGTCGGTCAATCTTGTTGATGACGACCACAGGTCGCAGGCCAGCTGCCAGGGCCTTCTTCAGCACGAAGCGGGTTTGCGGCATCGGGCCTTCGAAAGAATCGACAAGCAGCAGACAGCCGTTTGCCATGCGCAGAACACGTTCAACTTCGCCGCCAAAATCGACGTGACCTGGGGTATCGACGAGGTTGATGCGGTAACCGTTGAATTCAAGCGACAGATTCTTTGACAGAATGGTGATACCGCGCTCTCTTTCGATGGCATTGTTGTCCATGAAACATTCTTCGACGCGCTGGTTATCGCGAAAAAGACCGGACTGCTTGATCAGGGCGTCTACCAGGGTTGTTTTTCCGTGGTCGACATGGGCGATAATTGCGACGTTGCGAATCATTTCTGGGTTGGTGATGTGTCTGTGAGCTTTCACTTGGCGGTACTCCGGCAAAAAATAAGGTCATGCTGAAATGCAGGCCAATAGTGTACATTAAGCACTCTCTGCATGCAAGACAAATTTTAACTGGTCTGCGGGCGTGAAGCTCAACGCTGTCTGGCAGGGATCTGCAAAAACAAAGCAGCCCGGGCAAAATTTGCCGGGCTGCTTTTGTTGAGAATTTTTTTCTGGTTCGGGGTTCAGTATTCCCTTGGTTTGTACTGTTCGAAGGCCTTTTTATCAAAGGCACGGCGATAGGCTTCCTGGGGGCTGATCTTGCGTTGTTTGACCAGGTCCATGAGTGACTGATCCATGGTCTGCATGCCGGCTTGTTTGCTGGTCTGCATGATCGAAGGCAGCTGGAAGGTTTTATTGTCGCGGATCAGGTTGGCTACAGCCGGAGTGTTGATGAGAATTTCCAGGGCGACTTCGCGACTCATGCCATCGATGGTCGGAATAAGCTGCTGGGCGATGATGCCCTGCAGGGCGTCGGCCAGCTGAGTTCTGATCTGATCCTGCTGGTGGGCCGGGAAAACGTCGACGATACGATCGACTGACTGGGCGGCAGACGGGGTGTGCAGGGTGGCAAAGACAAGGTGGCCGGTTTCGGCGGCGGTTACTGCCAGCGAGATGGTTTCGTAATCGCGCATTTCGCCGACGAGAATGATATCGGGGTCTTCGCGCAGTGCCGATCTCAGCGCGGCTGAGAAAGATTTGGTATTTGGGCCGATTTCGCGCTGGTTAACCAGGCAGGTTTTGTGCTGGTGAACGAATTCGATCGGGTCTTCGATGGTGAGAATGTGATCCTGGCGTTCGTTGTTGACCTGGTCTACCATGGCGGCCAGGGTAGTCGATTTACCTGAGCCGGTGGGGCCGGTAACCAGAATCAGGCCTTTGTTGCGTCTGGCAAGGTCGCCGAGAATCGCGGGCAGTTTCAGTTCAGCCAGGGTTTTGATGCGGGTCGGAATTACGCGGAAAACCCCGCCCATGCCAAGACGGGTAAAAAAGATGTTGCAGCGGAAACGCGCCACGCCTTCGAGCTCGTATGAAATATCGAGTTCGAGGTCGCGTTCAAGTCGTTCGCGCTGGTCGTTGTTGAGAAACTGAAAGATCAGTCGCCGGGTTTCTTTGGCGGTAAGAGCGGGAATGTCGGTTGGCCAGAGCTTGCCCTGCAGGCGCAGCATTGGCGGCGAACCTACAGTAAGATGAAGGTCAGAACCGCTTTTGTCGACAATCAGGCGCAGCAGGTCGTCGATAATGACTTCACCGTCATCGTCGTCTTTCTGACTTGCAGGCGGCGCCGGTCTTTGCATTGCGCCCTGCGAAATGCCGGATGGTATACCTGTCGGTCGCTGCGGTTGAGGAGCCTGGCCAGGAGCATTCGGTGCGGCAGGTCTGGGGGGCATTGGTTGCCCGGCCGGTGGCATTGGCGGTCTTGCCGGAGCCCCGGCGGGCGGAGTTGGTGAACTCGGTGCGCCGGGCATGGCCGGGCGAAGTGGTGGGCCACCGGCGCCAGGAGGGGGTGCAGGTGGTCGTGCCGGCATGGGTGAAGAAGGTGGTGCGGTTGGTGCTTTGGGTTTGTTGTCGTCGCCCGGAGGTGCTTCTCCGCCGAACAGTTTGCCGAAAAAATTGTCACTCATTGTTAGAACAGCCTCATAAATTCATCGGCGCTGGTTTCGCCGTTAAGCATCATATCCAGGGTTTTTTCTTCGAGGCTTCTGATGCCCTGCTTTCGGGCAAAACTCTTGAAATCCTGATAGGACTGGCGGTTGATGATCATCTGTCTGAGAGTGGCGCTGGCCGGCATGAATTCGGTAATCAGTGTGCGGCCGGTATAACCGGTATTATTGCAGCCATCGCAGCCTTTTGGTTTGAAAATCTGCTTAACTTTGTCTTCGTCATTTACCAGCTCAAGAATTTCGGGGGGAATTTCGGCTGGCTGGCGGCATTTTGGGCACAGAACCCTGACAAGTCTCTGACTGACTACGCCGCACATTGAAGAAGCGATCAGAACGGGGTCGATGCCGGTTTCGATGAGCTTTATCAGACTGCTTGATGCGTCATAGGCAAGAAATGAAGTTAAGACGGTTTTGCCGCCAAGTGCCGCGAAAGCGACTTCCTGGGTCAGATCGCGGCCGACAAGATCGTCGAGGTAGATAATGTCGGCGTCAAGCATCAATGCAAGTTTTAAGGCAGATATTGCGTCTTCGATACCACCGGAACCGATCTGAATCTGAGTGGTTTTGGGGAGTGCCGCAACTACCGGATTTTCGATCGTTACCAGTTTGCGGGTTTCGGAATCGTAACCACTGATTATGCAGTATTGCGTCGTTGTGCGCCCTGATTCGCGAGGGCCAGTAACATAAAGAACACCATGAGTGGTTCTGGCAGCGACGAGAAGTTCTTCGATCGCAGCCTTTCCGGTACGGCCAAGCTGTTCAATGATGCTGCCGAAGTCGCTGAGTTTGAGGATTACCATTTCGCCGTTTACAGTCGGATAGAAAATGGACTGAATATTGACCTGGCGGTTTGAAACCGTAACCCTGAAATGACCGACAACAACTCCTTCGCGGGCCATGTCCTTTTCGGGGATCTGCGAAAGTTTTTTGAGCCGCGAAATTACTTCGTGATGCACCTTGACCGGAATCTCGATCTTGCGTGAGAGAACATTGTTCGATCTGAATCTGATCAGCACGCCCTTGTCTGAAGGTTCGAAATGAATACGGTTGACTTTATTGATGATCGCCTGGCCGAGAATGTAGTTGATGACCTTTTCCGGGCCTTCCATGCCTTTGGGAATGCCGCGCTCGAGGTTCTGTTTCTCGGTATTGTCTATTTCACCGGGTGCGACCTTTTCCTGAACGTCGATGGGCCCATAAATAGCTGAATAGGTCTGCTCAAAATCGAATGCAGTGCAGATAGAAACCGAAATTGTGGCGCCGAATTTACCTTCGAGAAATTCGATTGGTCTGGAGTCAAGAGGGTCAACCATACAGACACTGAGTTGATTGCCAGCTTTATAAAGAGGCATGAGTTTGTGATCACGTGCAAATTCGGGTGTGATCAACTTTGTTACTTCAGTGTCGACGATATCCGGATTCAGATGAATGAATGAGATATTCAGCTGATTGCCCAGGGCCCAGATTATATCGTCTTCGGTAACCAGACCCATTTCGGAAAGAGCTTCGCCCAGCTTCATGCCGCGGTCGCGCTGAAACGTGAGAGCCTGTTTCAGCTGCTCTTCGGTGATGAGGTTGCAGTCGATGAGAATATCGCCCAGACGTTTTTTCTGTGTATTCATGCTCAATAATTTACCCGATGGTTAAAACTAAGGCAAGCAGTATCTTAACCTCACATGGCAAACGTATTAAACTTATAGAATAGTGCTCTACGCATCAAAATGTGAGTTTATGGTCGGCTGCTACGATCAGGTCAATCCCAACCTGGATTTAAGGGTATAAGAAAAGAGCCGCCCCCTTGCGGGAACGGCCCTTTTTGTGCGCTTAAAGATTATTTCTTTTTGTTGTTGATGAGTTCGCGCAGGTCTTTGCCCGGTACGAACTTGGCTACGTTGCATGCCGGAATTTTGATCGGCTTTTTGGTCTGGGGGTTGATGCCAGTTCTGGCTTTGCGGGTGTTAACCTTGAAAGAGCCAAAACCTACAAGACGTACGTCGTCTTTTCTCTTGAGAGCTTTCTTGATGATAGAAAGCGTGGCATCAAGAGCCTGAGTAGCCTGGGTCTGAGTCATGTTGGTGGTTTTTGCGATTTCGCGCACGAGTTCGATCTTTTTCACTGAAGGGGATCCTCCTGGGAACTTGAATTAGGACTCAACACAAGTAAATCGTACCAACTGTTTTCGGGTTTGTCAATGCTTTGGCAAAAATTTTTATCTTTTTTTTGTCTGTACATCGCGAATGCGGTCTGAGAGTACTCTCTGTTCAGTTTGCAGCTCAATAAGTTGCGCCTGCGCATTCGAAATTTTCCGCTGATGAGAGGGGGTTGTAATGTTCTGACGAATCAGGTCGGCAATTTCGAGTTCTTTCTGGCGCAGCTGGCTCTGAACGCGCAAAAGCCGATTTCTGACCAGCCAGTTTTCGCGGTCGAGTGACTCGTTGTCAGAAATGCTGAAAGATAATCTGGCACGCTGGCCCGATTCCTGACCGTGCAGGTCTTTTGCCATTTCTTCTCGGGCCTTGAAACTTCCGCCAATGACTGAATCGCGGTCGATCTTCTGCTGGCGGAGCATTTCAAGAAAAGCGGCCCGCTG
>DAOQWI010000040.1:10148-22224 GCA_035342015.1 Candidatus Ozemibacteraceae bacterium | reverse complement strand
CATAACTGGCACCTTTATCAAAAATATCAGGTCATTACCGACCTCTTCAGCAAAGGGGAATACAAAGACTTTGCCGTTGAAGAACATCTCTGCGATGATGCTGAGATCATTCTCGTCGGTTATGGCATCATTTCAAGAATTCTCAAGACGGTCGTCGAAAAATGCCGCAAACGTGGCATCAAGGCCGGTCTGGTTCGCCCCAAGGTACTCTGGCCATTTCCGACTGCCGTGTTCGAAAGACTGGCAAAGACCGCCAGCCAGTTCCTGGTTGTCGAAATGTCATGCGGCCAGATGGTCGAAGATGTAAAACTTTCAGTCGACGGCAAGAAACCGGTATTTTTCTTCGGCAGAACCGGTGGCACTGTTCCGTCAGATTTCGAAATTCTCAACGAAGTCGACAAGCTTGTCAGACCAGACTGAAAGGAGCCAGGATAAATGACAATGAAAAAAGTATTTTCCAGACCAGCTAGTTTGAGCAAAACCCCAACCCATTATTGCCCGGGCTGTGATCATGGCGTCATTCATCGCCTGGTCGCCGAAGCAATTGATGAACTCGAAGTGGGTGATCGCGCCATTGGTGTTGCACCGGTTGGCTGCTCGGTTTTCGCCTATGATTACTTTAATTTCGATTTCAATCAGGCAGCACATGGCCGTGCTCCGGCAGTTGCCACCGGTATCAAGCGCACCCGCCCTGATTCGATCGTATTCACCTACCAGGGCGACGGTGACCTCGCCGCCATCGGCACTGCCGAGATCATTCATGCCGCCAACCGCGGTGAAAAAATCACGGTAATCTTTGTTAACAACGCCATTTACGGTATGACCGGCGGCCAGATGGCCCCGACCACGCTGATCGGCATGAAGACACAGACTTCACCCTACGGCCGTGATGCGTCTACTGCCGGTAACCCGATCAAGATGAGCGAAATGATCGCGACTCTCGAAAGCCCGGTGTATGTCACCCGTGTTACCATCAACAGTGTTGCCAACCTGATGAAAGCCAAAAAGGCTATCTACAATGCCTTCAAGCTGCAGAAGGAAGGCAAGGGCTTCAGCTTTGTTGAAGTCGTCGCCATTTGCCCGACCAACTGGGGCAAAAAACCTGCCGATTCTCATAAATGGCTGACCGAAAACATGCTGCCGGTTTTCCCGCTGGGTACTTTTAAAGATACTCTCGGCGTCGAAAAATCTGCATAACAGGAGGCATCAAAATGTCGTCAAAAGTTGAAAGAATCATTCTTGCAGGTTTCGGTGGCCAGGGGGTTCTTTTCCTCGGCAAAGTCATTGCAGAAACCGGTATGCATGCTGGCAAAAACGTTTCCTGGATCCCTTCATACGGCCCGGAAATGCGCGGCGGTACCGCCAACTGTTCAGTAATCCTCTCTGAGAACGAAATCGCCTCACCGATGGTTACCGTTCCCGATACGGTTATCGCCATGAACCGTCCTTCGGTTACAAAATTCAACCAGAAGATCAAAGCCGGTGGCATGCTGATGTACAACTCTTCGCTGATCGAACGCCAGGAATTCCGTGACGATATCAGACTCGTCGAAATCCCGGCCAACGAAATCGCTGAAGAGCTTGGTAACCCCAAGGTTGCCAATCTGGTAATGGCTGGCGCCTATTCGAAGTTCAGTAAACTGATCACCTTCGATGACCTCGTCGCCTGCCTGCCCGGCCTGGTCAAGGGCGCTAAAAAAGAAATGCTCGATATCAACCTCGCAGCCTTTAAAAAGGGCTTCGACTACGTTGAAGAAAAAAAATACATGTTTGGTCGCTACGTTTATTCAGTGTTTAAAGGCATCTGAGTAATTCAGCCCGCAACCCGGGCAGAAGCGCAGCAATTTGTCAGAGGGGGCGCATAATTGCGCTCCCTCTGTGTTAGACCCGGAGGTCAATTTTGTCAGCAGTAAGACAGGTTCCTGAATCAATTAAAATCGTCATCGAGGCTCTCAAAGACAAAAAGGTCGAGAACCTCGCCGTTCTCGATGTCACCAGCCTGGTACCGTATACGGATTACTTTATCATCGGTACCGGCAATAACGCTCCCCATGTTCAGACTCTCGCTGACACTGTGGCAAAGCTGATTAAAGTTCCTAATGTCGGCGGTGTCAAGCTCGAAGCCGATCTTACTTCGAACTGGGTACTGATCGACGGCGATGAATTCGTTCTGCACCTTTTTCAACCGAAAGCCCGAACCTTCTACAACCTTGAAGACCTCTGGGAAGACGCCCCAAGAATCGAGGTCTGACCCCATGGTGCCGCACGCCAGGGTAATTGAAACTGAACTCGCCGGCCGTCTCAGCGACGATAACCGTCACCGTCTCGAGCGGGTCTTACGCCTGCGCGAAGGCGACAGTTTTGTCATTACCGACGGCCTTGGTCACGAAACCACGGCCGTTCTTGGCAAATCCGGCAATTATCATGCCACAGCCTGGGAAACCCCTGGCCGTGAGCCCGAAGTTGAAATCACGCTTTTTGCCGCCATTTCAAAGGGCGAAAGACTTGAATGGCTTATCGAAAAAGCGGTAGAAATGGGCGTTGCCCGTATTGTACCGCTCATCGCCGAACGCTGTGTCGTTAAACATCCTGGCGCCGGCAAAGTCGAACGCTGGCGAAAAGTCGCCGCCACTGCGATGTTGCAGTGTGGCGGCTGTGTTCTGCCGGAAATTTCTGACCCCACGAAGCTGACACAGGTTGCCGCACCTGTCGAAGATACTCTGCCAATACTGCTTCACGAAGAATCACTGTCGGTGTCACTGCACGCCTTGCCGCAAAATCGCGACCACAAAAGAATATGGCTTGCTTCGGGGCCCGAAGGCGGGTTTTCTGACGCAGAAGTTGACTTTTTCATCAACAGTGGCTGGCATGCGGTCTGGTTGGGTAAGCGGTTATTCAAAACCGATACGGCACCGACCATTGCGCTGGCAAATCTGCTGGCGCGCTCATGGGGCGCTTGATCTGCCGGTTACTGGCGTAGCGTTACATAAAACGTGTGGCCTGGTGCTTTTTTTTATCTTCCCCAAATATTTTGAACAGCGGTTGATAGGGTTTTCTTTCACGGTCAGATGCTTTTGGGTGACATTTTTGTCGAGTTGTGCTCTGCGACTGTCATCAATAGCGGATTTCCCCTGGTGGTTGTTTCGGGTAAAAAAGTTTTGCGTTGATAAATACAGGGTTTTTCTTAGAATATAGATAGGATGCTTTGATTAAAAGAGGTTTTCAGGCAATGCGCCTTTCTTCTGCGAGGAAAAGTACGGGAGTTACTCTGCTTGAGATCATGATTGCCCTGTTGATAATGACCTCGGCGATGATTCCGGTTGCTTCACTGATGGGTTACGGCGGTCGGGCCACCAGTAAGGACGCCCGGCGCATTGTCGCGATTCAGACACTCGACAGGACCCTCAGGCAGCTTTTGAATGAGCCTTTTACAGAAATTCCGGTAGGCAGTGGTATTAAAACGACTTTCAACAAGGTTGAACTGGGCACGATAAAAACTCAGGCCGGTTATGACTATGATGTGGAGCTGAGTTCACGGTATATTTCGCCGGTGACCTTTTCCTACCAGAGCGTGAAGGTTAATCTGCCCTCTTTCAATCCCGACGCGCCCCTTGCCTCAGACTTCGCCCCGACAGAAACCATCAGCCTGACCAACTGTATCCTTGAGCTGATTGTCAAGGTTTCCTGGAAAGAGCAGCAGAACCTTACCGTCGATGTTTCGGCAATGACTTATCGTGCCAACTACCATCGGAGGAACGGCTGATGTATCACCAGAAGAATTCAAGGCGGGGTATGGCGGTTGTAATAGTTCTGACGCTGGCGACGGCAATTCTGATTCTTGGCACGGCTTTTCTTAAAACCATTCGCAATCAGGGTGGGCGCAACACTATTGAGTTGGGTGCCATTCAGGCTGATCTTCTGGCAGAAGGTGTAACTCAGATCGCCATGCTCAAGTTCAAAGAAATCCCCGGCCCGCTCTATTACGCCTATGTTGCCAAAGTTCAGGGACAGACCGACGCCCCGCTCAAGGAATACCACAAAGATTCAGTTCTGGCGGGCGAGCTCAAAAATCCGTTCGCTGCGAAGTTTCAGACAACTTATCAGTTGCTGCCCTCAAAAATGTACGACGACATGAACATTAAAATATCTGTTGTGGTTAATGTCACCAGGCCAGATGGGGTCGATTACGAGCGCAATATCGAAAGGACGGTTTCAGGTGTCAGACGCCCGGCTTTTTAAAAATAAAATCGGGGTAACTCTGGTGGAAATCTTGATTGCCGCCGGGTTGCTGTCGCTTTTCATGACCGCTGCCTTTTCTATATATAGTTCAAGCACCAGAGGTTTTATTTCAGGTTCGTGGCGGGCTGAAGAACAGAAACGGCTGCAGAGTCTCATATCGGCGATTTCACGCGACCTGAGTCAGGCAAATTCAGAAATGACGCAGATATCAAGCACGGGTGTACGCACCGTTGTTCTGTCGACACCACTGTATGTTAACAAGAATCTTTACAGCTTTGAGGCTGCCCCAAAATTTATGAAAGCAGACAGCCCCAAATGGGTATGCGTCGCGGCTTTTTCGATTTCCTATCCGCATATCGAAGCTAATGCAACTCTGATGTCAGCCGAGGAAGCCGGCAAATGGTCAGGGGTTTCGCTGTGGCTGAAAAACCGTGATCTCAGATATATCCGCACTGGCAGTCCGGAAACGTTTTCTTCTTCTCCAGACAGCCTCCCAGGTGGAATAAGCGGGGTCCCTGATCCGGCGCTCGTTGGTGATGGCAAGGCTTTTCTGCCAGACCCTGACCAGAACCGCAATCATGCTCATCATCTCTCGCTTGAAGAACTGGCAATTGTCGGAAGGGGCGCCGATGCCGCGCAACCGACCGGGATCGAGCTGATTTTTCGCAGTGCGCGTTATGAAAACGGCCAGAAGACTGATGCCGAAATAATCCAGAATTCAGTTGTCAGAGTTGCTTCTCAAACCCGGTTGATAACTTTTTGAGGTATCTATGAAAAGAATTGCATCGATTTTAATTCTGCTGCTGGTTTCTGTCTGGCCGGCCATGGCCCAGAATTCCGGCTTTCAATATGGTTACGTCGACGGGTCACGGCTGATCGCCATGCATCCGTTGATGCGCCAGTTTGATCCGCAGACCAGACGATTTGTCAACACGGTTTCGCAGCCATTGCCCTCAGAAGACCCGTCAGAATTCATCGCCCGTCTGCAGAAGCTTTTGCAGGAACAGAAGAATCTGTTGGCAAGGCTCGACGCCAATTACGCCGACAAGATCACCGGCAAGGGCATGGCGGCAAGAAAAGCCTGGTGGACCTTCTGGAAACGCCGCGAAAGCCTGCGCATCTATCATAATCTGATTCAGGAAGCCATTAATCAGGCGGCAATTCAGGGCAATTTTTATCTCAACATGCCCTCAGACTGGACCCTGATGCCGGTAGTCATGGCTATTTCAGCGTCAATACGTGACGCCTGTGAGTATTTGCGCACCAGTAACGGGCTCAATGTGGTTTTTGATACTTCAGTTTTTCTGCAGAAACAGCCTGAAATTGCACCAGGCATGCTTTTTCCAAACCGCCACTGGCAGATATGGGGGGGCGGCAGTATTAATGGCGAAATGCTTCAACAGACAGGTTGGGCCATGAAAGATTGTGTGACGCGTATGCTGCCCGACAGGTCTGGTCGGCCTTATGTTGCCGGTGCCATGGACCTCAACCCGCTTGCAGTCTCTCTGCTTGAGAATATCACCTTGCCATCGGCTGATCTGCCCGATGAACAATAGAAAGAGGGGAAAATGATTAGAATTCAAACTCTGATAATCACTGTAATACTGGTTTTCTTCCAGATCATGCCGGCTATGGCCGCTCCGGCCATGTATTTCGTCGATTACAAGCTGTTGGTGGCCCTGCATCCGAAAATGGGCAATTTTGACATGGTGCTCGAACGCCATCTGCGGTCTGATATAAACTTTGCAGACATGGATCAGCTCAACAGAGTTAATCTGCAGGTCGCCAGTCTCAGTATACAGGCGCATCAGCGGGTTGAAACACTTATGCGTGATCTTGACCGTGTTGATCTTGAACTGGCAAAGATCGAAGAAAAGGTGACCGGTCAGATTTCTGATTTTGACAATGAACGCGGCCAGTTTCAGGGTGACAATACCCGCCGGGCGCAGCAGACAAAAATCGCCCAGCTGCAGGGGCAGCGCCGACAGATCGACGACAAAATCATACAGGTCTGGGATGAAGTTCTCAATCCTCTCTACCTCAGCCGCGCTCAGTCGAAACAGATTACCGAAGGAGTTCTGGCCGAAATCGACCTGATGCTTGAAACGATGGCCCGCCAGCTTGGCGGAGCGGTGATCATGGACAGCGACTACCAGGCCATGCCGATTATTCCGGAAAAAGTGACCTCAGCCCCGGTGGTGGGTGCTGATCCCTTAAGCATAAGGCTTTATCAGTCGTTGTTAAATTCAAACCTTGTCGGCGATGTTCCTGACTTTTACAAGCGTGACCCGCAGCTTGCACAGTATGCATCGGCAATGCGCCGTGATATCGAGCAGAGTTTCGACCGCAATATCGCCGGGCAGATCTCGAAAAGCCCGCTTTTTGGTCAGGTTGTCAGGCCACGGGGCCGAATGGTGCTGGCTGGTGGGCAGAATCTCGATCTGACCCGCCAGGCACTCGAACAGATTTTCAAAAAATACGCGGTGCGGGCTGATATTGCCGCACGAATTCTCGCTCTGATCAAGTGATTTGCAGGAGGCTGCCATGAAAAGAACGGTGTTGTTTCTGTTGCTTCTGGCTCTGCCGGCGCTGGTTTCAGGCCAGGCGATCGAATACAAGAGAAATGGCGAATGTTACCTTCTGATAGGTCACAACGACGCCAAATTCAGGGGCGTTTACCGTCTCAATAACCCATCGGGAGAGGCCGAGGGCGAACCGGTCGGTGACAAACTCTTTGACCCGCGCACTTCTTACGGTATTTCAGTCAATCTCGACCGCAAGGTCTACACTTTTTCTGAAAATAAAGCGCCGACTTTCACTCTCGGCAACTGGCAACTCGAGCGCCTCATGAAAAAGCCCGGCGATGTCGGGCTCTGGGGTGCCCATTGTGATACCCGCAAAAGCTATTACGTCAGTACCGAAGGCATAACTCATAATCAGGCCGGTCGACCGGTTTATACAACCAGCGGGCCGATGGGCGGCAAAGCTGAAAACCTCTCATGGGACCCGCAAAACGTCTCATGGGACTGGTCAGGCATCGTAAAACCCACAATTAAAGAGACAAACCGCTGGTATTTTCAGAAAACCGCCGTTTATTGTGACCAGAACTGCATCTATACAAATGGCTCTTCAGATGCTTTCTGGCTCTACTTTGTCGGAGTAGATGGCAATGGCTACGGCAAGATACCTAACAACTCATGGTGGCAGTCACGCGACAAAGACCCGA
The DNA here is from genome assembly GCA_035342015.1 of Candidatus Ozemibacteraceae bacterium. GTDB lineage: Bacteria > Muiribacteriota > Ozemobacteria > Ozemobacterales > Ozemobacteraceae > Rifleibacterium. The sequence continues at coordinate 14,759 of DAOQWI010000040.1, read as the reverse complement.
GTAACCGCCCGGGTAACCTGTTCTACTGGGATCGCGTTTACCGCAAATACACTTACTACAACATGAATTACTGGAACAAGGCCATGGGCGTCTGGTCTGACAGTAAGCCGGTTTACAGTGCCGACGCCGGTGTGGCCGACAGTATTTTTGACGAAATCGTCAAGCGCTCGCGTATTTCTGCCTGTTTGAACTGTGTCTGCGTCAATGGCAGCGGCGACCAGGATTTCTCGGCAAAGCCGAAGTATATTTCGCTGGCCATGTCGCCATTCGGCAGAATGTATCTGTATTCGCGCACACAGAACAGCAGTTCTGACGGAGAAGTCAGACTGAACGGCACCAAAGTCGACCCAAACAGCGGCAATATCAGAGGTAAAGTAAATGATGTCACAACGCAGTGGGTCGGGGTTTCGGTGCGCAGCAAAGCCGATGATTTTATCTACCTCCTCGGAACCAACCTTATCAAAGAATGGCTTTACAAGTTCAACATCAAGCCAGCCACTCTGAACATCAAGTCGGTTGCAGTATCTGACCAGTGGTGGCTTGAAGGTGGCATCGTCTACGCCTATGATGAAGATGAAGGTGCCGCCTACCAGTTTATGAGAAATGATAAAGCCGGCAACAATACCTGCAAAAGCACCCCTAAAAAAATCACGATCGGCAAGGGCGTAGATGCCATCAAAGCTGACGGAAACGGCCATCTGTTTTTTGCCAAAACCACCATGGACCCGGTCACTGCCGGTGGGCTCGGCTGGTCGCATCTTGACAACTTTTATTTCTACCAGATTTATGGTGGGCGCGCTTACGGCTATGCTTTCTTCAAGCAGGCGGTATATAAGACCGTTTTTCGCCAGGAACTCGGTGCTGTCTCCAATGAACAGATCGGCCACGTTCACATCGGAAACAATATGTACCGAAGAGCTTTCAGTGTGCCTCAAGCAGAATACCCCGGCATTTCAAAGGGAAATATTGCTGGAAAATCTAGCAATCCGTGGTGGGTATGGCAGTCGCCATACCAGCAGACCAGCGTTGTTTCAGATCCTAATCTGGTGCAGCTTGGGGTAATAAACGTCGCCAAACCGCCTGACATGTTAAAACCAAACGGCGAACTCGGTATGGTTGACATTGTCGGGGTTGAAGACATCAAACCAGGTTTTAAGTTTCTGTCAGATGAAGTGAACCAGGGTATGTACACATTCAGGGTCGAAAACCCGCCATACTGGGAAGGCCGCAACAATATCGCCACCCCGGGCAAGACGAAGTGGGAAGGCGACCGCAACAATAACGGCAAAGAAGGCGGCTTCGTTTCTTCGTTGATGAACACCTCTGAAATGACTGATTCTTCGCCGGAGGTTTTATATACCTGGCGTATTTACAAGATTCAGGATGCATTCGGCAATCCGCCGGCAGATGGCCCGCAGCTGGTTAAAGAATTTGTCGATTCAACCGGTTCTGGTCTGATGTATTACTTTAGATCTGGTGTTTACCAGATAATGTGTTCGGCAAAGTTCAAATACTACGATTACAACATTCTGCCATTTGGTTCGACGGTTGAAGATATCAACAACTGTATCAGGCCTGCCGGCAGCATGCAGCAGGCAAAAGCTGTTGCTGTCGACCCGGGCATCAATGCTTCAAGCTTCCCTGGGCTAAAACTGCCTCTTCCCGCCGATACCGCAGTCACAATTCTCAGGGTAAACCGCCAGCTGCCACCGCCTACCGGCAAAAAGGTCGATATTCAGGTTAAAGCGGCCACAGGCTGGAAAGACCCGAGCCTTTCGGGAACACTCAAATACCACGTGGTCAAAGAAGACGTGGAGTATGAATGGCGCCTGAAAGGTGACCCGAAAGATCCGGCATCGAGCTATATGCACGATCTCTATAATCTGCCAAAGATCACCAACAGCAACATGGTTCCGAATACCCTCGGCTGGACCAAAAACATGGGTGCTCAGTATGAATGGACCCTGAGTCTGACCCTGCCGGACGGCACCATTTATCCGGCCCAGGAACTGTCGAAAGTCAGCTGGTCGTCTTCTGATGCGTCAATCAAACTTAAACAGGAGTTTCCGACTGACCCGGTCATGGGCAAACTTCTCTGCAAAGCCTATCGCGAATGGGAATACTGGGAAAATACCTACGAAGATGATGGCAGCTACAAAGGCCAGGAAAGAAGAAGCGGCAAGGTTGAATATTCAGGTGAAGTAGACGTACTGGTCATCGACCAGACAGTTCCTAAGATTGTTGCAGTTAACGGTAAAAAGCTTACCGGCACCCCGCTCGACCCGATTTATCTCGCTGAAACCGGTGGTTATGTGACCGATAAACTCTCTTACGGCGGATATACCAACCCCGGCAGCTTTTCAATTCTCGTTGAAGACAACAATATTTACGCCAATATGACTGCACTTGCACCGGTCGCTGCTGCTGACCGCCTGCATAACCGTGGTCTGAAGCAGACCGCGACATTCTTTTTCGAAAGAGGTTCTGGTAAGGAACTTTTTCCGAAGAACATGATAACCGGAACCTATGCCGGTTCTGCCGAAGAAAAACACTATTCAAGCCCCGGCGTATCGACAGTTGCCGACATCGGCACGGTCTGGACGCCGAATGCCACATACAAGGTCATGCGCAAGCCTCAGCCCTACAAGGCAGGCGATACCAACAGCTATGTTCTCTACGTATTCAATGTTACCGACTGGGATCACCTGCAACCCGGCGTTTCCGGCGATTTCATGACTGACCCGACGCGCTGGCCGATCGACTTCGCCAACAACAGCACGCTTTATCGGGCGAGCGGCGCCCTTTCTTATCAACACCCGGGTTACGCGATCATGTTCCAGGCAGCTGACAGTTCTGGTTTCCAGAGTGTCAGAATGCACCTTGGCAATGTCTGGGTGCGCGATACACTGTTGCCGATGGTTTATACAAAGACTGTCGATTACATCAAGTCTTTCGAAGAACTGCAGCCATTCGGCATCGACAAATACCTGGTTAAACACCCCTGGAAAACCCAGACCGGGTTCCCGTGGTATGGCAAGCTGCCGAATGATCAGGCGGTCTGGCAGGTAAAAGCTGACGGTCGCTACCCGTCTCTCAACGACCTGATGGGGGTTCCGCCAGGGCTGAAAGCGAAGCTGGGCGCCCCATACCACCCGCCGATCATTCAGGAAGGCATGGAAATCTTCATGGAAGCGACTGCTGCCGACAATATCAAGGTTTCTGACACCTTTATCCCGTTGATTGAGGTCAAAGGGCCGACGGGGCTTTATACAGAAGGAACGCCGGCGCAGATCAACGAAACCTCGGGTTCGACGCAAAAAGTGCGCCTGCTGCTTCAGAAATCAGGGGTTTACGATGTGACTCTGACCGCTGAAGACAATGCTCTTGATTTTGCCGGCAAGGCTGCCCCGAATCGGCGCTCGGTCAAGTTCGGCGTCGTAGTGGGCCCGGCCACCATGGAAATCAGGGTGCTCGACAAGAAAAACACCGATTTCTGATGAACAAACTCCGGCCTGCCTTGTTTGTATGTCTGTTGCTCGCCGCCGCAATAATTTGCGGTGGCCGGGCTGCCGTGGCGTGCAGCGATTATGTGCATCTGTGGCGGCCGGTGACCGAAGAGCGAAGCGCGATGTGCGGTGCCGAGGGTGTCGCACATCTTCTTCGGCAGCTCGTCAGCGAAAAGATCAGTGGCGATAAAATGCTCTGGGATGTCGGCTTGAGCCCCGATACTCAGATAAACGCATCTTTTGTCGCTGAACTGCAGCGGGCGGTCGAGATTGCCGGCAGTGATACCTTCAGGTGGACTGCCGATGGTTCGCCCTTTGCCGGAAATGGCGAATCGCGCCCCTCGATCTGGCTCGATTTTGTTAAGCCGGAGCGGCTCGTCTACATCTGGCGTGACGAGAACCGGCCGCCTTTCGCGATGTTTCGCACCGGTGAGCTAGATACAGCTCAAATCAGGGTTCTGGTGATGTCTGCTGAAAGGCAGGTTCTCTATATTGATGAGGTGCAGTATATGTTTTTGCTTGAGAGCGATATAATGCTGCCAACCTGGCTGGCAAACGGCGGCGCCTGGTTCAGACGTGTCTCGTTGAAAACTTTCGATATGGCACAGAGACATGAATGGACACTGTCGGTTCCTTCTGACATGGAAGACGTCAATACCACCCCGTCAGATATCCGCCGCTTCTATTTTGGCGATGTGCCAGATGACCGGGCCAGATTTATAAGTAATTACCAGTAAAAAGTTAAAATCGGCAGAATTGCAACAAAACTGCTGCGAAAAACGTAACCATAAAAACGGTATCCGGAGGAAATAATGAAGACAGTTCGAATTTTAGCCATCAGTTGTATGCTTGCCGCAGCATTCATGTTTGCGGGTTGTGGAAACCAGTCTGTTCCTGTTGCAAAAGTAGTCAGTTTGAGCGGCCAGGTCGAAGCCAGAACCACGGCTGACAAGAATTTCAGTGCCGCCAGTGCCGATCTGCAACTGATGGCCGGTGGTGCGGTCAGAACCGGCAAGAATTCTGCCGCAAGCCTGCTGACCGTTGCAGATTCAGCGAAGGTTGACGTTGCCGCCGATTCGTATTTCGAAGTGCGTGCCGGCAATGA
>DAOQWI010000040.1:0-10048 GCA_035342015.1 Candidatus Ozemibacteraceae bacterium | reverse complement strand
TGGCAGAAGGTTTTGTCTGGGGTATTCTTGATTCTGACGGCAGATTGAGGCAATTTAAGCTGTCTGACCAGCGTCTGATGGCGTCAAGTTGTGCTGTCGAGGTTGTAACCAGATTTTTTCCGGAACTGGGCGATCACATTAAACATCTGCCGGAATCGGCGCCGGTGGTATTTGCCCGTGCCAATGGAGGGATTCCGGTTATTTCTGTGCTCGATATTCTGCAGAACAAACCCGGCATTTCTGAGTTTATCAGAGACCGTATTGTTGTTCTCGGGGTTACGGCTCAGGCAGCGCATGATTATCACAATACTCCGCTCGGAATCGTTGCCGGCGCCGAAATTCTGGCGTCTTCTTTCGATACTCTTCTTTCCGGGCGTATAGGCAAAAATCTTCACCGTAACCTGCCTTTGCGAATCCTGTCGATGTTTGCGGGCGTTCTTATTTCCCTGCAGCTGATTCTGGTCTGGAAGGTGGTTTTTCTGTTTCCCCTGATAATAGCTGTTTTGCTGGCACTTATGCTTGCGACTACCGAGTTCTGGCTTTTGCACCTGCCACTGGCACCTTTCCTGATGGCAACTTTTCTTGTTGCAGCGATGCTTTTCGCGGGGCGTTATCTCGACCACCTTTTTGCGCTGCAGGATATGCGCCACGAAGCGCAGAATGCCAAAGAAGTGCAGGAACGGCTGTTGCCGCGTAATCAGCTTTCCTGCCGCGGCTATTCAGTTTGCGGTATCTCACGCTCTGCCAATGAATTATGTGGTGACTATTTTGACTATTATCTCATCGATGAGCGTTACATGCTTGTTTTTATCGGTGACGCCACCGGGCATGGTATTTCGGCGGCACTGGCGATGTCGGTTGCCAAGTCGGCAATGCTTGCGGCGGTTCATCTCAAATATTCGTCTGTGCAGATAATTGAATTGATCAATCGGGTTTTATTTCAGGCAATGCAGCAGAAAGTTTTGATGACTGCTGCCCTGATGTGGCTTGACACCGAAACCGGTGAATTTTCATACCATAATTGCGGGCATCCTTACCCTTACCTGCTGTCGGCTGATGGAAAAATTTCCCAGATTTCATCAGCAGGTACTTTTTTGGGGAGAAAGCCAGATTTGAAGGTTAAAGCTCCTTTTGCCAGTGTTCTCAAGCCAGGCGAAAGACTTGTTTTTTATACTGATGGTATTGTCGAGTCATTTCCGGGGTCGACCGATAAAGATGGCTTCGAATTATTCAAGACTTATCTGTCTGAGCGGCCGAAGGAAAATCTGCATGAGTTCTGTAACGAAATCGTTGTTTCGCACCCCTTTTTTGCTTCAGGGCTTCCGCAGCCCGATGATTTTACAGTTGTGACGATCGAGCGCGGGGTATAGATGAAAAATTTCTGCAACAAAATCTCAAGTCCTTTCGTATATTTTGATACCTGTACAGAACTTTCAGACAGGGAGGATAGATGAAACCTTCAAGAATGAGGCGGGGCATGGCTCTGCCTTTTACCATAGTTGCGATGGTGGTGGTCATTGGCTTTATCATGACCATGAGCCGCATGAATCAGGGTGTTAAAAACCAGATTTTTCATACCAACAATCATCAGCTGTCGTTTTTGATGGCTTACTCTGCTTTATCCAGGGTTTGCGCCAAAATTCATGCGTTTTCATGGGCCAGCCGGCCGTTTGCGACTGCCCCTTATGCCGAAAATAAAGTGGCTCTGCAGGGTGGGCATTATGATCTGCTTGTCGAAAACAGCAAAGATCGCGAATTTCAGGCTGATGTTTATGTAAGAACGCACTTGGCCGGGATTTCGCGCATGTATTTCTGGCGCGTCAGATTTAACGATGATTTGCTCGACGTTTCGAACCAGATTTTTGTCGAGGCTTTTTTAAATGCTGATCCAAAAGAATTTCCGGTTGCCGGTAAGGCCAATCCTTTTGCTAAAAAGGTCGAAGACCTGCTGACGCAGCGCGCCGCCAATCAGAAAAAATCTGACCTGCTGGCCCGCGAAGTAATCAGGCTGAAAAAGCCGAACGACATTATCAAAGAGCTGAACGGTCGGCCTATCGAAGCTCCTGACGGCAGTTTTCCACCAACTCCTGAAGATATGGCGCTGGTAGCCAGGGTACCGGTGCCTTTGCCAGAGATGCCAACTCTTCCCGGGTCTGAAAAACCTGATACGGCCGGCCCGAATCCGGCCAGGCCGCCATCCAGCTATGACTCGATTGTTGGCGTCGACATGAATGCCAAGATGAAAAGCGTTCTAACCTCATCTGAAAACGCCAGTAAATTGAATGATGAAGCCTGGAAAAAGATTGAAGAACAAGGTTCGGCAGGCATAGGAGAATACCAGGTTCTGGCCGATAAAGCGGCTGAGTCGAGAGAGGCTGCCCACAAAGATATGTCTGATCTTATCAAAAGTGCCCAGACAGGCATAGAAGATGCTCCCAGCACTGGAGCAGCCCGGGCAATCGAGGAAATGGTTTCTCAGACGGTGGTTGCCGGTATTCAGAATCTTTCAGGCCTGATCGGGAGAACCATGGAACAGCTTGAAGACAATGCCGGCATGGAATACCTCGATAGTCTGCCGACTGCTGAACATGTTGCCAAGCTTTTGAATGACTGGGAAGGCTATCTGGGGCATCTGAACACCGAGGTTGAGCGACTGAACTCTCTTGCATCAGAGATAGGCAGTTTTCACAAAAGTGCCGAGGTTGAAGAGGCTCTGGCAAAGGCTCTGCAGTCCGCCCAGGAAAACCGTGACAAGATGGCAGAGCATGTTGAGGCAACCAAAAAAAGGCTCGAAGAACTTATCAAAAAAGAAGAAGAAGAGGCTGATCAGCAAATGCAGCAGGAACAGGAAGGAGCCGGTGACGGCGCATGAAAAGGCTTAATTCTGCTACAACTCTGGTTGAAGTTCTTGTGGTAATTGGTCTGATCGGGCTGATAGGTGTCGCCGGCATGCGTTTTTTCACTTCGGTCAACACCAGCCAGAAGGCTTTTTCCCAGCAGGCAATTCTTCAGATGGAATCACGCAAGGCATTTGACCAGATTATCGACCAGATTCGCGAAGGTACCGATGTCATTCGGCCGGCAACCGGCGAAACTCTGCATTATATGGTTTTTCGCGACCTGATAAATCAGGTGAGCATGCTGTATCTTGAGCCGAACAAAGAGGAATCTAATCGGCTCAAACAAAGGGTTTATCGCCTTATCTCGTATTGCAACGATTTTTCGGGGCTTTATAAAAAAGAAAACGAAAAGATCCTGCACAACTCGATCAAGCAGGTGCGTTTTTCGAGCCTTTCACCATCGAGTGTTCAGGTTAATGCCACGGTTGTCAGCGACAAGGGCGAATACCAGTTTCTTGCCCATGTTGGTCTGCTGAATGTCGGGGGTATCGAATGAAACAGCGTCGCGCGATGACATTGGTTGAAATTACGATTGGCTTTGCCATTCTTACCGCGATAAGTGCTTTTTTTATCAGCTTCATGACCGCTTCTTCAAAAGAAATATCTTTTTCTGCCGACCATTTCAACGCGATGGTTCTTTCGCAGAAAGTCAGTGAAGATCTGCTTGAAGAAATAGCACTCAACCCCTATGGCCTCGAAACTCTCGGAATCGATGAGACGATCAAGTCAAAACATGACGTCGTCGATGGTAGTTCAGTGTTCTTCTCGTTTATTGAAGACCGTAACGAACCATGGGGTCTTATCGAGCCGGCTAAGGATGGCATGATCAACAGTTCGATGCAGCCGCTCTACGATTCTGTAAAGAAGTTTAAGTTCGGCGTCTCCGGTTCCCGCCTCGCTAAAACTGGCGACCACGAAGATCGCAATCTGGTCGCCTGCAGTATTGATTTTTCGTGGAGCGCTAAAACCGGAAAAGGTTCCTACAACAATTCTTTCGATCTTTTTTCGCCGGTTTCTGCCAAAAAGGTTTCACTGGGGGTGAGTCTTAATGAGGCCGAGATCGATGCGCGCATTCCGGCCGAAGTTTATATGAGGCCTGCTCAGACAGTTGGTGAACTCGCAACGGCCATTGGTGAAAACGTTGAGGCAATACTCGCAGTCGGGCGGATTTCACTGATCAGCAGGGATTTTATCAACTCGCAGTTTTATCGTGATGCGAAGGAAAAAATAAAAGGCCTGCTCGCTAAGCTTTCTACTTTGCCTCCCGAAGAAACCGAAGAGATTTTCGAAACCCGTTTGCAGCTGGCAAAGACCTGGTATGAACTTGCAAAAGTGTGTTTTCAGATCGTCAGCTATCTTGAACCTCACTTTGCAACCCTGCAGCTGCAGGGAAAATTTGACGGCAGCTCTGGCAGCGGCTTCAACCCGATCAGCTTTCAGCAGAATCTGATGAGTGTACGTATTATTTATGAGTATTTTGTCGGCTCGATCGTTCAGGCCAGATACTATTATTACCTTCTGCTTGGGCCTGATATGGTGGCTCTTAAGGGCAACAAGGCCCAGATGCAGATTATTCAGAAGCTGATCGATATTTATCGGGTTACCTCGATTCTGCCAACCCGACCGCAGGGCATGTCTGAATACCGCAGTTTTCTGGAACGGGTGCATGCCCTGTCAGTCAATCGCAATCCTTTTCTTAATCGCATGGTTAACCACGAGCTTAAACTGGTAGGAAACCGCAAAAACTGGCTTGAACACTACCCGAATCTGGCCCGTATCGATGATATGGTTGCTGGCAAAATGCCGGGAGTTCTGGCATTTATCAAAGCCAGAACCGTTGGCATGCTCACCAATTGAATTGCAATCGGGGGCGGATTTGTTTATAATCAGGCTCCAAATCAATTTTCTGGTGGGTCATGACAACTTTTTTACTTAAATCTCTGGGCTGCAAAGTCAGTCAGTATGACGGTGAACGCATTGCCGAAAAGTTGCGCGGTCACGGCCTGCAGCAGGTAGAAGATCACCCCGATATTTTCATTCTTAACGGTTGTTCAGTAACCGGTCGTGCTTCGCAGAAGGTCAGACAGACTCTGCGGGCAGCCCGGCGTAACTGGCCTGCTGTCAAGCTGGTTCTGGCAGGGTGTGAGGCGCGCCTGGTAACACAGCGCCACGAAGAATTGCCAGACATTGACTGGCTGCTGAAAGATGGTGAGGTCGCCTCGATAACAGCCATGCTGGCTGCATTGGGGCTTGACGCCGATTCTGCAGCGGTTGCCGGGAAAGCTTCTCTGCCTGTCAGTGCCAAGACCAGAGCTTTTCTGAAAATTCAGGATGGCTGTAATCAGTTCTGTTCTTATTGTATTGTGGCCTATCTTCGCGGTAATGAATGGTCGCGGCCAATCGATGATGCCGTCGCCGAAGCCCGCTCGCTGGTGGCAGAGGGGCACCGTGAACTTGTTCTTACTGGCATTCATCTCGGGCACTACAAACCTTCGCTCTTACACCTGCTGCGTGAACTTGATAAGGTTGAAGGGCTCGAGCGTATCAGACTGAGTTCGATCGAGTCGGTCGAAGTAACTGATGAGCTGATTGACTGGGTTGCCACATCACCAAAAGCCTGCTGGCATTTTCATCTGCCGCTGCAGTCCGGTTGCGATAAAATTCTCGAAGCCATGCGCCGGCCGTATAAAACCGCCGATTTTAAAGCCGTTGTTGAGAAAATTCGGGCCAGAATGCCTCTGGCAGCCATAACTACTGACCTGATCGTCGGGTTTCCTGGCGAAACAGAAGTTGAATTCTCTGAAACCCTTAAGTTTCTAGAAGATATCAGGTTTTCGCGCATTCATATTTTCAGATTCTCGCCACGCGATGGCACGCCGGCTGCAACCATGCAGGGTCAGATCGATAACCAGACCAAAATCGCGCGTTCTGATCAGGTTGAAAAAATATGGAAAGCTTACGCTGCCGCCTTTCACGAAAAGTTTATAGGGCAGAAGCTTGAAGTGCTCTGGGAAGCAATCGAAAACGGTGTATTGTGTGGTTTTTCGCGTGAATATGTGCCATGCCGACTGACCATGGGAGATGAAAAGCTTTTGAACCATCTCAGTCAGGCCGCTGGCCAGAAACTGACAGACGGCGACCTGCAGGTAACAATTTGAGGGGGATCTTATGTTCGTAAGGCTGCGTTTTTTTTGTATGCTTTTTCTGGTTTTTATTTCTGCAGCTTCTTCCGCCTCAGAAAGTCAGGGGCTTTTTGTTGCTGCAACCAATGTGAGAATGCGCAAGGCGCCGACCGTTTCGGCCGAAATGGTTGAGACTCTTGCTTTCGGCACTGCAGGTGCGATTGTCGAAAAGTCGCCGACGAAAGAATCTATCTCTGGCTATGAAGATTTCTGGTATCAGATCAGAACTGAAAAAGGCTCTCAGGGCTGGGTTTATGGTGGTTTTACCAGAACTTTCAACGACAGCGGTCGCGTCAGGGCAGCAGCAGACATGATTTTTGAGCGTCTCAGCAAGGAACATCTGAAGCTTGAAGATTTATCGCAGGTTTACGATTTTGCTGCCGCACAGGTTAAGATCGCTTCTTTTTCGGCCGATGCCGCCCGCATTGAACTTGCTTATCTTCAGTCGATTGAAGCGGTTCTCATGCAGCTATGGCGCGATGAAAAGGAACCCGATGCAAAACATCGTGCCATAGACGAAAATCAGTCGCTGATTTATCTGCACGAATGTGCCGCCAGGCATTTTGTTAAGCCAGAATCATACTGGAATCTTGTTGAAAAATATGCCGCTTTTCCTGATGTTGCAGATGATATCGCCTGGGCAGCCACCTCAGCCCAGCAACAGGGCGAGACCGAGGGTGACCCTCTCGCTTTGATGCTGAGATTTGAGAGGTCGCACGCTCTCTATATTGAAAACTTTCCGAATGGCAGACACATTGAGAAAGCATTGGGCGCTGGTGACGAGACCATGATTTATGTTGCCGACAATATTACGGCCGATTATTTTGGCGAAAACGGTCAGAAAGCACGCGATAAGTTCATCGAAAAGCTGACGGACTACGCCAGGCTCGTAACAACTACAATAGATTCCGGGGCCAAAAAAAGCTATTTGAGCAGCCTGGCGCTGATCAGAAAAAAAATCGGTCACTGACCGAAAGCGTTACTTTCTGTCTGCTTTTTTCTCTGCCTTTTTGCCTGCCTTTGCCATGCCGGGTCGGGGCTTTCCAGGTTTTTTAGCTGCTTTTTGCGGGCCGCGTTCTGGTTTTTCGGGCTTCCCGGTTTTTGGAGCCGGCCTGCTGGCGGTTTTTTCAACTTCGCTGGTGTCGCCCTCTACGAGCGAAAACAGGGCGTTGGCTACCGATTCTTTGTGCTCGAGCATCATGACTTTGGCGGTTTTACCTTCGCCAAAAAACATCTGACCAAGTTTTTCTGAATCGATGTTTATCACCAGACTCAAAACCCGGTCACCGTGCTCGAGAAGAAGGCTTTCTATGTTGCGCATAAATCTTTCGGCGCCGTCGTTGCTTATCAGAAGCAGACGGGAAACCCGGGAGCCTCTCTGGCCGCCGGTTTTTTCGTCGACGAGGCTCAGCCCGTGTGCCTGAATTTCGAGACTGCGTTCGATCAGTTCGAAGCCCCTGACGATACGGCCCCGCTTGTGTTCGAGCTGCAGGGTTCTGATGAATTTTTCAGATGCCGGCAGAAAAACTGCTTCGGTCTGGGCTTTTGGCCAGAGTTTTTTAAGATTATGGTTGAGCAGTTCTTTTATTGCCGGCCCGCGCGGGTCGCTTTCTACCATTCTGGGAAGCTTTAATTCACTTTTCACGGTTTCACCCTGTCTGAGAGGTTTTGGCGGTTCAACCGCCCGTCACCATAATACCAGAAAAAAATGCAGCAGGCTCTTTAAAAGCTTGCAGAAAAGTACTAAGATAATCAGCGGTTTTTCTGGCGCTGTTAAAGCATTTGTCAGATGCGCTTTTAACGGTGGCTTAATCTTTCGGGCGCTGAAATAAAAAGGGAACCTGCATGAAAAAAATGATGATTGACCTGCTTACATTAATAATGCTGTTTGTCGGGCTGATGCTAATCGGGTGTTCTGTGCCAGGTTCTTCAGGAACGCCTGTCGAAGATGATTCGGTGACCATAAGCGGGGTCGTCAGTGTGCCACAGGTCGCTGCCAGCGGTGTTTTGGCCGCTATCGGCGATTCAAATTCATCCGATACGTTCGCGCGCTTCGTTGCCAGTGCTGCCTGCCAGGTCAACGGTCGGGCGGTAACTTATTCCCTTAACGGCGATACACGGGTTCTTACGGTTGAAAAGTTACCACCAGCGGCTGCTTATAATGTTGAACTTCGTTGTGGCAGCCTTAAGCTCAGGGCTTTTGCTCCTCATACCGGCAGAAAAGTAAGTCTGCCAATGGGAGTCTCTTTAAGGAGTTCTGCCGACTGGCATCTTCGCGATGCACTGGCCAAAGACGCCAATATAGCGCATGACCAGCTCACCGATTATCAGATTAAACCTTCTATGCTCGACGCTCTGGCAGGTTCAATGCAGTCTGAATTGAATAAGGCTGCAATGACTCCGGCAGCCTTCGATAAGCACGTTTCTGATTCGACAGCCGCAGCAATCAACGGTAAAAGTATTGCAGACTGCATGCAGCGTTCGACCACGGCGTTTTCATATTCGGGTGAATATTCAGGCAAAGTTTTTTATTACCTGCACAATGCTTCAGGTAAAGCAGTTGTGGCGGTTCAGGCCGTGGCAAGCATGACCTGCTCGCAAAGTGGCAACCAGGTCAGTGGCTCGGTAAGCATTTCGCCGACCGGTGTGGTTCCACTGGTCGAAAACCCCGGGATTCAGGAACCTGGCAAAACCGCTTTTGCCTTTACCGGCACGGTGAACAACTATTTTCTTACTTTTGTGCGCCGTGGCACGCTTGGCCCGCTGGCCGGTAAAAGCCTCGACAGCTGGTTTGTCATGCCGGTAAGAGGTGGGGTGGCGGTAAAAAGTGAAAATCTTGATACTGCATACTATACTGGTCTGGTAACCAGGCCTGGCGAATTTTTGCTGCAGAAAAAGTAGGATTTTTACAGATTCATCTGTTCATGCCAGCTCGAACGCATCCTCATCCTTCATTTTGAAGCTTTTAATTTCGGCACCCGCCGCGATTTCAGCTGAATGCGGGCATAGAATGATTTTCCGGCTGCGGGCTTTTCTGCTGTATTTTTCCATGGTAGCGGCCAATCTTACGGTAATGCCGGTTACGGTAAAATCGCGGCGTCCCTGGTCGTTACCCATGACTCCCATCAGCAGCTGGCCGGTCGCGATGCCGACCCCATTTGAAATCGCAAATTGTCCTTTTTCAGAGCGTTTCGCGTTCAACTCAGCAAGGGCTGTCTGCATCTTTTCGGCAGCTTTGGTGGCCCTTATAACCGGGTTTTTAAGGCCGATAGCAGGAAGAAAAACTGCCATGATGGCATCGCCGATGAATTTTTCTATGGTGCCTGACTCACTTTCGATCGCTTCTTCCATGGCGGTCATGTAATCGTTGAGCATTTCAACCACTTCTTCTGGCTCATTTTTCTCTGTAATTGTCGTGAAGTCGCGAATGTCTGAGAACAGAACCGTACCGCTGACACGCGTGGCCCTTTCCGAAAGCTTGCCGCTGATGGCATCCATGGCAATGTCAGAAAGAAATCTGCTCAAAAACTCCTTCTCTTTGAGACTTGCACCCATGTGGTTGAAGCTCTGGCACATGCGGCCAATTTCATCATCGGTTTCAGTCTCGATACGAAGGTCATAATTTCCTTGAGCCATCTCATAAACCCCTTTGCTGAGCTGCCCGACCGGTTTGATGAAAATCTGATTGAAGTAGTAGCCCGCAAAACCCATTATCAGCAGGACGTATCCCATAATCATAGAGATTACCAGCAGTGAGCGGTCAAAAAAACCGCCGGCTGGTGCGGCTTCTTTGATTGCCAGGCAGGCCCAGTCGAAGGCCTTAAGTCTTCTGCCGGCACAGTAAAATGTTTTCTCGCCGCGTTGGAATCTGGTTTTTATCTGGCCGCCGCCATGGTTGAGCGCTCTGGTCATTGCAGCCAGTTCAGGTATATGTTCCATCCAGACACTGGTTTTCTTTTCGAAAAA
>DAOQWI010000039.1:0-22324 GCA_035342015.1 Candidatus Ozemibacteraceae bacterium | reverse complement strand
GAAGCAGCCCCGTCAGTGCCGGAAGCTTTTTCGTCACCTTCTACAGCGGTCTCTGCCGCCGCCGCTTCGTCACCGGCTGCTTCATTCTTAACAGCAGCGTCAGAAGCAGGAGCTTGATCGTCAGCTGGAGCGGCTTCGTCGGCAGGAGCGGTTTCAGTGCTTTCGCCAGCCCCTTCCCCGCCTTCGTCAGGGATCTGAAACTCTTCAAGGCTCATATTCTGAATATCTTCAAGAATCGGAGTTTCACCGAGAGCTTTCAGCTGCGATGAAATGCTCTTGGTGCCGGTAATGACGTTGCGGGCAGCAAACATGTTTTTGCAGGCAGAAAAAATCACGTTGGCGCCAATTACCGGTATCAAAATCAGCACCAGCGTCAGACCGAGAATTTTAAACTGTAAGGTGACTTTATTCATATTGGCAAGGCAGCCTGTGGTCAGGCGGGCTTATTGTATCACAACTGAAAAGATTTGGCAGCTTAAAGCTTGATTTTACCCTGACGCAGAATAACCGGCGGCAACCGGGTAAAATCAACAACTGTCGACGCCACGCCTTCCGGCAGAGTTCCGTCGTCGACAAGCCAGTCAATTTCGCCGGCAAATTCTGCGGCAATGACATCGGGGTTAACGTCTGAAGGATCGCCGGAACGGTTGGCGCTGGTTGTCAGAAGCTTTACCGGCAATCGACGAAGCATTTCGAGCAGCATTTTATGGTCTGGTATCCTGACTCCCATTGTCGAAAAATTAAAGGCGCTCAACTGCGGGTGGGCAGGAGCCGGCAACACTGCGGTAAGGGCGCCGGGCCAGTATTTTTTCAGTTGCGCGGGTAATTCGTCTTTAAGCTCAAACCCAAGATTTTCCAGTTCTTCGATGCGGTCGACAAAAAGAATCAGTGGTTTTCGACTGCTGCGGTTCTTGATCTCGTATACCCGCGCCACAGCCTTTTCGCAGTCAGCGGCAACCGCAAAACCATACAGGGTGTCGGTCGGAATAACGGCAACCGAACCGTTCTGCAGCGAAATACTGAATTCGTTCCAGAGGTTTTTATCGTTGAGAAGCTGGTCAATCAGGACCCTTTTCATTCCGGCTCCTTTCCGCCTTTTTCAAGAATAAAATAGCGTTCACAGCCATGCAGATCGTCGGCGGCAGCGATAACCCGCCAGTGCGAACTCAGCATTTCATTAAGACGCTGGCGCTGACCATGACCATGCTCGAAAATCATCAACCCACCGGGTTTGATAACTGATATGGCCTGTTTCAGAAGTCTGTCGATGAGCTCCAGGCCGTCTTTCCCGCCATCAAGAGCCAGGTGCGGTTCAAATCTGCTGACTTCGGCCTGCAGAATCGGCACTTCAGCCGATTCAATGTAAGGCGGGTTCGAAATCACGACATCGAGTGAATCAGGCGCAAAGCCGCTCAGCAGGTCGTTCTGCCGCAATTCAAGGCGGGCAGCAATTTCCGGAAAGCGCTGTCGGTTGGCGGCAGCGATCTGCAGCGCCGCCGGAGAAACATCGAGCATAAAGCCGCTTGCCCCGGCAAATTTTCGCGCCATGGCAATTGCGAGAATTCCGGTACCGGTACCGACATCAGCAAAACTGAAATTTGCGGCAAAAGGTCTTCTGGCAATCTCAGCGGCGGCGGCCATAAAAACCTCTTCGGTTTCGGGCCGCGGAATCAGAGCACCAGGGGCAACCCTGACATCAAAATCGAGAAAACTCCACTCGCCAAGCAGGTATTGCAGAGGCTCATTATGACAGCGGCGATCCAGCAACTGCTGAAAAGGCCGGACAAAACCGTCATCAGCTGGCTGGTTCCAGAGTTGTGGCAGCTGGCCGTTGGTTATGCCGAGAACATGCGCGGCCAGACAGTCGGCGTTGAATGCGGCATCTTCGATCTGGTGCCCGGCAAGCAGCTTTCTGGCAGAAAGAATCTGCTCTCTTATGGTAGTTGCAGTCATGCGGCAATCGGGTGGTCGCGATTAAACTTCATTCTCGGCTTCGGCCAGTTTGCGCAGGTTATCAGCCTCGATCAGCGCTTTGATCACATCTTCGATATCACCGTCGACAATTTCGTTGAGGCGATAGACAGTCATATTGATGCGGTGGTCGGTAAGGCGCTGCTGCGGGAAATTGTAGGTGCGGATGCGCTCAGAACGGTCGCCGCTGCCAACCAGACTGCGGCGATGCTCGGCCCGGTCTTTATCACTCTGCATGCGGGCGTTGTCGAGCAACCTCGCCTTGAGAATGCGCAGCGCCTTGGCCTTGTTTTTGTGCTGACTCTTTTCATCCTGGCAGCTGACGACGATACCGGTGGGCAGATGCGTCACGCGCACGGCCGAGTCGGTGGTATTAACGCTCTGGCCGCCCGGCCCCGACGATCTGAAAACGTCGATGCGCAGTTCGTTCTCATCGACAGTGACATCGACATCTTCAGCCTCAGGAAGCACCGCCACCGTTGCCGCCGAGGTATGCACGCGCCCCGAAGCCTCGGTGGCCGGCACCCGCTGCACGCGATGCACGCCGCTTTCAAACTTGAGTTTGCCGAACGCACCCGAGCCCTGCACTGCAAACACCACTTCTTTTATGCCGCCAAGGCCGGTATCACTCATGCTCATCAGTTCGCATTTCCAGCCCTGGCGTTCGGCATAGCGTGAATACATGCGATAAAGAACGGCGGCAAAAAGTGCCGCCTCTTCGCCGCCGGTGCCGGCACGTATTTCGAAGATGGTGTTCTTGTTGTCATCTTCATCTTTCGGGATCAGCAGCATTTTAAGTTCTGCTTCAAGCTCTTCAAGTTTTGGCTTGAGGTCGGCAATCTCGAGTTCGGCCATTTCTTTGAGCTCGGGGTCGTTCTCGGCCGCGAGCATGTGCTGAGCGCCTTCAAAACTGCTGCGCAGGTCGCAGTAGCGGGCATAGGCCTCAACCACCGGTTCAAGTTCAGCCCGGCGCCGGGCAAGTTTCTGAAATTCGGCCGGGTTGCCGATAACCTTCGGGTTTGAAAGTTTGTCGGTCAGTTCCTTGAAATTTTCTTTAACCGATTCGAGCTTGTCGAGCACTTTAATCAGAGCCTTTCGAGCATCTTCTGCACGAGTTTGAGAAAGTATGGCTGAGCTTTGGCAGCTGCAGCGATGACTTCTTCGTGGTTCACGTCTTCGTGACCTTCGCCAGTCGCCATATCGGTAATACAGCTGATGCCAAGAATTCTTTTGATACCGCCATGAACGGCAACGATGACTTCAGGCACGGTTGACATGCCGACCGCATCGGCGCCCCAAATCTTCATGGCGCGCAGTTCAGCTGCGGTTTCATAATTCGGGCCGCTGACAGCGAGGTAAACACCGCGTTCTACCGGTGCGCCGATTTCACGGCCAACCTTCATGGCTTCTTCGACAAGAGCTTTGGTATAAGCACCCTGCATTGGCGGAAAGCGCGGACCGACGCTGTCGTCATTGCGGCCAATCAGCGGGTTGTTACCCATAAAATTGATATGATCGGTCATGATCATAAGATCGCCAACCTTGAAATTGCGGTTGAGACCGCCTGAAGCGTTGGTGATGATGAGATCCTGAATGCCGAGGGCCAGCATGACGCGCATCGGAAAAGTGATTTCCTGCATGCTGTAACCTTCATAATAATGGAAGCGGCCCTGCATGGCGATGACTTTTTTGCCACCGGCATCACCGATCACCAGTTTGCCGGCATGCCCCTTGACTGTTGAAACCGGAAAATGCGGAATCTGCTCGTAAGGTATGGCAACCTGATTCTGAATTTCGTCGGCAAATTTGCCGAGACCAGAACCGAGCACCAGGGCAACCTGCGGTTTTACAGATGTTTTGGCAACGATAAAATCAACGGCCTGCTGAATCTTCGCTTTTAATTCCATGTCATTCCTCTTGTGGCAGAATCGCGCATCAGATGCGGCAGAAAAGCGTAACACAGCCCCCGACCGCTTGTCAACGCAACACAAACCGGATGTTAATGCAGGCCAGACCCCGTAAAAATTTCAGGGGGCAACTGCCAGAATGCGACCGGCAAGGTTCAGATAGCTGCTTTTCGGAAACTGCTGGCGCAGCATTGCGTAGACGCGGTCTGCTTCGGGCCTGTTGCCAAGTTCTGTAAGAATGCGGATGATGTAATAAAGCGCGCCTTCCTGCACTGCCTGGTTACTCGATGTTTCGAAAGCCTTCTTGAAACCGAAATAAGCCTTGGTAACCAGCCCCATTGCATATTCTGAATAGGCGCTGAGAAATTCATAGCGGTCGACCGGCACGTTGCGCGGATCTGGCCTGAACTGTTTCAACAGCTGCAGTGCCCCTTGCGGGTTTCTTTCCTGAATGTAACATTCAGCCAGCAGATAGGCGGCTTTCTGAAATTCACTGTCGTTAAGACCACCATAAAGAGCATCGGTAAGTGCCAGCCGGGCCGACAAAAACTCACCCTCGTCGAAAAATCGTATGCCGCGCTGCAGGTTTTCCCCTGAGGCGACAGGTCTGACGTTGTCGAGCAGCGTATTTTTGATAAAATCAGCCGCATACTGGTTCATCACCTCTTCAGTGAGACCATTGAAGCATACCGACAGTTCCTGGCCAATGTCACCAGACTTCATAAGCCTCTTAACAAAGCGATGCAGAGCGCTGCTGCCGAAACTTTTCAGCAGAAACCTTATCTTAAGATAATTTTCGACGTATTTTTCGAGAGAAATCGGGTTACCATCGATGTTTTCGTCTTCACCGCCGATGGCGTTGATATCGAAGCCTCGCCGCGTAAGCGCTTTGATACGGGCGAGTCCCTGATCGGCAGCATGAACGGCGGTGCCTTCCTTGATCCACATTGGCAGAGAATCATATTCTTTCAGACCCATCGCATCAGCCATTACCGCATGCGTCATTTCGTGGGTCATCTCTTCGAGAAGCGTTGCCTGACCGTTTATCAGAAAATCGAGATCGATGTGAATATAATGAACGATGGTGCGGTTTGCAGTTCGAATCGACTGGCGTTTTCCCCGCAGTCTGAAACCTTTGTAGGTAAGGTGGTCAGAAAACATGACGACAACGTACATCTGCTCGCGTGCCGGAATACCCAGCGATTTTTCGATGCGCTGAAAGGATTCCTGGTAGACGAAGGGCAGATCGGCGAGAATCTTCGCATAACCCGGGTGACTGCGAAACTTGCCTGAATAACTGGTATCGACATGCAGCACCGCTTCTGAAACCAGAGGCAGCAGCAGAACAAAAGCAGCTGTGGCAAACACAGCAGACAATATTCTATTTATTCGTCTACTCACCTGCGGCTTCTCCATTCACTGATCCATTCTGGTCAGGAACCGTAATTTCGGTTCCGAGTTTATCGGCAACCTGGCTGCGGGCTTCATAGATCTGCCCGAACAGGTTATGGTCGGCGGCGACTTCAGGTCTGGCAAGCAGGCTGTCAAAGGTCTGCAGCGGCATTTTCAGCATGCCATTGGCCTGCAGTATCATCGCATAATGAAAATCCACTTCGGGCGAAACTTCGCTGCGCCCCTGAAAAATGTTATTCATTATTTCCAGAGCTTCGGCATACATCTTGTTTTTGTAAAGAGCCCAGGCAAGAGTATCTAAATTAAAAATCATGCCGGGCATAATATCTGTCGACATGCGCGCCATTTCTAGCGCCTGCGGCAGATCCTGATTCAATTCAAGCAGCGTATAGGCAAGATTGTTCAGTACAAGCGGGCTATTGGAAGCATATTTGAGTGAATTTCTGAAAGCTTTGACTGCCCCGGCATAGTCGCGATATTTGAGATGCAGATCGCCAAGATGCTGCCAGAGATAGGCATCTTCGGGAAGCAGGGCTGCGGCTGATGCTGCTGCCGCGATTGCCTCTGCGCCGCGTCGCTCGAGATCATAGGCAGAACTGAGACGAAAATGATACAAAGAAGCTTTAGGCTCAAGCTTAACGGCCTTTTCAAGATGCACTGCCGCCTCGCCAGCCGAAAAGTCAGAGTGCTGGCCGTCGACAATCGCCACTCCCCTCATAAAATGCAGAGGTGCATAATCAGTGTGCTTCTGCAGAGCGTTGTCAGAAACCGAGGCAGAAAGCCCGGTCGCGTCGAGATCATAGAGAATTCTTGCCTGCACCAGAAACCTTGCAGGTTCAGAAAAAGAGAAATGCATAATAACGGCAGCAGCAAAAACCACTGCCGGAATCAAACTCACGGAATGCTTGAGCAGCAAAGCAGCTGCCGGCGAATTCACACTCTCAGGAAATCTGACAGCTCTGGCCCTGGCAGAAACCGACAAAATACCAATCAGCAATAAGGGCAGATAAATGACACCGAACATTTCTGCCCGGGCCTGCATGAATGCAATCGGACCAATGTTGTGTAAAACTTCGCCAAGCAGCAGAATTTCGAGGTGATAAACCAGAAAACCGCAGACAAGTGCCTGTAAAACTCCGAAAAAGCCCGCCTGCCAGTAGCTGGCCGGCAGCACCGGCAAAGAGAAGAGCCAGACCAGCAGAGCAAAAATGCCGGCGGCGCCGATAAATGCAAAAACCAGAGCCCCGGCAAACAGCAGACCTGAATCTTCAGGCGATGAAACGCCGAGCTCGTAACTCAGTGCCACACAGAACAGCACGAGAAAAAGTGGAGTCAGGAAAAACAGCAGACGCTCACGCCGGCTCTGTACAGGTTGGCTGACCGGTGCACCGCAGACACCGCAGTACATAAGATTTGAGGAAACTGGCTTGCCGCATTCGGGGCAGTTCTTCAATCAGCTGACCTCGTGAAGTTCTCCAACGAAACACTTCTGCATCATTGAATCGATCGTGGCGATATCTCTGGTCTGGCCAAGCACCCACATCAGCTTGACCATCGTCGTTTCCGGGGTCATGTCCATCGCCGGTATGGCGCCGGCATCGAGAGCTGCCCGACCGACCTGATAAAGTTCCATTTCGGTCGAACCGACGATACACTGCGTGCAGACGACTACCGCCACACCACGCGCTATTGCTGCAGTAATGGCAGGAATCAGGCTTTTCTCACCGGTCGGAATATTGCCGGCGCCATAGCCTTCGATGACGATGCCGTCATGCGAGCTTGCGAGATATTCGATGACTTCAGGTTTAATGCCCGGGTAAACAGGCAGCATTGCAACATTTTCGTTTAAAAAAGGCCTGTAGAGTGGTTTTCTACGACTGCGCAGCCTGGCGAAATCGCTGAATTTTATTGAAAGCCCGATAGTGCCAAGCGGCACATCATTTACCGAAATAAAAGCCTGCATATCGAACACCGACATTTTCTTGGCGCGGGAGCCCCTGATAATCAGGGTGCCAAAGACCACCGCCACCTCAGCAAGGTCAGAGATAGCGACCCGCACGGCATTGATCAGATTGCTACGGCCATCTGAGCCAATCTCTTCGAGCGGCACCTGAGCGCCGGTGATGATTACAGGTTTATTGAGTTCCTGCAGCAGAAACGACATGGCCGAAGCTGTGTAACAAAGCGTGTCAGTTCCGTGTGCGACAACAAAACCGGCGTAGTCGTTAATGCGCTGAAAGATGGCCTTGCTGAGAGTAAGCCAGAAATCTGGCGTCAGATTGCTTGAATCGACGTTGGCCACCGACACCACATCGATGTCTGCCAGCTGCTTCAGCTCAGGAATCGTTGCGATAAGGCTGGCCGCGTCTTCGCACGGGCACAGTTCGCCACGCGGGCCACGCAGCATGGTAATAGTGCCACCGGTTGTCACCAGCAGAACTTTCGGCTTGACGCCACGGCGCTCGTTTACTGTCATGTCGCTTGCCTTGTCAGAATTTGTATTCGATACCGAAATGAACGTCACGCTTATCGACCGCATCATCGATGCGCAGTTCGAAACGGATGTTGTCGGTCATCAGGTAACTGCCCTTGAGTCTGACTTCAGAATCGGTGGTATCGATGAAATCGACACTGAGCTGAATCGGCTTGCCAAGATAGTAATCGAAGCCAAGACCAACTTTCGAGCTGATGATACCGCCTCTCTTAACCAGATTGGTATCAGCACCACGGGCAACCATGAGGTTGAAGTTGTCGTCGCCGCCGATGTCTTCGACACCGATGCGGTAGAAGGTCTTGTCGCTCGGGTAGAGATCGACATTGAGGTCAGAGATGAAGGTTTCGGTTTCTTCGCGGTATCTGAGCAGATACTTGAAGTCGATGCGGGTCTGACGGATGTTGAGGAACACCTTGTCGACGGCCTGCGCCAGTTTATGAGCATCATCGAGGCCGGTATTGATTTTCTTGCGGATTTCCTTGTCGGCCACGATTTCTTTGACTTCGCGGGTGATTTCTTTTGCATTGTCAGATGCATCGCGCAGAGACTCGATGGTGCTGCGCAGATCGTCAGTCATCTTGTCATTGCTGTTCAGCTTGGCAATCATATCGTCAAGCCGATCGGTAGTGCTTCTGACGTTGGCGATGATTTCCTTGAAGTCTTCGCGGCTGTCTTCGGTAATGCTCGACAGACGGTCACTGAACAGTCTGAAGTTGGCAACGACCGACCTGATATCTTCGCGGTTCTTCTCAATTTCGCCATCGACGCGGTGCAGAATGTTGTCGAGGCTTTCGACAATGCGATCACTGCGGTTACGCACCGAAGCGATAATTTCGTTCATCTTGTCAGATGCAGAGCGGGCGTTGCGGAACATGACACGGGTATTTTCCTTGAGTTCCGGGTCGCCGATGATATCCTTGGCCGATGCAGTCAGCTCCTGGAGCTTCTGAATCAGCACATTACCCTGTTCGAACAGTTCGTCCATGCGCGTCGGGTCGGTGCCCGCCACAATTTCGCCATCTGAAACATAGGGGGAAGTGTAATCGCGGGTCGGCATGATTTCGACAAATTTTTCACCCATCAGACCTGCAGTCGAGATCGTAAAGGTGCTCTTGCGCCTGATGTGCAGCTTTTTATCCTGAATATAAACGTAAACATAGACCTGGTCGTCACGAATCTCGATCGTGGTTACCTTGCCGATCTTAACGCCCGACATCGAAACGGTCGAACCTTTGCTCAGGCCGTTGACAGAATAGAAGCTGATGACAAAGTTGTAGCCCTGTTCGGAAAAGCTGAAGTCACCAATAATGAAGACCATATACGACAGCAGAACTGCCGCAATTAATGTCATGATTCCAACTTTGACTGTCGAGTTCATTAGCTTCTCCTGTTTATAGCAGAGTCATCGGACCCTGCGCCTCGCCCCGGATAAACTGCTGTACGATCGGGTTCGGCGAATTGATGATTTCTTCGCGGGTTCCTATTTCAACTATCTGGCCGCCAAAATGCAGAGCAATGCGGTCGCAGACACGATATGCCGACTTAAGGTCATGGGTAACGACGATCGAGGTTACCCCGAGCCTTTCTTTGAGACTGAGATGCAATTCGTCGATGGCCGAGGTCATGATCGGGTCAAGACCGGTGGTCGGCTCATCATAAAGAATTATTTCGGGTTCCATGGCGATGGCACGGGCCAGGCCGACGCGTTTTCGCATACCGCCAGAAAGTTCTGAAGGCATGAGATAGTTCGTGCCCGGCAGACCGACCATTTCGAGCTTTTCTGAGACGATGTGATGTATCGCCCGGTTAGAAAGGCTGGTATGGCGCCGCAGACCAAATGCGACATTTTCCTCGACATTGAGCGAATCGAACAGAGCTGCAGACTGAAAAAGCATGCCCATGCGCATACGCAGCGCATCGAGTTTTTTCTGTTCGTAGCGGGTGATATCTTCGCCATCGATAATCACCTGGCCGGCATCGGGTTTCATCAGTCCGATGATATTTTTGAGCAGTACGCTCTTGCCGCAGCCCGATGGCCCGAGAATGACCAGCGATTCGCCGTCGTAGATTTTCAGGTTCACGCCTTTGAGAACCTGCTTCGGGCCGAAACTCTTCTGTAGATTTGAGACGATAATCATTGCAGATATGCCGTGTTAAAGTTGTTGATGCCTACTGTGAGAAAATAGTTGACCGCGAGAATCATCATGATCGAGACGACAACCGCGCTGGTGGTGCTCTGACCGACGCCTTCTGCACCACCTTCGGTGGTAAAACCTTTGTAACAGCCGATAATTGCGATTATGCCACCAAAGATCATTGCCTTGAAAAGGCCGCCCATCAGATCCTGGATCAGGAGCATGTGCAGAATTGAATCTTTGAACGAAATCAGGGTCAGACCGATCTGATGCACCGCAACGATAGAGCCGCCGATCATGCCAACCACGTTGGTAAAAATTGTGAGCATGAACAGCATGATGGTGCAGCCCCAGAAGCGCGGGACAACGAGATAATCGACCGGATTGGTGGCCAGGGTTTCGAGGGCGTCGATCTGTTCGGTGATTTTCATGGTGCCGATCTCGGCGGCGATGGCGCTGCCTACCCTGCCCGCAACAACGATCGAGGTAAGAATCGGCGCCAGCTCACGTGCCATGGCCAGGCTGACGACGCCGCCGACATAGCTTTGCGCGCCCATCTGAGCAAACTGATACCCGATCTGAACGACAAGAACCGCGCCGGTCGATACGCCGGTAATCGCGACCATCGATAATGAGTCGACGCCAATGCGCGACATCTGATCGAGAAGGTTTTTGAATGAGAAACGGCCGGTTTTGAGGTTGTGAACTGTCCAGTAGATGGTCTGCATGAACAGAATGCTCATGCTGCCAATTGCTTCGACAAAATCTTTTACAAGTCGGTTGAACAAGGTCATTCCTCGCTGAGGGTAAGGGTTGTGTCGACCCGGCCGGTTACCACAAGGTTGGTGGGCTGAATTTCAAAGTCTTTACCGTTCAATTTAAGTTTCTTGGTTTCATCGCCTTCGGCGGTCAGCTGAAAGAGAATGTCCGAGTTTTTCGGCGAATTGACCCAGCTGCGGATAACCGCGTCGAAATCACCGGGCAGGGCTTCGTCAGAGCGTGAATCTCTGCCGGTCTTGCTTTCGCGCGAATCAGCCGGCACATCGACGTCTTCGACCTTCATGTTGAGGCCATAAACTGAAAGAGTGAGGTTTTCGCGGCCAATGTCGTGCGGAATCGGCAGTTTAACCTTGCGCACAAACTTCTTTTCGCGGAAAGGGCGCAGTGTAACTTCAACATCGAGAACCCCGCCGCTTGAAACCGACGAATTCTTGATTTCGACCTTTTCGATAGAAAGTGTGCGGCGCCGGGTTTCGACTTCGATTTTCAGCAGCAGTCTGGTCGGCATCACTTCCTCGTGCTCGCTTTCGGTGACCATATCCATCAGGCTGGTCACTTCATTGATCAGTGCCTGAACGATGTCAGTGCGCGAGTAAAACATGTTTTCGCGGCGGAAATTGTATTTTTCGCCCTTACGGTTTGAACAGTCGAGGGAAACGCCCATGAGTGCGGTTCCGGGGCCGGCCCGGTCGATTACCCCTTCAAGAGCCTGAATCAGAGTTGATTCAAGAACCATGACGAAAACCGAGGGGTCTCTGACGATCTGGTAGTTGATGCTGCGGTTGATCTGCAGATTTTTGTCGAATACGTCGATCTGCACCGGCACCATTTCTGGCAGACGGCCGATTTCGCCGCTCAGGCCCTTTTCGCGGTCCTGGGTTATGACTCCGAGCATTTCGGTCGGAGCACCGATCTTGAAAGGCATCTGCACGCTTGAAAAGGAATGGTGAATGTAGGCACCGGTGAGCAGAAACGAGACGGCGCCCTTTTTGAGGAACGGGTGGGCCAGAGCCAGAATGCGCGGGCCACTGCGGTGTGTAACCGTTCCGAGGGTGGTCATGTTGATATCGCCGCGGGCAAGCTGAATGCCGAGAGCCGAACCCGGCTCGAAAGTTTCAGCGGTAGCATCCTGACGTTCGATGCCATCGAGGTCTTCTTTACCTGGTAAAGCACCTTTGCGGGCAATAATTACATTTTTTTTCTGCAATTTGGATTTAAGAACATCGGCGGCACGGCCGTAGAGACCTTCAATATAGACATCGACCGAAGCCTGTTGAAATACGGCTTCGCCGGCGGCCGGTCTGATAGCATGGGCAATATCGAAAGGCGCCTCTAAAATGGCAGAAACGGGGTTACCTCCGAGCTGCAGTGGTGCTTCCGGAATCCAGCGTCTGATAAGATTGTCGACCCCGGTATCGGCACAGGCCATATCGGGGTATGACCAGATTTCAAGCATTTCCTCTATCGGGGTTACCAGACCAACAGTATGATCGGTCATAATCCAGCCGGAACTGATACCACCCATAAGCTTGCCATCGATGTAAACCGGGCTGCCGCTCATGCCGGCTGCGATACCGCCGGCCCTTTTTATCACTTCGCCGCTGACCTTTACCAGAATTGATTTGCCGTTGATCAGAACGTTTTCGTTTACTTTGTTATTGGCCAGAATACCAAGAACCTCGACATCGAAGGTTTCAATCTTACGGCCAAGTACGACAGTTTTACCAAAGCCTTTCATGCCGACTTTGACATCTTTGAGACGCAAAATATCGACATTCTGTGCAAAGGCCAGACTGGCATTTCCGAAAAGAAAAGCCAACATCAGAAGAACCGCGACGCAGACCCGATGCTCAGCAGAAAGCATTGACATACCCATTTTGAATGGCCACACCTTTTTCCTAAAAACCTCTGAAACCGGGCAGTTTATCTGTCCCAAAATCGAGACATCAAAACTGTTACACAACACCCGGTCAGAAATCTATCGGCATGATACAGCCTAAACAATAGTCGGGCAATAGCATTTTCTTAATAACCGTGAAGAGAAGAAAAAAAAAACCGAATTGTGTTTTTTTACGGGCTACCTGGCAGAAATGAGAATGCCGTTTGAGATTCTTCTCTCATGACCGTCTGATGGGCTGTTCACCGTGCGACCGCGCACAATCATCGACGAAGAACCGCCACCATCAAGGTTGATGGCATGGCGTGCCCCGAGTGATCTCAGGTAACCGGCCAGTTCATCGAGCTTCATGCCGGCATTGCGCTTCGACCGGCCATCGACGACCACCAGCAGCAGGTCGCCGTCAAAAGTCAGGGCGACTGCGGTTCGCGGATGTCGGCCATGCACGATCGAACTGTCGAATTTTTCTTCTTTGCCATTGATGCTGTTTTTACCATTCTCGACCAGGCGTGGGCCACCGCAGACGGCGTGCCTGATAGTATCCCAGGGTCGATCGATCGAATAGTCGAGTTCGACTGACTGCCCGAGTTTGAGGGCAGCAAGCTCCGAGGCCTTTTCCCCGCCTGCGGATACTACGACACCGTCTGGCGGAATGAGCGCATCGCGGTCGTGAATCCCGACAATCTTGCCTTTGACCAGCACCAGTTCAAGACCTTTTTCGTCGGTCATGGTGCTGCGCGAGTATTCTGGCGTAAAAACAACCAGGTTACCGCCACGGCGCGGCTGGTTAACCGCGTCGATCTTAAGCGAAAGACCACCAGAGCGCAACGTGCCCGAAAAATCAGGGTTGCCGAAAATAAGCGTATCATCTTCGGTGACACCGAAAACTGAGCGTTTGTAAAGGGGCGAGCTGATGAGGCGGCGATTGATGATCAAGGTGCCGATCGGGTCGCCGCGCGAGGTGAAATAGGCACCGTTTATTGCTGCCACTGCGTTATATCGCCTGGCCATCGACGACAGAACCTCTTTCTGGGCAATACCCTCGTTGGCAAGTGCCGGAAACACGCTGACATTGTCAGAAAAGGGCTCAACTCTGAGAATATGTACATCTGAACACCGTTCACCAACTTTGGCGCGGTCGCGGTAGTAAGTCAGGCCATCGGCGATCTTTTCGCCACTTTTGATAGCGAAAGCCGCCTTTTCAAGCTGATAAGGCACGCAAAGGCGAAAAACCCCCGCCGTTTCAGAGGCGATATATGGGTTGCCAATACGGCCACCGGCAGCAAAAACCATTTCAGAGTAACTGCCACTGTGATAAAGAGAAAACTTTGTCAGTTTTTTCTGCAGTTTATCAAGCTGCTCAACTGTTAAAGGGCTCACTGCGGGCATAAGGCGCATCGTCAGAAGGCGGCCGCCCTGATTGCGCTTGAGAATTTTCACTTCACGCGACAGGGTAAATTCAACAATTTCAAAAGCCTCTTCGGTTCTGATGTTTACATCGAGAACTACCGGGCTGGTGGCCAGCTTAGATTTTTCAGCAGGTGCCGACGCCGCATCTTCGGGCTCAACACCCTCTGGCTCGGGCATCTGGTCTTCGCTCATCATTTCGATAGCGCGGTCGGCACTTACCGGGCCGTGCTTCTTCATGTCATAGAGCTCTTCATGCTCTTCAACATCTTTATAAACAGCATTTTCGGTCTGCAGAATCGCACCGACCAGAAATATCTGGCCGATCAGCAGCAGCATGACCAGTTGTTTAAAAGTCTGACGGATAACAAAACCTCTGATAAATTAGATTCCTGAAAACCTTATCGGCTTTTACCGCCGCAAACTTTAAAAATTGTTACAGGAGCCAGGGCAGACGCTTACTTAATTATCTCTGTTTGCCCTGTTACAGAAGCAGTATCACTGATCGCCTGAAAATCCCGGTGCCTCTTCGTTGGGCGGCGCAGCGCCGGCAGATGCCTGCACCGCATAGTAAAGGGCAAGACAGAGAAGCATCGAAGCAAAAATATGCATCATGAAAGCAATTTCAGTGCAATAATTTAGCAGACCAATTGTTTTCAGCAGATAAAACCAGTCGTGCTGAACCTTGCCAACCCCGAAAAGCGGCAGTTTGCCAGCTTTGGCATCACCCAGGTAGACCGCTGAATACATAAGACTCTCGGCAAACCAGAACAGGCAGAGGCTCGCACCAAACCTGTCGCGCTGAAAAAACAGATGACAGGCGAACATCAGAGGCACCAGCAGCTGCAGAAGCGTGCCGCCGGCAACCATAAGAAAGCGGTTGCCCGTAAGCCCGAACAGAACATGCCCGCCCTCATGGATCAGCAGATTGGCGCCGTCGATAAAATGATACTGATAGTCAATCATCAGCCACAGCGCATAGGGCACAAGTGCCAGAGCAATAATCAGACGTATTTTCATCCGCTGATTATACAATACCTCCAGGCCTTCGCCATAAATTTGACGGGGCGTCAGATTTTTGACGCAGATTTGGGCAGCAAAGCGTCAAATTTCTGACACGGCAGCAATAATCATCAGCATTTTCCCCTATTGATGCGTGTTTATAAATCTGGCACGGGTGTTGCAATGAACAGAGTAAGTTCAAAATCCGGAGGAAAATATGAAAAAGCTTCTCACTGTTATCGCTCTTATGGCTGCTCTTCTCGTTCCCGTAATGGCTTCGGCCGAAGAAACCCCGGCAGATGCAAAAAAGGGCCCGGCACTCGAAAACCGCAAAGAAGTGACCGCTGACCAGATGATTTCGCGCATCGAAGGTCGCAAAGCCAAGATTCTTGAAAAAATCAAAGAAAGATTTGAAAAGCTCAACGAAAAACTTGCCGGTTTCGAAGGCCGCATCGACAAAATCTCAGCCCGCAAAGAAAAACGCGCCCGCAAAGGCGGCGAAGGTAAAATCGAAGGCGATGCCACAGAAAAGCCGGCAATGAGCGAAGAAAAAAGCAAAGAACGCAAAGAAAAGGTCACCGAACGCTATAACAAGTTTAAAAAGAATATCGAAACCCGCCGCGACGAAATGGCAAAGCGCCAGGAAGAAAACAAGGCGAAGTTTCTTGCCCGCATCGAAAAGTTCAGCCAGGCCGACAAGGACCGCGTCATCGCTGCCCAGGAAAAAATGCAGAGTGAAGTGCGCGCCGAAGTGTCGAAACTCGCCGATGAAGCGCTGAAAAAACTTGAAGCAACCTACCAGAAGATTATGAGTCTGTAAGGCCCGTCAGTCGTCGCCTTCACCAAGACCAAGCTTCTTCATTCGATATAAAAGCTGGGTTCGCGGAATCTTAAGGATCTCTGCGGCCCGGCTTTTTGTTCCGCCGGCTTTTTCAAGGGCGGCTACAAGCATGCGCCGTTCCAGACTTTCCAGTGCCGCGGTCAGACCGACTTCTGGGTTTTCATTTTCAATTGCCGCCGGGGATACAAACCCGGTCCTGGCAGGCTCTGCCTGAGCCTCTTCTGAACGATCAGGCTGCAACAGAAATTTTGCTTCGATATCGCGGCCCTCTGAAAGAACAGCTGCCCGTTCAAGGGCATTTTTCAGCTGCCTGACGTTTCCGGGCCACTGCATAGCGGCAAGGCGTTCTACTAGGCTGTCAGGAATGCGCAGCGAAGGCTTGCCCAGTTCGCGGGCAAGACGATCCAGCAGACTGCGACAAAGTTCAGGAAAATCATCTTTTCGCTCGCGCAGCGGCGGCACCAGAATATTGAAAACACTGAGTCGATACAGCAGATCTTCGCGAAAACGCCCCGCGGCAACCATCTTTTCGAGATTCCGGTTCGTGGCAGCGACAATGCGCACGTCGACCTTAACCGGAGAACTGCTGCCAATTCTGATGATTTCCTTTTCCTGCAGAGCCCGCAACAGCTTTGCCTGCATCGCCAGTGGCACTTCGCCAACTTCGTCAAGAAAGACGGTTCCCTGGTCGGCGGCCTCGAAACTGCCGATACGCCGCTGTCTGGCGTCGGTGAAGGCGCCTTTTTCATGGCCAAACAGCTCAGCCTCAAAAAGCGTTTCAGGAATCGAAGCGCAGTTAACTCTGACGAAAGGTCCGCCGGCCCGAGGCGACAGCTGATGCACCGCACGGGCCACCATTTCCTTGCCGGCGCCGGTTTCACCGGTAATCAGCACCGTCGAAGGGTAAGGCGCAACCTTGGCGAGAAGCTGTTTGAGTTCGGCAATCGCCTGGCTTCTGCCAACAATGCTGTCAAGCACATTAGCAAAGCCTGAGGCATCTAGAAGGCTGTCGCACTGCCGTTTCAGCAGTTCATTCTGTTCATCGAGACGACGGCGCTCGGCAATTTTCTGAATTCTGAAAGAGAACTCTTCCATTGATACCGGCTTGGTCAGATAATCTGAAGCGCCGAGACGCATTGCGGTAACCGCCGATTCGACAGAACCGAATGCCGTCATGAGAATGACTTCGGGCAGCCTGGGGCTGGCGCTTTCACGGGCTTTTCTGATGATTTCGAGGCCTTCACCGTCAGGAAGCTTGAGGTCGGTCAGCACCAGATCGTAATTGCTCAGGTCGAGCAGCTTCTGCCCCTCTTTAACCGAGCCGGCCACATCGGCCACATGCCCTTCCTGGTTGAGAAAAGACTTTATGGCACGGGCCAGTGAAGCGTTGTCGTCAACTACGAGTATTTTCATGTTGCGGCACCTCGATTACGAAAACAGCACCAGAATCGGGATTTTTTTCATGATATATCTCACCGCCGTGCGCTTCAACAAGTTTTCGTGATATGGCCAGTCCGAAGCCGTTACCATCAGCACTGCCACTGACGAAAGGCGTAAACAGCTGCTCAGCGATTGCAGCGGCAACCCCGGGCCCGTTGTCAGCAACTTCAAGGCGCAGAAAACTGCCATCGGATGACGCTTTGAGCGTGAGATGCAGTTGTTTCTCAGCCGCAGCCCTGAATGAATTATTAACGAGGTTTTCAATCACCTGCTGCAACATCGCCTGGTCAAAAAAGCCTGTCAGGCCCTCTGGTATTTCGAGCGTAAAGGCAAAATCGCCAAGCACCTGCCGGCGGCCAGCGAGAATACGCTGAAAAAATTCATGCAGCACCACTTTTTCACATTGCGGTCTCACCTTGCGGGAATAATCAAGAAAACTGGTCAACAGGCGGCGCAGATGCCCCAACTGCTGTTCAATTTCCTGAATTGCCGGCGATTCGCCGGTTGCGGCCGCAGTCCGGGCAATTTCACGCTTCAGCAGCCCGAAGTGCATTTCGATTGCCGAAAGCGGGTTGCGAATCTCGTGGGCGATGGCACCGCCGGTAAATGCCAGTTCGTCGAGCTTGCGGCTGAATACCTTCTGAACATGGGCTTTCTGCTGTTCAAGATCGGCCGCCATTCTTATAAAAGCCTGATACAGGTCGTCAAGTTCGCGAATCGAGAGTCTAAGCTCTTCCGGTTGCTTTCCGGCAGAAATCATGGCAACTCCGCCACGAAAAACCCCGATTTTGGCTGAAACATTGCGGGCCAGCAGTAGAGAAACAAGCAGACTGACGACAACAGCCAGTCCGACACCCTCGGCGAGCAGGCGCCTGAAGTCGCCTGCCAGTCGCAGATATTCCATATCCGATTCTATACCGATGACGCTTTCGAGCAGACCGTTGGCATCGAGAACCGGGCACAGCACGATCTTGAAGCGGCGTTCTTCCCCGAGCGAGTATGGATCAGGAAAAACCATTGCACCACGGTCGAGATCGTTGATAAAATCATAAACCAGGTCTTCGGCCTCTTCTGAAGTCGGCGGCAGCATTGAAGCATCGCCATCTGCCGCGTTCGAAAACGATGCGATAAACACCGGGCGCGGGCCGGCAAGATCGAGCCAGTAGAGGTTCTGTACCATGCCGGCAGAGACTTCGAGGCCCCAGAAATGACTGATGAGAGCCCTTCTCAGGGTGTGATCATTTTCGGCTGGCTGCAGGCGGCGCACTTCAAACAGCAGCGATTCGGCCATCTGCTTCATGCGGGTCGAGGCTTCGCGGTCGAGAGATTCGTAAAATCTGTTATAAAGCCAGCCCCAGATGGCAACCGCAGAAATCAGAGAAGCGGCCGCAACCCCCCAGAAAATTCTGGCAGCCAGGGTTGCGGGTTTAAGGCGGCGGAAAAAAATCAAAGGGTAGCGTCAACCTCGCGCCAGCTCAGAATTTCTTTCTGAATGGCCAGCTCGTAGAGGTTGGTGTAATCGACCTTTTTGTCGACAGTGTAGTCATAGCTCGATCGTTCAAGGACTTCCTGCCAGTTGAAGTAGGTGATGCGCACATCGTTGGGCATGCGGCGGCGGTCAAAGTAATCAACCGAAAGGTTACCGACGATATCCATGTTACAAAGCTTCTTCATCTGCGAATCGGTTTCGAGTTCCATGCCACCTTGGGCATGAAAGCTGCCCTCGAGACGCGGGCTGAGATTTCTGAACGGGTGCGTTATGCCAAACCTTGACCAGTCACTGTCATGATGCGGTTTGTAAATGATTTTACCGGTTTTCGGGTTTTCGATCGAGGTATCGCTTGATTTGTCGCGCAGAGCAATGACGCCGACACATGAATCCAGGCCTGAGTCATCCTGCAGAGTGAGAACATCACCGCCAACGTATATATTACCTTCGACGACCAGGAGCCCCTTGCCTTTAACCCAGCCTTCAAGATACACATCACCCTTGATGTAGGTCAGTCCGTTGATTTCGACGGCACGACTGGTATCGTGAGCTTTGGTCGGGTTACCGAAATAACGCGAATATTTGTTGCTGACCTTGCGCCAGTCGCCCCAGCCATACAGGGGAACAACCTTGTCGTAGTTAACTTCATTGCGGCCAAAAGCTTCCTGAAAATTGACGTTGCCAAAATACTTGGCGTGCTCAGGGTTGGTGGTCGGGTCGACAACGCGGTTGGCAAGCCGGCGATAGACTTCGGCCGGATAGATGTTGACCTGTTTGTTTTCGTATTCCTGCACCTTGCGGGTCTCGGAATGATAGGGCTCGTCACCGGTCTTGATCCACCAGGGCCAGGTGAACAGACCCTGCCATTTGTGATACTGTCTGGTCACGGCCGTATCGGTATATTCAATTTTGGTTTCGCTGAGGTCGGCGCCGCCGTTCCAGCCGGTCCAGCCGATGCCCATGTCGAGCCAGGGGTGCTCGAGTTCATTGCGCATGCGGGTCAGCATCAGCCATTTCGGCAGGTCGACGCGCACCCCTTCTTTCATGTAGGTTTTGCCACCCTTGACGAAGAAACCCCATGGATCCCAGAAGTCGAAGCTTTCAATCTTGAACGAGTCCTGATTGGCCTTGTTAAGAAACAACCCATGGCTCGGAGCGACCATACCGACAGCATTGGCATTCAACGGCCCCTTAAGCAACATGGCTTTGAGAGATTTTTTAACTTCAACCTGCTTGCGGGTGCGGTGAAAGCTACCCTGAGAATTGATGGTGATCGTGCCCTGGCGGGCGATTTCGCGCGGCACGCCCTTGGCGACCAGATCTTCGAATGCTTTTTTATCAAGCTGCCAGGTCAGCCGGGCCTTTACCGAGCCGCCTTCGGCAATCGGGGGCACCGCCTTATTCCCGGAAGAGAGGCGCGACAGGTCGACGTCGACACTGCCTTCATCCTGGCCGGTAATCAGCTTGTAAAAAGCATTTTCGGGGTTATTCATCTGACTTTTAACCGTGAACAGAGTTTCTTCGATGCCGGCTTCGGCAAGCAGCAGCGAAACGGTTGCGTCAACGTAGTTTTCTGAGTGATAAACCTCACCACGCATGAAATAGATCATGCCGTAAACGATAATGCTGATCACGGCAATCGTGCAGATTGTAAAAAACAGGGCCAGGCCGGCTCTATTTTGCAGCTTTTTTTTCATATAAGGCTCCCTTCGGGCACCGTTAATACCATAATAATAACAATGTACCCCCGAATGCGCAAGCTTAAGAACTGTTAAGCCGCGGGTTGTCGTATGCCCGGCAAAGTGGTATCGTATGGCACAGCAGAAGCGCTGACATCTTTTACTCTGGCAGGTGGCAAAACATGCATTCCAGCCCGCTGACAACCGCAAAAAATATTCTCGAACTCGAAATGGCAGCCATCAAAACGGCCGCTGACAAACTTGGCGACGAACTGATCAGGGCAGTAGACCTTATCCTCACCAGTCCGGGTCGCCTTATCGTCTGCGGCATGGGCAAATCGGGCCTCGTCGGCCGCAAAATTTCGTCGACACTGTCGAGTACCGGCACCGCATCTTTCTTTCTGCACCCTGCCGAAGCGCTGCACGGCGATCTTGGCATGATCAGAGAACGCGACACGGTTCTGCTGCTTTCCAACTCAGGTGAAACCGAAGAGATTGTCAGACTGATTCCGTTTCTGCGCCGTATCGGCACCAGTATCATCGCCCTGGTCGGCAACACTGCCTCGACTCTGGCGAGAATGTCTGACGTCGTCATTGACGCAGGTGTCGAGCGCGAAGCCTGCCCGATGAACCTCGCCCCCACCAGCTCGACCACCGTTGCCATGGCGCTTGGCGATGCGCTTGCCGGCGCCCTGATCGAAGCCCGCGGCTTCAGAGAAAAGGATTTCGCGCGGCTGCATCCTTCCGGCAGCCTCGGCCGTCGCTTCGTCACCGTCAAGGATCTCATGCATTCAGGTGATACGATTCCGAGAGTCTCGCCCGAAGTAAAGCTCAAAGACGCCGTTGGCCGCATGTCGCGCGGCGGTTTCGGTGCTCTGGTAATCGTCGATACGAATGATCATCTGCTCGGGGTATTCACCGACGGCGATCTGCGCCGCTATTTTGAGCGCAGTGCCGTCTGCAGCCTCGAAGTGCCGATAAGCGAGGTAATGACTGCAAAACCGAGAAACACCTCGCCAGACCGCCTCGCTATGGAAGCCCTGAAAATCATGGAAGAAAAGTCGATCACCTCATTGCCGGTCGTCAGCGACAACGTCGTCGTCGGCTTCCTGCACCTGCACGACATTCTGCGCTCCCGCCTGGTTTAGCTGGTTCGCAAACCCTCTTCACGGTCGGCTGAAACATCAGTATAATTGTACACATGATTAAGAACCTTCAGACAATTCTGCTTGTATTCATGCTGTTGACGGCCATACCGGCTTCGACCGAAGCTTCGACCGAAGCTTCGGTCGCGTCTGACGCTCTGGCAAAAGCCCGGGCTGCGATGCAGAGTGCTTTTCAGCTGAGTTTTCTGCATAAACTGCCGGTCGTTTTTTATAAAGACAGTTTCGACCGCATGTTCGCGCACGCCAACCGCAGCATCGACGAAGTAAATCTGCAGCATGAGGGCAGAACGATAACCCGCAGCGATTTTCAGGATGACAAAGCCCTGCATATCAAAAAGTCGGCTGAACTGGCTCTGCACATAAAGAGTCTGATCGGCTCGGCCCACCTCGCTTACGGTATAACAATGGTTATCGGGCTGGTCAAGGAAGCAATCGACGGTTCTTTCCTGAATCCCCATGGCTCACGCAGCAAAGAAGACGTTTACGCCGACCATGTCGGTGCCCGTGCTGTTTTCGGCGAAAAGAAGTTCGACGCTTCGCTGAACAAGCACCTCACTCATTTCGTTAAACCTGCGGTCACCGCTACCGGCACCGCCGCAGCGGTTCAAACGCCGGCAACTGACGCCCGGGCCACCGAACCGGTTCAGGTCAACCCCTTCGCCGCCGATAAACCTCTGGCAATAGGCAACACCAGCGATGCCCG
>DAOQWI010000038.1:0-22373 GCA_035342015.1 Candidatus Ozemibacteraceae bacterium | reverse complement strand
CACAGACTGCTGCACGCCACAGCTGCGCCCGGCAGCCTCCCAGCTCAGCGAATTTGGAGAGCCGACAGGGCTCATACCTGTGGCAGCGGCCGCAGCAAAAGGCTCGCCATCACCAAGACAGGCCGCATCGATTACCGAACCGAGCCAGGTCTGGTCTGCGAGCAAACTGCGCCGGTAGGTTACCGCATCACCGCCGAAAGTTATTTTCGCATCCGGCAGGCGTTTACGTATAAATGAGGCCAGAGCCAGTGCCGCCGGCAGCTGCGTGTCTGAAATTATAGAGAAGCCGATAAATTCAGGCGTCCAGCGCATGATTTCGGCCAGTTCGCCGGCAAGATGTCTGATGAACGGAAGCTTTTCAGACTGCTCCACGGCAAGCTTCCAGCCGCCAGAAGAGTTCACCGATGGCAGACCGCCACAGGCATCCCAGAACAGGCGCGCCCGGCCGGCCGGGTCGAATTCTGAATCGAAAATTTTCTGGGCTTCCTGGCTGATACGAAGATAATTCTGCGCATCAGCCAGATTCTTCGGGTCGAGCAGCTTCTGCAGAAGAAAACTCCCGATCGCGCCGTTACCGGTCGATTGCAGAAGATTCCGGTATAAAGCGACATTCAGATCGAATACCCGGATATCGGCACCGGCACGTTGCATGGCACCGGCCAGAATTGCCGGCGCCAGCGGCGGTTGCCGCGGATCCCACTGCGGCGGAAAAATCAGCGCCGCCCGCATTCAGCAAAAGTCCGATCTGTTGTTTTTATACAAACCATTTTAACTCACCTGCAAAATTGCACCGCAGCTGCGGGCATGGAATTTTCAAGACTCTTCAGAACATCGGCTGGGACGGCTCAGATTTCGAATCAGATCATGAAGAAGCTCATGCAGATTGCCGGCATCATCCCTTTCGATATGCACACATGAAGCCATCTGGCGGGGAACATCGACCATAGCTTTCTGCAGTTTTTTACCCTGGCCTGTCAGCTGAATCCGAACCGTGCGTTCATCGGCGGCATCGCGCTCTCTTCGAATGAAACCTGAAGCTTCAAGTTTCTTCAGGAGTGGCGTAAGGGTGCCAGAGTCGAGAAACAGGCGCTCTCCCAGCTCGCTTACCGCGACGTCGTCCTTTTCCCAGAGGGCCATCATTGCAATGTACTGCGTGTAAGTCAGGCCGTGCCGATCAAGAAACGGCTTATAAAGCTTTATAACCAGCCTCGAAGCGGCATAGAGAGGAAAACACAGCTGATTATCGAGCCTTAAGGCAGCAAATTCATCTTTCGCCGGCTTTTTCACATTTTGTCTCCTGCGCCAGCAATTTGACAATGGCTGCCTCTAGTTCTTCAGGCTTAACCGTCGGAGCGAACCTTGTAACCACTCTGCCCTGGCGATCGACAAGAAATTTGGTAAAGTTCCATTTGATGCCGCTGCCGGCTACTGTCTGAGCCAGCTTTATTAGAATCTGCCTGAATGCTCCGGCCTCTTCATTTTCGACGTCTGCCGGGGCCTGCTGTTTGAGGTAAAAATACAGAGGGTCAGCTTTGTCGCCATTTACCTCGATTTTACCGAAAGTGCGGAACGACACGCCATATTTCAGCTGACAGAAACTGGCGATCTCTTCGCCGGTGCCCGGCGCCTGATTCATGAACTGATTGCACGGGAAATCGAGAATTTCGAAGCCCTGATCACGATACTTTTTATAAAGCTTTTCAAGGCCTTCATACTGCGGCGTCAGCCCGCAGCCGGTGGCAGTGTTGACGATCAGCAGCACCCTGCCCTGATAATCGCGCAGCAATACCGGGTTTTCATGTATGTCTTTAACCGTGAATTCATAAATATTCATAGTGACTCCTTGTTATTTATTACAATTAAATTGTATTCAATTTAATTGTAATTGTCAAATTTTGTCAGTTATCCATGATAAAGCAGTCGAAATCGAGCTATCGATCTCAGCAAATTTTATGGACTCTAGCCTTCTGGTCAGGTAGAATTGCCCAATACCAGATATCTTGAAGATCGACAGTCATAAATGACAAAAATGGAGGAACCCGATGTTGAAAAGCGAAACCCTTGCGGCTCTTTTCCCGCAGGATGCAAATATTCCGATTGAATTCAAAGCCCCGCGCATCGAGCAGCGCGAATATCTGATCGATGGAGAAATCCGGCAGTGGCAAGGGCAGATGCAGGAAATCATTTCGCCGGTCAGAATCAGAAACGGCAGTGTTCCTGAACAGATGAAGCTCGGCAGCGTGCCCGCCATGTCAGAACAGGCTGCCACAGATGCTTTGAATGCAGCGGCAGCGGCCTATGACAACGGTCGGGGAAAATGGCCGACAATGTCGGTTGGCGAGCGCATCAAGCACGTGCAGAATTTTGTCGAACGTATGCTCGGCTGCCGTGACCGCGTCGTTAATCTCCTGATGTGGGAAATCTGCAAAAACCTTGCCGATGCTCAAAAGGAATTCGACCGCACCATCGACTATATCCGCGACACAGTCGAAGCTCTGAAAGAGCTCGACCGCACTTCATCGCGCTTTACCATTCAGCAGAAAATCATTGGCCAGATCAGACGGGCACCGCTCGGCGTCGTGCTCTGCATGGGCCCCTTCAACTACCCGCTCAACGAAACTTTTACAACGCTGATTCCGGCCCTGATCATGGGCAATACTGTCGTTTTCAAACCGCCGAAACTCGGCGTACTGCTTTTTCAGCCGTTGCTGGAGGCTTTTCGCGATTCATTTCCGAAAGGGGTCATCAATACGGTTTATGGCAGTGGCCAGACCGTAATCACGCCGATGATGAGCTCCGGCAAAGTCGATGTTCTGGCCTTCATCGGCACCAGCCGCGTCTCAGACATTATCCGCAAATCACACCCGAAACCGCACCGCCTGCGCTGCGTGCTCGGCCTTGACGCCAAAAATCCCTGCATCATACTGCCTGATGCCGATATCGACCTGGCAGTCAAAGAGTGTATTCTTGGCAGTCTGTCATTCAATGGCCAGCGCTGCACCGCGCTGAAAATGATCTTTGTGCATTCTTCAATTGCAGATGCGTTTCTGGCAAAATTTTCGGCCGAAGTAGAAAAGCTGCAGATCAACCTGCCATGGGAAAAAGGCGCCCAGATTACTCCACTCGCCGAACCCGGCAAATCAGAGCGGCTTACAGACCTTATCAAAGATGCCCAGGCGAACGGCGCCAGAGTCATCAATCCCTCGGGTGGCGTTTTCTCAGATTCATTGTTCTTTCCCGCCGTTGTTTACCCGGTTAACGATAAAATGAAACTTTATCGCGAAGAGCAGTTCGGCCCGGTCGTGCCAATTGCGGCCTATAATCGTGTCGAAGAAGCGATCAACTACGTCGTCGAGTCAGACTACGGCCAGCAGGTCAGCATCTTCGGCAAAGATGCAAAACAGATGGCTTCACTGATCGACCCGCTGGTTAACCAGGTCTGCCGTGTCAACATCAACAGTCAGTGTCAGCGTGGCCCCGACACTTTCCCGTTCACCGGCCGCAAGGATTCGGCCGAAGGCACCCTTTCGGTCTCTGACGCACTGAGAGTTTTCTCGATCAGAACTCTGGTAGCTGCCAAAGACAGCGATGACAATAAGCAGTTGATCACAAAAATTCTTAAAGACGACCTGTCGAGCTTTCTTACTACCGATTTTCTTTTCTGACGCTTACAATTGTCGACCCGGCCTCAGGCCGGATCGAGAACTGCCAGAAACTTGTCGATGGCAGTGAAAAGCTCGCCGGTCAGTTTAAGCATAAAAAAGCGCTCTTTGAGATTGTCAGCGGTTATAAACGTTTTTTCCTGGTTAGCGAGGCGAAAAATCGAGGGGTCAGCCTCACTGAATGCCGTCTGCATTCTTGTAATGAAGTTGCGGTAGCGGCTTTCGATTTCGGCTGCCGGAACCTCGTCGCTGAAACTGCGATTGGCAAAAAGGATGCGGTTGATGTTGAAGAGCCGTATAACCAGCTGGCGCTGGTGTTTCGGCGACCCGGCAACTTTGCTCTGCTGCTCGTAGCGCTCCGCAACCCTGAAAAGGCAATTGAAGAAAAGTCGGCGCAGCTGACGATAAAACAGCCCGCCACGCTCAATACGACTCTCGATGATGTATTTCTCGGGTTTCGGAACAGCAGCAAGAAAGCTGATATCCTTGTTCGCCTCTTTGGCGTGCTCTTTCAGACTCATCATCAGATGCAGCAGGTCTCTGGCGAGCTCAAAATACATGCGGGTGCACTTTTCATAGTCTTCAGAAGCTGGCGAAGAAACGATTTCGAGACTGCGGGCTTTCTGATAGCGGTCTTTGAACTCAGCTGAATTAAGCCAGTCGTTGCAGGTGTAATAAACGTGTCCGACGTTAATCAGCAACTTTTCGGCACCGGCACTGCTGACTTTGCTGCCAAGAGCGGCACCTGGCGCATTGAATACATCTTTTACCAGCCGGTTCTTTACCTCGGCGTCTGACAGAGCGAAGGTGGTCAGAACTTCCTTTTCGCCGGTGAACGAAAGAATACGGGTAAAGGCGAGCGAACTGCCCTTTCCTGACACGGCTTTCCAGTTAAAACCGGCGTTGATTTCATAAAACCCGGTCTTTTTCTCGCCCGACACCTTAAGGCTGAAGTTTTCCTTGAGCGCCTTGTGCAGATTGGGCGTATCGGTGTCAGTAATACCCGGATTCGAAAAGAAAATCGTCTCTTTGTCTGTTACAAAGGTCGAGAACGGGTAGAGCTCACCGTCTGCGTCTGCCAGCCCGATTGCCTGTAGCCCGTGCGGGTTCAGGTCGGCTTCCTGATAGCATTGTTCGAGTACTTTCTCAGTCAGAGAAGCCGCGAGGAAATTTTCCGAGGTGAAGGTGGTCTCTTTCTTAAAGCTGTGCATGGCCTGAAAAAAGATAATTGAGGCCGAAACCAGCAGGAAAAAGCCGATCAGCAGTTCGAGAAGCGTCATGCCACGTGAATATCGCTGTTTCATTCGACAACTCCTGAATTCTGCAGCCCGATTTCGAACATCGTCTGAAATTCGGCGCGCTCGGTCGCAAAGCAGGCAGTAATATTGACGGTATTGGCGCTTGAAACGCGGAACTTGATGTCTTTAACATACTCGGCGACTGTCGTTGAAAGTTTTGGGTCAGATGCCGGACTGCCGACGTTAAAGTCTTTTGTTTCAACTTTTTGATGAACGAGCTTGTACAGGATTTTGCCGGTGCGTTTCGAAAGCTCTTCATCTTTCTGCTGGTAGAGAACCCTGATGTTATTTTCGCTGTCAGCAAAGAAGAGGGCAGCCGACTCTTCGCCAAGCTCTGGCAAAATAAAATCGATGCCTTCTCTGACGGTTCTTACAATACGGTTTTGCGAGTTCAGTATCATTGCCTGCATCTGCAGGTCAGTCGAAACCTTCTGCTGATTCGAACTGGTCGTAGAAAACATGCCAAAAACCATCACCGAGAGCAAAGCCATTATACCGATAACGACCATAAGTTCTACAACTGTGAAACCGCCACCGGCAGTTACTAAAGGGCTTGTGTCAGATCGTTTTTTCATAATCATTAACCCGGGGTTTCGCTATAACTGTAACTAAATTGATGAAGACGAAAGAACGAATTCGACGCGGCGGTTCTTGGTCTGACCAGCTTCTGTGTCATTGCTGGCGATCGGCTTTTCGCGGCCAAAGCCTTTAACGGTAAGGCGTTCAGCGGCAATGCCGACACTGATGAGGTAGTCAGCAACGTTTTGCGCGCGCTCTATCGAGAACTCCATATTACTTTCAGCGGTACCGACCAGGCCGGTCGTATGGCCGCGCAGCTCGATTTTAATTTCTGGCCGGTCAGTAAGAATTTTAGCCATGGCGTCGAGCAGGTCTTTCTGTTCTTCGGTAAGTACC
Source organism: Candidatus Ozemibacteraceae bacterium (assembly GCA_035342015.1). GTDB lineage: Bacteria > Muiribacteriota > Ozemobacteria > Ozemobacterales > Ozemobacteraceae > Rifleibacterium. The sequence continues at coordinate 16,498 of DAOQWI010000038.1, read as the reverse complement.
GCTACGTCGCCGCCAAAATGAAAGTCTTTGATCGCAAATACGACATCGGGGTCAGCCCCGGTCACCAGAGTCGCGATATCCTTGAGCGTCAGCGGGGTTGGCGCCGTTGGCACTGTTGGCGGCGTCGGTCTTGGCTTGTCCGCATCTTTAACCTTTCCGGGATTGATGCCGACTTTTTCCAGAGCTTCTTTGAGAGTTGGCGTCGACTTGATGATATTCGCAATCTCTTCGGCCTTTTCGCGGTTCTCTTCACGGGTCTCGAGCATATCGTCGACGATTGCGTCGATATCGCCGGGCGTGACACCAGGCTTGTCGAGCATATCTTCATAGCATACGGGGATGAAAAGATTGGTAAAATCGAGCAGATTAGGGTTGTATTTCATGCGCCAGTAAAACAGGTGATTCTTGTTTTTAAAACTCACCCTGACCTTGACGTTGAACAGATACTGCGCCACATCATGGTCAGCCACTCTGAGATTGTAACTGCCGCCGAAAAGGCTGGCCGATTTGTCTTTCGGCCCCGATTTGAATGAACGATTGCTCCACTGCTTCGACTGAATATCGGCAAGCACTTCGACAAGCGCCGACCAGGCGATGTTAAAGGCGCCCTGGTAATCGTTAAGGTGCTGAAACTTCACCCGGTTCGCCGACTGATACTGGGTCAGCGTCATAATAAAGAGACCAACCGCCAGGGATGCAAAAAGAATCAGCGGAAAAACGAAACCGCTGCTGCGCAGGCGAACACAGTTTGGCTGCGATTTAAAGCGTGACATGACTTTGCAGAACTTTAACTTTCTATTTGTTACTCTAACTATAACTCTTTTTCGCCTTAAGATTCAAACAAAACCTGCCAAAAACCCGGAACAGGCGAAAAAAGGTTTATTTAACCGGCCCTGGGGTATCTGAAGGCTGGCGACGGCTGAAAAACAAAATCAACAGAACCACCAGTGAAGCCAGAATCAGACCAGCCAGGCCGACAAAGGCTATCTGCAGGCTTTCTGCGCGCGCGTCAGCCGGCGATCTGATACCGGTAATTTTAACGATGGCGTCATAATAAGCCTCAATCGTGCCGTGGCGCCGGCAGTAAATTATGCCGTTTTTCGTCAGATCACCAAAACTTAGATATTCGCAATCGGATTCAGGCGGGTGAATCGGGCTTTTAAGATAAAGACCGCTGACAAGGGCCCCTGAAGCCGCTGTATCGGCATTTCGCAAGGTTTTCATCATGGTGGCGTTGTCCATGTTATACATTTCAACCGCACCCAGAATTACCCGTTGATTGGCAAAGCAGGCTTTGCCTCTTGCATTTGCATAGGTAATTCTGAAGCCCATAAAACCATGCCAGATGCGGTTGAGTCTCTCATAAATACTCAGTTTAGTTCTTACCGGGTCACGCGGCCTGGTAACTGCCTCTGGGAAAGGGCCAGCCTCAGCGAGCAGTTCGCGCATCTGTTTTTCGACATCGCTTGCCTGCAATGGCTGAGGGCTCAGGGCAAGCAAAAGCATGATCACTGCCAGCCATGGCATGATTACCGACCTTTTTCTGTTTGCTGAACCGGTCATAAAGCTTCCCCATCTGAAAACTCTGCAGATGATTGTAACAGAAATACCCTGGTGCGGGAATGACGGATATGAATTGCGTCATTTCAGGCTTAGACCCGGAATCGGAGCGCTTAATGCAATTGCCCTGAATGTATCAGAAAATAGTTGCATAAACGCTTCTTTGCAGGCAAGCTTAAGGAAAGAACATATTAACAAGGAAAGCTGCAATGACAAGAAAGTGGGCCATATTCTGGGTTCTGGCGATTGCTTATTTCTTTGTCATGTTCCATCGTTTCTGCACCGCAGTAATGGCCGGCGATCTTACCGCCGATCTTGGGCTCGAACCGGCGGCGCTCGGCTTTCTCTCATCGATGTATCTGCTTGGTTATGCAACGGTACAGATACCGGTCGGCATACTCTCTGACCGCTGGGGTGCCCGAAAAACCATAGCGCTGTTTCTGCTGCTGGCAAGTCTTGGCGCTTTTGCTTTCGGCAAGGCGACTTCATTCGAAACGGCGGTTCTGTCGCGCTGGCTGGTTGGCGCCGGCGTCGGCTGCGTCTATGTGCCGGCGCTCAGGCTTATGGGCTGCTGGTTTGGCAGCGAAGCATTCGTATTCATGACCGGCATGATGCTCGCCGTCGGCAACCTCGGCGCCCTGAGCTCGACATGGCCGCTGGCCGTGATAAAAAGCGTCTGGGGCTGGCGTGCCACCATGGAACTCGTAAGCGTCATTACCCTGATTCTGGTGATTTTTGTCTGGCTCGTGGTTAAAGACCAGCCATCAGAATCTGAAAGCCCGAAGGAAAGCGCAGCCGAGGCCGCTTCTGAGAAGCAACCTGAACCCGACGAAATGGTGCCGCCGGCTGAGCGCACCGGTCTGCGCAGCATGCTCAAATCAAAGAGGTTCTGGGCCGTAACTCTATACTTTTTCGCTTTCGAAACCACGATCATCAGCTTTCAGGGATTGTGGGCCGGCCCATTTCTCAAGCGGATTTACCAGATGCCCGACACATCGGTCGGCTACGCCCTGACCTGGCTGGCTCTCGGTCTGATGGTCGGCGCAATCGTCTCGGGCGTTCTCGCAGGTAAATCGGTAAGACGGCGACATACGGTTCTGACAGCCGGAATGTTTGGCTATCTGCTGTGCTGGGTGCCGCTGGTTTTCGCCACTTCGACGATGCAGAGCTATCTGCTCCCCCTGCTTGCTTTTATGGGCTTCTGCGCCGGCTTTTTCTCGATAAGCTTCGGTATTGCCAGAGAATGTTTTTCGGCCTCGATGGCAGGCACGGCCCTTGGCGTCTACAATTTTACCGGCTTTGTCGGCGGCGGGCTCGGAATGTGGATAATGGGCCTGATCATCGGCTGGGTCTCGCCTGACGGCACCAGAGAAATCGCAGCTTTTCAGGCTGCTTTTGGCCTGGCCCTTGTGTTGATGCTGATCGGCTGGTTGATGCTCGTGCTTCTGCCACGCGCCTGGTCGAACCAGAAATAATCAAAATGCTTGTGGCGTCAGAATTTAAGTGATATTTTCTCAGACCTGTTCTATCGATAACTGTAAAATTAAAATCGGTTTACCGGTTCGACAGCCCGGTCTATCTGTCGAGCTGCCTGTAAGAGTGTCCGCTTTTCATTTGTTCAGTTAAATACTTACAACCTTTGGCGGATAAAATCATGTTTGGGTTTCAGTGGCATCTGACCGATCTGTGCAATCGCCGGTGCCGGCATTGTTACCAGAACACTCACGAAGAAGCCGACCCGATGGCAGGTGCTGCCAACCGGCGACTGGCTGCTGATGCGATTCTGGCGGCCATTCCGAATGAGCCGGTAACCATCAATCTCACCGGCGGTGAACCGCTGATGCTGCCTGACCTTACCGACCTGATCGGCTACCTTGAGAACTACGAGAACCTTGCCGAAATAAACATCATTACCAACGGCACCATCGAAGACCACAATCTGCTGACGAAGCTCGGCAGCTTCGCCCGGCTGCGTTCGTTCAGGATTTCTCTCGAATCCGGTGACGAAAAAATCAACGATTTTATTCGCGGCCGAGGTTCTCTCGCCGGCCTGCGCCGCACAATTCCGCTTTACCGTGAAATCACCGGCAAATCGGTCACGCTGATGATGACACTCTCGCGCCTCAACTGTGAAACAATAAAAGAAAGCGTCGACTTCGCCAGAGAGACCGGCGCCGATGACATTCTCTTCGAACGCTTCATACCTCTGGGTACTGGCCTGGAAATCTCTGAATCAGTATTGTCGGCAGATGACTGGTACAAAGCCATACGAAGCATTGGCGACGCAGCCGGCCTCGAAATCGACCCCGACGAACTGGCTGCATGCCGGGCTTTTGGCCTGGTAACCAATGGCAAGGCAGAACCCGAAGACATGCTCGAAGCCGCTTTATGCAATCTCGGGCACGAATCGATGGCACTGATGCCTGATGGCACTGTTTTTCCGTGTCGGCGCCTGCAGATACCGGTCGGCAACATTCTACATGAATCATTTTCTTCAATCAGGCTGCGGCTGGCAGAATGGGAATGCAGCCGGATCAGGCCGAAACTGCATGGCCTTACCTGCGGCTCATGCCCATATGACGACTGCCCCGGGTGCCGGGCCCTGGCGCGGGCACTTTATGGCGACCCGCTTGGCGACGACCCGCAATGCGTTCTTAACCGCAAAGACAGCTGACAGGCAAAGGAGACATGCAAATGCACAGCACACCGGTTACAGCTTCATATCTTACCTGGAAACCAGTTATCAGCGCCGAAGAAGTTTTTCAGGCAACCGTAAACTTTTCATTCCTTTCCGGCGATGCGAGCGGCAGGCTGTTCTGGGTCGAGCTGCGCCCCGAAGAGAAAGGGCGCTGCGTCATCATGCTGCGAACCTCTGAAGGCGAGATTAAAGAACTGCTGCCGGCGCCTTTTTCTGCGAGAACCAGAGTCATGGAATACGGCGGCATGCCATACGTAACGACCGGAACCCGGGTCATCTTTGCCAACTTTTCAGACCAGCGCCTTTACGCTTTTGACTTCGATAGAAACGAAGCCCCGGCGCCCATCACCCCCGAAAAAGCAGCAGATGGCCGCGTAATGAAGTTTATGCAGCCGGCTGTGTCTGATGATGGCCGCTGGCTGATTGCAGCCTTCGAGCTTGAAGGCGGGCACAATGAGCCGGAAAACGCCATCTGTCTTCTCGACCTGCAGAAGAAAGGGCTTCAAGAGCCAAAAATCCTGGTGCGTGGTGCCGATTTTTACAAACAACCGATGTTTTCGCCAGATGGCAAAAGTATCGCCTGGCTGCAATGGAATCACCCCTACATGCCATGGGATTCAACGGTTCTCTACTGCTCCCCCTTTGCCGAAGGTGAACTCAACCAGAACGCCATCTGCAGAATTGCCGGTTCAGACAGCGAAGCGATAAGCGACTTTTCTTTCAGCAGAGAGGGCAAAATACTTTTCAGCATTGACCGAAAAGGGGTCAGCAAAGATTCGCCCGATAATTTCTTCAACATTTACAGCTGGTATAATGGCTCTACAAAGAGCATAACAAAAGCCAGACACGAAATTGCCTATATTCTACATGTAGAAGGCCGAATTCTTGCTCTGACATTCAAAGACGGAATGCCAGGCCTGGCATGGATTAACGACGAAAATGGCAATTTAACCGAGTTGCCGACGCCTTTTCTGTCGATATCAAAGCCGGTTGTCTGCGGCGAAAATCTGGCCCTGACCGGAACCCCCGCTGACAGACCAACACAATTGGCTCTGCTAAAGAAAAGCGGCAGCATCGAAATTCTGCGGCATACATCAGAATGCCATATTCTGGCCGACGACATCAGCAGCCCCGAAAAAATCAGCTTTCCAACCAGTGATGGTCAGATATGCCACGGCTACTTCTACCCTCCGAAAAACAGCAATTACAAGGCTCCCGAAAGCGAACTTCCGCCGGTACGGGTTCTCGTGCATGGCGGCCCGACAAGCCTGGCGCGGGCTGGCTTCAGCCGGGAGCACGTTTTTTGGGCCAGCCAGGGCTATGCAATTTTCGACGTGAATTATCGTGGTTCAACCGGTTTTGGCAGAGCCTATCGCGACGCGCTGCTTGGCGAATGGGGAGTCCTTGAGATAAATGACGTCAGAGACGGCCTGAAACACCTGCGCGAAAAGCGCATGATCGGTGACAAAGCGGTTGTCTCGGGCGGCAGCGCCGGCGGCTATACGGTACAGCGGCTGCTGACAATGTTCCCGGAAATGTTTGCCGCCGGTGCCAGCTATTTCGGCATCGGCAATCTGGTCACACTGCAGAATCTCACCCACAAATTTGAATCACGCTACCTCGAAGGGCTTCTTGGCGGGCCGATGAGCACGCATCGCCACATTTTCGAAGACCGGTCACCGATAAATCATCTGGTAAACCTCAAAAGCCCGATGATTATTTTCCAGGGCTCAGAAGACAAGGTTGTGCCGCCAGAAAATTCACGCGAAATGGCTGAAATTCTCGCAAGCAAGCATATCCGGCACGAATATTACGAATACCCCACCGAAGCGCATGGTTTCAGGCAAAAGAACAACCTCGTCGATTCACTCGAAAAAGAGGCAGTCTTCTTCAAAAAGGTTCTCTCTGGAACCTGATAATCACGTCAGACACTTATGCAAATGAAAAAGACACCGGAACCAGCCGGTGTCTTTTTATCAGCGACATTTCAGAATCTTATCTGCTCGCGGGCCCTGCATTCTAGACCCATGTGGCGACTACGCAAGAATCAGTTCAAGTTTCACCTGATCAGGCCATCGATGGTTTCCTGAAGTTTGAACTGCTTTTCATACACCTTGGAAAAGTCTGGCACAATTGCCTTGATAAGCATGTTGTCACGGCTTTCATAATCGTTCTTCATCGTTTGCAGTTTCTCGACAAGACCTGATTCGAGAGGGTCGCAGGCCATCACTTTGTCGAAATATTCATAAAGCTCTTTAACGTCCTTTTCAAGCCGGCCTGATGCGAGATATTCTTTAGCTTTGACTTCAAGTTCAGGGTTAAGAGCGGGCTTGACTTCTTCCTTCTTTTCGACCGGCTTCTCAGGATCAGCGCCACAACTGCAGCTGACTTTATAATCGTCTTCTTTGATGAATTCGATTTTGTATTCACCCTTGTCAGGGCAGGCCAAGCCTGCTTTCAGATACTTCTTTTCAACCAGTTCAGCGATAATCTCTGAGCCCTTTTTACCATTCTCAAACTTCAAACCGTCCATCAAAGCCATTTCTATTGCACCCATGAGCACTCTCTGATTGGGAACACAGGCCATCGGCTTATTTGAGGCAGGCGCAGAAGCAGACTCATCACCGAAAACCTTTAGCAGTTCGACAACCCCTTCAGTGCTTCTGGTCAACATATCGAGCGTTTTAACCAGATAGGCTCTTTCCCAGACCAGGCTGTTTTTAGCGTTAAAAGCCGGCTTTGGCAGCGATTTTAGATAATCAGTGATAATTTTCTTTGCTTCTGCCCTGTAATCACCGGCAAGAAAGTTTTTCATCGACTCCATCGCAATGTTTCTTATACCCAGACCGAGCATGTAGCCGATCAGTGGCTGGTACTTTTCAGAATCGGCGCCAAATCTGAATACCGAAACAAGCATCTCGGCGCCCTGTTCATGGTTTCCGGCAGAGATAACGCCCCAGGCGCCCGCATTGATGAATCTGGCAAAGTTTCTCAGGGTTCGATACGGCGGCATGATGTCCTGCGGATCAAATTTGCTGTCAGGCACAAAGCTGCACACAGAACAGGCTGCAGCAGATTGCAGCAGACTTTTGATCCTGAATGAACCGGCTTCACCGAGCTTCCGACGCAGACCACCTGACAGAGCGGCATAGCGTTCAGCATTGTGCACCTCCATGAGACTTTCGACTTCTTCCTTAGCCATTTCAGGCATGTAACCGATAGCCATCAGGTAGCGCAGCGCGGCGTTCGGGTCGCGGTATGGTTCCGGGAACTCAGCGAAAGCGGCAACAGAGGAAGTAAGAAGCATCACACCAATAATAAGCATGGTAATTTTAAACATAATGCTCTCCTTGAAATGAATTTATAATCAAATGTTGTCCAGTTCGCGCGATGAACCCAACATCAGAACACCTGTGTCATCTTCAGCAAAAGAAAGATTGAAATCATTGTCGTATTGGCGCAAAAGTTTTGCTGCGCCAATGTTTTCGGGTAATCCGGCAGAAGCAATTACCGGTGGCGTTTCAGGAACGATCTTTTCAATTACCGGCACAGCTTTTTCACTGCCTTTAACCGGCTCTGCCACACGACTGTCGCTGATATTGCCCAGAACAATCATCAGCATGGCCAGAGCAAGCAGCAGCGGCAGCGCAAATCTGCCGGGCCCGGCGGGTTTGTTCCAGACGGCTTCTTTCTGCAGGCGGGCAAACACATCAGCTGAAGGTTCTTCAGTCGGCCGATGATTTTCGAGATATTTTTCAAATTGATCCTTGTTCAGCGGTTCCATGGGATCAACTCCTTTAACCTGGCGATTGCATAGCGATATCTTGAGGCCACCGTCTGCAGTGAGCACTGCTGGACTTCGGCAATTTCTTCAAAGGTCATGTCGGTCCAGACCTTGAGAACCACGGCTTCTTTCTGCTCTTCCGGCAGAGTCGAGAGGGCCCGGTTGATGAGCATGGAGTCTTCGACCTGGCTCTCATGCCCATCGCTGGTGGGCTCAACCATCATCGACTGTTCGCCCGGCTGCGCCCGTTTTTTCAGCGCCGCGTTTCTGGCGCTGGTGAACAGGTAGGCCGCCGGGTTTTCGACACCGGCGAATTTCTGTGGGTTCTGCACCCAGGGCAGAAAGACGTTGTGAAGAATATCTTCAGCCTCTTCACGCGAAAGCGTGAAAGAATTGCGCAAATAGCGAAAAACCGGGCCCGAAAATGCCTGATAAATGAGAGCAAAACCCTTTTCCGGGTTCTGCCGGTAGATTTCGAGCATTTCGGTTATCTGGTTGTGGTTTTTCATAGCTTCACAAATCAAGAGTCAAGTTTCGCACAGATTTATTTAAGAATTTTATTTTTTTTATTTATTAATTTCTGTTGCACCACAACCGCCTTCCTGGCATAACAGTTCCAATTCATGCAGGGGGTATGTATGCGCGGCCGCCACAGGATTGGTGCGGCTGTGCCTTCTCACCGCACCTTGCCTGACCAGATACCTGGCTTTCTTTATGCAGTTATCAACAATTTCGGGCAAGCAGCTTGAATTAACCGGCGTTTTGTGGTTATGCTGCTCTCACAGGAGTCCGTTTTTCGGGTAAGAACTTAGCCCGAAAGAAAGGGGAAAATAATGACTTCAAAATCTCTCTTCAGAAGTATCGTGCTGTTAACTTCCTTCGTGCTGGTTTTGTCTTCGGCTTATGCCATGATTGGCCGCAATATCTGCAGCAAGTGCAACTGGATAAACAAACCAGAAACCATACTCTGCGAAAATTGCCAGAACCCGCTCAACCACTGCCTCAAGTGCGGCCACGACAATATGGCCAAAGCTGACTACTGCGCCAACTGTTCGATGCCGCTCGCCGAAATGCGTGTGCTCGCCACCATCGCCCCCGAAGTAAGAACCCAGCTCAAGCTCGGTGAATCTCCGCGCGCTGTTGCCGACCTCGAAATCAAGCGCCTTGAATACCTGCTGCAGACCGACGCCGAAAACGCCGAAAAGCACCTGTTCAATCTCGCCATGACCCACAAACGCATCGATTTTTATTCACGCGAATCAGCTCTCTGGCTCGATTTCCTGCAGAAATATCCGAATTCGGAAAAAGCCGGCGAAGCCAAAGTTAACGGTTCAGATTCTCTGCGCAAATGGAGCTACCTGCTTTACTCTCAGGGTTCATACGCCCGTGCCGTTGAACTGCTCAACGAATCGCTGCGCCTCAACCCCGCCAACAAAGAAGCACAGAAATGGCTTAAAATTGCCCGTGGCGGCATGAAGAGAAGCGGCCAGGCTGTTGCTAAGCCCCAGGCCGTCGAAGCCACCGAAGCTGCACCGCAGATGGAAGAAGCCAAACCGGCTCCCAAAACCGAAGCAGCTCCGGCCGTAGAAGCAGCCCCGGCAGTAGAAGCTTCTCCGAAAACCGAAGCAACTCCAGCCACAGAGCCCGCTCCGGCAAACGAAGCAGCACCCCAGACCGACAAGCCGTAAAAATAAACTTCAAAGTCTGATAAAACAGTCAGCTCCGCTCGCCCACAAGGCAAACGGAGCTGATTTTTTTCTTCTTTTTTTAAGCCAATTGAGGTAGAACCAATACACCGGGCAGAACTAGATCCATAGTTTTTACTTCATTCCTGCGTTTAAATCCCGGAGAGGTGCAGGCGGGGATCTAAACAATCATTCACAAGATTCCGCCTGCGCGGGAATGACAGATGGCGGATAAATCCATATTCAAATGTGACAAAGAACTGGAATTTTTACCTTTTACTTACAGGCGCAGCTTTTTAATCAGAACCCCTGGTTCGCTTCCGGGGGCTTTTTCCGCAAGCAGAATGCTGCCGTCGGGCGAAAGGCGGCAAAAACGCTGCATTTCGAGACCGGCCGGACCGGCAATCTTCTTTTCAGCCAGGGTCTTGCCTTCAGCACTGACTGCATAAATGGTAAATTCACTGTCAAGCTCACCACTGCCGGTAATCACAAGAAAAATACTGCGCTTCTGCTCATCACAGCCCAGAAACTCAATAGATTTGAGCAGGCGTGGCGCTACAGGCAACGGAGCTTTCCAGAAAATACCGCCGGCCTGATGAATAACCACGCTTCCGGCAGTTGAACTGGCAACCTCTGGCACTGGTGGCGGTATAATCAACGATTCCCCGGTCGGACCCAGCAACAGAGAAGCATGATTTGCCAGTTTTGTAACCGGTTTTTCGTTTTCGAGTATAAGGGTGTTGCCATCGGCATCGCGAACGGCAAAAGCGCTGCCACGGCGTTCTAGGTTGAGAAGATTCAGAGCCGACGCCTCAGGGTCTGAGGCTCTGATAATATGATAATCAGCCGGTTTTTCGAGATCGAGCGCGAAAAGCACCGGAAACGCAAAACCGCAGAACCAGGCACTGTTGCCATCAACAACAAGATCACAGAAACGGTCGCCGGGCTTCGATTCAACAACCGGCGGCAGATTCAGCGAGCTGCTGGCGCCGTCAGATGCGAGTCGCACCAGCTGGCGGTCAGTTCCGAGAAGAAACACCGAGCCATCACTCCGGCCAGCCATTGAGATAAAACTCCCAGGCACAGAAATACCGGCAGCAAAAGCTGTAGCCGGAGCAGCAACTGGTTCAGCTGCCATTGCCGGCGCAAAGGGCATAAACATGGCGAGTGCCATAATCATAAGCTTGATCATATTTTTACTCCATGCCGATCAATTCAGCGTCATGGCCGCATGATAGCAGCCGCCACCGTTCCACCAGGCCGAGAAGCTGTCAAATGATCTGACCTGCGGCACCGGATCTTTGGCGGGATCATTATAATAAATATTGCCACTGTCATCTACCCCGGTAATGACGACATAGTGGTTGTAGACATTGGCGATAACCGGTTTGCCGGCTTTTATCTGCTCGCGCACCCATGACAGGCCAACACTGTAATGCCATTTTGCATTCGGGAAACCGTAAGCCCTTGCCCCGGTGAGCATACCGGCATGCGAAGTGCCAGCTGCGCCGGTCGAACCACATGTATTCCAGAGAGAAGAAGCAAGAGCACCGGCATTCTGCTTGTTATGATAGGCAAGAGCCATGCCGAGAGAGGTCGGACCACAGGCAGACCATGGGTATGGGCATTTAACATAGCCCTGACACTGCTGCGGCACCGGCAGAACGACTTTGCCATTTGCCCCGGCAGCCGGAGTTGCCGGCGTAGTGGTGCCCGATGAAGGTTTTGCAGAAGAAACATAGCTGGCATGACAGTAGACGATGCGCCCGTTCCAGCTGACTCTGTACCAATCGCCTTCTTTGCCGACGATATCGATCTTCGTGCCATAGTTGAAGGTGGTGAGAACCGAACCCCAGGGGGCACTTCTGACATTGAGAACATCGGCAGTGACATAACCGGCACTCGATGACGGGGCCGGAGTGCTTGCAGGCTGGGCCGGTGCGGTCGACGGAGCACTGTCAGCATTTATATAGGCAGAATGACAATAGCCAACCGTGCCATTGTAACTGACCCGATACCATTCGCCTTCCTGGCCAATAATCGAGACTCTGGCACCGTTGGAAAAAGAGCCGACAATGGTTCCCCATGGGCCGGTGCGAACATTCAGACCCGGCACAGCATTGACAGTGCCACCGCGGGAAGTCGATGACGCCGGCGTCGAGTTCTGAACTATATATGCCGAATGGCAGTAACCAACCGTGCCATTGTAGCTGACTTTGTACCATTCGCCTTCCTGGCCGATTACGGTCACGCTGGCGCCGTTTCCGAATGAGCCGATGATCGCTCCCCACGGGCCTGTGCGAATATTGAGGCCAGGTATGGCCCTGACTGTGCCGCTGAAAGACCCGCCCATGCCTGACGGAGCCGTAGAAGCTTCAGGCTGGCTTTTTCCCGGGTCAGAGATGACGACAGAACTCTGCCCGAAGACATCTGCAGCCGTCTGGGCTTTCAGAGTATCCGACCCTGTAAAAACAACAAGTGACAGCAACAGCAACAACAGAAAAAAACCTTTTCTGGGTTTCATTCCAGTTTCCTCCGGTAAACCTTACTTTCAACAAGCTATTTTATAAATACTCCCTAAAGGCAAAAAAGTTCTACATAAAAACCTGCCTGATTATAACCGCTTCACCATAAACGATTGATATCAGGCTGTTCTGCCCGGCCCGCAATGATCGCCTGATGATTCCGTACAGCAATCTATAAAATTTCACAACAACCAGATTCAGGCTGCACCAATACAGGGCCTCATTCTGATATGACAACCCCGGCTTTTTTCGAAGCCTGGCCATGGAAACGCATATTTTTATAGTAGAATATGCAGGCTGCATGGGGGGATCAGAATTTATGTGGAAAGCGCCACTCAGTATTTTTGCCGTTTTCATTGTTATTATCTCGACCATTACCATTCTCTGGAACATCAGCACGGTTCAGCTTGACAGAGTAGATTTATCCTACGTCGGAAGGTTCTATCATGGCACACTGGCCGACGAACCCCTCAATTATCTCGGGGTGATGACCGCAAGAACAATGGTTGAAAACAAGGCCCGGCCCGCCTTGAACCCTGCCACCATTCTCTGGCAGCACTTCTGGTATAACTGTTTCACAACCGGCTATGATCAGGTGCTCTGGCTTGAGTCAAAAGACAATTTTCGCAAAAGGCAATACGCTCTGTACATTTCCGGCAAAACAGTCTTTCTCAGACTTGAGCCCGATGGCTGGAATCAGGTCTTGACTGCTGACTTCACGGCACAGGAACTGGAAAGGGCGCTCGAAGGTTTTCTTAAGCCGCTCCCTGCCGAAGCAGAAGCGGCCGACTGAATGCTGCGAGTCAGCATTTCAGACCGAAGCCCTTTTCAGCCAAACCCTCTCAAATACTGCAACAAATACAAGCACGCGAGCAAAAACCATCATCTTTATTTTGCAGGCCAGCATCAGAAAACACCGATCAAAAGCCAACCAGACTCTCGTGGAAAATATTTTTAAAAAATTCATTGACACAATGCAGCAAAATTGTTAATATAAATTCATAACGCAGCGATCAATCAAACCAAAAGTTCGAAATCAATACTTCAAACAGGAGTTTCTAAAATGACTAACAACACCAACAAATGGATGGAATTCTCAAACGAATACGCTCAGCTCATGAACGAAAATTTTCAGGTCATGAACAAATTCTGGAACGCCACCATGGAACAGACCACCGGCTACACCAGAAAGAACATGGAACTGTTCTTTGACCACATGAACCGCAATGTAGAAGTCATGCACGAAATCTACAACAACACCATCCAGGGCAACGACGAACTGAAAGCCATCTACAAAACCAACATCGAAAAATTCAACACCCGCTTTCAGAAAATTTATGAAGAAACCATGAAGAATATCGCTCCGAAGACCCAGAACGCCGGTCAGTAAGAGTTTCGATAAACAAAGTTCCAATCAACTCCAGTGCGGGGGCCTGTGTCATCGACACAGGCCCCCGATTTTTATTCCCGGCAGATGCAAAACCCGGGTCGCGGCATCCAGCAGGCACTTTTATCATCAGACAGCATAATGGTTTATTGAGCACGATTCCCGCGCCGGGTTGAAACGGCTCGCCGCGTTTTTCTGCACATCACACACAGCAAAAGTCAACGCAATCGCATTAAAATAAAAGTGGCGTATACTGAGTAAAAGCGCATTTACAGCATTGGTCGATTCTGCACCGCAACAATCAGCCGGTTGAATTTTTCGGTTGAAAAAGCACAGATTCCTGAATAACTTTGAAGATACAGTTAAAAAAGAGGCGAAAACATGAAAAAGCTGCTTCTGGGTCTGCTGCTTCTCGTCGCCGGTGCCTGCCCCGGTGCCATTCCGCACCCGCGCGACTATGAGTGGGGTACAATTACTGTCCCCGAGAATTATTCGTATGCCGGCACTCAGAAAATCAGCATCTACTGGGAAAAACTCAAAGCCACCGGTGTCGCGCCAGAAGCGATCGTCATGATCAATGGCGGCCCCGGCATGCCGCACGACAGCTTTCATCAGCCCAATGGCACCGGTTATAACCGCGACTGGTTCTCGGCCCTGCGCACGCATTTCGACATTTACTACTTCGACCAGCGCGGCACCGGCAATTCAGCCGGTCTCAGCTACACCAACCTCAGCACCCGCAATTATCGCACTTACGGCACCCCCGATATCTGCCGCGACATCGAAGAACTGCGCAAAAACGTCATCAAAAAGAAGCAGATCGCGGTGCTCGGTGAATCTTACGGCGGCGCGGTGGCACTGACCTACGCCATCATGTATCCGGCAAATGTTTCGAAGCTGATAATCCATGATTCGACCCCGAGCAACGCCTATTTCACCAACATGCACATCAATATGTCGAACGGCCTGACCGCACTCGAAGAGGTGCTTCCCGGAGTCGAAGAGAACATGAACACCTGCATCGAAAAGTTCGACAACGGCGAAGTATCCAACGCCTACGGTTACAATCTGACCTCAAATGACTTTCTCACACTCTGCCTGCCATATACCTATTCTCTGAGAGGCCAGATCGCCATGGCGACGATGGCACTGCAGATCGCGCAGAATGGCCAGTCAGCCATTCTCGACGCCATTCTCGCCCCGGCCAGGGAAATGGCCAGCCGGGCCGCCTACAGTACGCTGCCGGTCTCCATCCTGGTGGTGCAGGGCATCGAAATGCTTGACCAGAAGGGCATAAGTTCAGCCGCTGACAGTTCACCCTGGACCAAAGCCTGGGCCAGCGAGCGCATTTTCCAGCCCAGACTGGATTTTATGAAAGATTACAATATCACCCACTTTTCAGGCTTCAACGTCATCAGCCGCCTTGGCCAGATCAAAGCACCGACGCTTGTGGTTGTCGGCGAAACCGATTTTATCTGCCCGCCGGAGTATGCCGAGGTCATGTGTGAAGGTATACCCGACTGCCGGCTGCTTAAAGTCAAAAATGCCGCCCATGGCGGTTTTATCGAACAGAATACTTTTGTTGTCGGAAAAATCCGCAATTTTCTGTTGAACCACTACCCTGGTGACGATGAACGCATCACACCGGCCGAAGAGCTGCGCAGCCGCAGCTCCGAAGAAGCGGTTCATATCTGGCTTGAAGGCGTGACACGACTCGGTCTGACCAGCGATTTTCTCAAAGAAACGTTTAAATAAGCCCTGTTGAAAAGGTTTCCGACATCGACGCAAAAAAAGCTTGCAATTTGATTCTTTTTTAGTATCATTCAAATTAAATGATACTAAAAAAGGAGCGTTTATGTTTAACCTGAATCAATCGGTCGGCGAAATTGTGGCCATCAACCCCTCTCTCTGGAAACTTTTTGAACGTTACCACATCGATTATTGCTGCCATGGCGCCAGGCCTCTTGCCGAAGCCTGCCGGGAAAAAGGCCTTGACCCCGCAGTCATTCTCAGCGAAATCGAAAATTCGCCGGCAACAGAAGATCAGGTACAGACAGAACTCCTGAAAATGACACTGACCGAGCTGGCCAACCATATCGAGCAAACACATCATGCTTATCTCTATCGCGAACTTCCTGAGTTGATAAGCCTGGCCGGGCGCGTCGCAGAAACGCATGGAGCCAAAGACCAGCGCCTGCACCAGGTTTTACAGGGAGTTTCTTCATTGCAGGCCGAACTGATGAATCATCTGGCCAAAGAAGAACAGATCCTTTTTCCGATGATTCGAGAGCTTGAGGGCAGCAATTCCGTACCCGCTTTTCATTGCGGTTCGGTCGGCAACCCGATCAGACAGATGCTTGTAGAACACGACGATGCCAGTGAGCTGCTGCAGAATCTACGCCGCCTCACCGATAACTATCAGGCGCCGGAATGGGCCTGCAGAAGTATGCAGACCCTCTTTGCTCAACTGCAGAATCTTGAACACGACCTGCACCGCCACATTCACAAAGAAAACACCATACTTTTCCCGGCGGCTATCGCCCTCGAAGAACAAAGACGAACCGGAAAAACCTGCGCAACCAACCACTGTTGAATTCTGTATAGCCAAAGCCCGACACGCCGGCAATAAATCTGCAACTCGGGTATGGCTGCTTCTCTTTCGCAGCCCGGTAGTCTGGCAAACTCAACGCAGTTTGCCTGTAATTCCCGCGCTTGTGCCTCCGAAGGGCGCAGGCGCGGGAATCTTATTGATGAGAGTTTAGATCCCCATCTGTACAACTCCGCGACATAAACGCGCGAAAATCGCAGGGTAAACGCAAACTTAATTAACTCTAGACGCTGCTTTCGGCAGGTCAGGCG
>DAOQWI010000037.1:0-23444 GCA_035342015.1 Candidatus Ozemibacteraceae bacterium | reverse complement strand
GATCAGGTACCGGGCATCACCTGCGCTCATCCGGTATTCGACTTTGAAGGAAACTTTGTGGGCGCAGTAGGCATAGATTTCAGACTTTACGAACTCGCAGAATTTCTCAAAAGCCTTAAAATTGGCGAATCGGGTATTGCCTTTATTGCAGACAGCGAAGGAAATGTACTCGCCTACCCTGAAAAATCCGGAATCAGCCCGGACAATATCAGATCACCCCGATCACCAACCCGCGAAAGCCTTAAATCAGGCCCAATCAAGGCGGCGATCGAAAATTACCTCAACAGCGGCCAGTTCAAGTTCACCATCGACCATGATGGCAACCGTTATGTTTCGTCGTTTCGGCCTTTTCCCGAGAATTTTGGCCGCGACTGGGTTCTCGGCATCATCGTTCCTGAAGATGATTTTATCGGGCCAATCGCCCGCATTCATGAAACCACCCTGCTCTTCTCATTCTGGCTGTTGATTATTGCCGGTTTTCTTACCTCGGCCATCGCCCGCGAGCTTACCGAACCAATAAAGCGACTGACCGCAGAAGCCGGCCGCATTCAGAATCTTGATTTTGACGGATCGATCGACCTGCGTTCGCCGATCACAGAAATTCAACAGATGGGCGAAACCATGGATTCAATGAAAAAAGCGCTGGGTGCTTTTAAAAAATATGTTCCATCAGAAATTGTTCAGGGTCTGGTGCACAGTCGTGACGAGGCAAGACTGCAGGCTCAGGCAGAAGAAATCACCCTGATGTTCACCGACATCAGCGATTTTTCGTCGATTACCGAACGGGTAGCGCCGGCTGAGCTCATGAAACAGCTGTCTGAATACTTCGACTGCATCGCTGCCGTCATCCATCGACACGGCGGCACGATCGACAAATACATCGGCGACTCGGTCATGGCCTTCTGGGGTGCCCCGGCCCGCGACGCACGTCAGGCCGAACACGCCTGTGCCGCAGCCCTCGAAATTGAAGCGGCGATCAAAAAGCTCAACGCCCGCTGGTTAGCTGAAAACAGCGATCAACTCAAAACCAGAATCGGCATCAATACAGGCATTTCATTGATCGGCAATTTTGGCTCATCTGACCGCTTTAATTACACAGCCGTCGGCGACAGCGTCAATCTTGCCAGCCGGCTTGAAGGCCTCAACAAAATTTATGGTTCAGAAGTCATTGTCAGCGAATCTACAGTTGCCGTTGCCGGAAAAAGTTTCATTTTCCGACCGCTTGATCTGGTAGCGGTCAAGGGCCGCAAAAAGAGTGTCAGAATTTTTCAACTTCTCGGTCGAGCCGACGACCCGAAGGCAGAACTTTTCAAACACCTTGCACAGATGGCAGAAAAGGCGCTCGAAAGCTACCTGAACCGGCAGTGGCGCGAATCTTATGAACAGTTTCAGCAGATACTCGACGTTCTGCCAGAAGATGCCGCTGCCGAAATGTATCTTACCCGCTGTCGCGAACTGCATGACCGCCCGCCCGGCCCCGACTGGGACGGCGTTTTCAGGGTTCTGCACAAATAGTCTTCAGATCTGGCGGTTCCAGGTGAAGAGCGCCTGCGAAACGTTATAAACCAGGTTATATCGACCATCAGAGTCTTTTATCAGCCGGGTAGCAAGATAATCGGCGAATCTGGGCAAACAACAGCATGTCGTTGCCACTCCGGCCTTGCGCAGTAATGTTTCGCATGCTTCCTCGCGACTGGCAAATTTCCAGCGAAAGGGGCGACTGATAATCTCAAGATTCGGCAGCATGCCACAGTCAACCATGGCAAAATAGAGAATAGCAATACGTCGGCGTTCACTGCAGACTTCTTCGAGGCCAAGAATCTGCCGCATCGTTTCGTCGAGCGGCGAATCTGCATGCGGTATCAGAACGATAAGGCGTCTGCTGCAGGCGTCACGAAGTTTTTTCAACGCTTCTGCCAGTTTGGGCTGATGGTTGGCATCGGTAGAGATTACTCCGAGACTGTTAAGACAAAGCACTGTGTCGAATACTCCAGGAGCATCGATTTCGAGCCAGCGGCCTCTGATCAGATCG
Organism: Candidatus Ozemibacteraceae bacterium; assembly: GCA_035342015.1. Classification (GTDB taxonomy): domain Bacteria; phylum Muiribacteriota; class Ozemobacteria; order Ozemobacterales; family Ozemobacteraceae; genus Rifleibacterium. The sequence continues at coordinate 21,412 of DAOQWI010000037.1, read as the reverse complement.
AGGTTGTGAATGCTTTCGGCAACGGCAAATCTAAGCAACTGATCGAGCATACCGGTTGAAAAGTCGGTCGCGGTAATTCGTTTTACCAGACGCGAAAGAGGAATTGAAAAAGTGCCGGGGCCGGCCGCCACATCCAGAACCGTTTCATTCTGACTCCAGGCAAAGCGATTCAGAAAGGCTTCGGCCTCAGCCCTGGCTTCAGACGAATGTGCTTTGGCAGCAAAGTCTGTGGCTTTTTCATCCCAGAAGGCAGAAGTTTCCTTTTCGGGGCTATCGCCGCTGTTAAGTGCCCAATGCTGCTCATACAACTCTCTGAAGCTGTCATAATTCTGTGACATATCCATCTCCGTTTTTGATTATTATAAGGCTGCAGACGCCAGCCAGCAACCAGAGAACGAAGAGAAATGTAAAGATTAAATGTACAACAGAGAACTGCCCTTTAAAAAAGGCAGTCCAATAAGGTTTGCAATCTTCCCTGAATTCCCTTTCGATGTGTCTGCGATGTTTATGCTGTCACGGTTTCCGGTTCACTGACAGTCTCAGTATCGTCTCCGCCTGACTGGCTCTGGCTGCGGGAATTGTCAACTTCCATGTGATTTCCCTGGAATCCATTTCCGACAGCGAACGAGAACCCGGCTCTGACGACCGTTGCCCCACCACCTATAGATGATGAAAGACTGTCGATGAGTTCAAGAAACTTGTCCAGAACTGAGTTGCGCATATTCAGCGCCACTCCCTGATCTGAAGAAGCCAGCTGTGCTGGCACTTCAACCGCTTTACTTATATCTCCTGACGAATTGCCTGAAGAATCAACCTTTTTAAGGTCATTGCGATTCTTGAGCATCGACAGTGAAAAACCTGAACCATAGTCAACCATAGGAGCAGCCGATGAACTTGAAGAAATCATCTGATTGGTTTTCAGTAATGCTTCCTGCAGCTGCAGCTTTGCAAGGTCCATTGGCGAGCCTGAATTCATACCGGAAGAATTCATTGCTGAGCCGGTGAGATTAAGCCCTGACATCCAGGCAGAACTGGCAATTGAAGCAGTAACAGCCTTCAAACCGTTATCAGCTGCCGCAAGAATGTTGTCAATGAACGACTTCGACGAAGCAAGCCCGCCACTCGAAGCCTCTTCGGCTTTTCCGAGATACTGATCAAGTGAATCCAGCCCGTAATCGCCATCTGAACGCAAAGCACTGACAAAACTGCGGGTCGCCTGCCTGAACTCATCGACGAGACTCTGCTGCAGGCCGCCCATATCGCCACTGATTCTGACATACATCGTAAAACGATACATGGCTGAACGACCACTGACGGCCTGATCGACAGCCGCAGCCCTTTCACCGGCCCCGGTTTCAGCAGCAGTTTCAGCGGCAGTTTCAGCAACAGCAGCGTCTGCAGTTTCTGCAGCAACTTCGGCAGTGGTTGCGGCAGCTGAATTATCTACCGTCGTCGGCGCTGTTTCTTCAACCGGAACCGGCTGAGTCACTCTGATACATGGCCGGCAGGCCAACTGCTTGTCGACCTCCTGCCCAATCACACTGGCAAATGCTTTGCCGGAAGAATTTTCAGCCGGCCGGCTGTTTTCATAGCTCTGAACAGAATTTGTCTGAATTTTGCTTATACTCATATTGCCCCCTGTAATTTAACGCTCATTTACCGCTACCGAGGTCAAAGCCGGCCAGTGTACCGATTTAATCAGAGGCTCGAATGCGAACACCGTGAGAACGTCAAAGAGTTTGTTGCCCTTATCATTTTTTCTGCTGTTCATTTTCGGACTCCTTATTTTTCAGGCCGGAAGGTGGCGTTTCCCATTCGTCTTAGTCTCTAATTTATTAATCGACTTCGGCATCGGGCAACTTTAACAGTGTTTTCAGACAATGAATCCGATATTTTACCGGTTTTCTTCGTTTTTCTTGCATTTTTATCCACATAGCACTAACTTAAAGAAATGAAAGTTTTTTTTCGAAAAAAATGGCTGGTTAATTTTTTTCTCGGAATGATGCTTGCCTGCCAGATGGCATCAGGCGCACAAGAAGCCTATCCAGCCAAGCCCGAAAGACCTCTGCTTCTTGAATATTTCAGAGACTTTGTCATCAGAGCCGGGCAAACCCCTCTGCCCCGGCTCATTGAGGAGTTGACCGGGTTCACTCACCTGATAAACCTTCTGCACACGGCCGGCAAGCCAGAAACGGTTATTATTGCAGCCTCAGGCCAGGCTTCAGCACAATTGCAACCAGACCGTCTGCGCATCCTGACCACCAACACCCTGCTTTTCCCCTGGCCTTTTTACAATGACCAGGCCGAAAGAATCGCAGAATTCGAAAAACTGGCCCGTTCGGTCTCGCCCGATATAATCTTCCTCCAGGAAGTATGGGATAACAAAAGTCTGCAGCTGCTCCTGAGGCGGTTTTCTGATTACCACGCGGTCATAATGCCCAACCCGCTGTTCAACCTCGGTGGCCTGATGATTTTTTCGCGCATCGCTCCGGTCAGAGTGACGGCTGAGAACTTTCCGCTGACGCTGCATCACAACCCTGAAGAACTGATCGCGCGCAAGGGCATTCTCTGGGCCGAAATCAAATTAAACAACCGCCAGGTCTGGCTGGCAACGACACATCTTTATTCTGCATCTGGTGAAGCATCTTTTCGGCCGAATCCCGTTCAGTTTCAGCATCTGCTTAAACGCATGCAGGCTGCCCCGGGTCTGGTCATCGCCGGCGGCGACATGAATCTTGAGCCTGATGAGCTTGAATCCTATCTACCCGAAAATATTCTGCGTGATGACTGCAACCTGCCGACTGCTGGCCGCAGGATTCAACGAAAACTGGATTATGTTCTCGCCGCCGACACAGCCCGGCCTTCCGGAATCAAAATTGTCGGCAGCCGGGTCGAGTGGAAAAAGAGGTTCTCTGACCACCATGCATTGCTGGCAGAAGTAATCTTCAGCCCACGACCCTGACTTTAACCGCATATACTTCGACTTCCTGTGACTTGCCTCTGATGCTTCTGATATCTACCTTGTCAATCGGGTAGATATTTTTTAGAGATACGGCAACAGTTTCAGAGACCATCAACGGCCGATCTGCCGACCTTGCCAGAGAACAGAGGCGGGCTGCCACATTGACCGGGTCACCAATGACTGTGTTGTCCATTCTGACAGAAGGGGTCCCGATAATTCCAGAAATGACGCGGCCCGAGTTCAGACCAAAGACCGGCCGAATCAGCTGATTATCACGAAACGATCTGAGAATGGCCTCGACAAAAGCTGCGGCATTTAATGCGGCTCCCTGAGCTCCCCCACTCTGGTGCGGGAAAATGATCAGCAGCTTGCCGCCAATCAATTTATCTACTTCGCCGCCGGAGAGGCCAGCCTGCTGATAGAACTGCTCGAGAACAGATTCAAGCAGCGACTGCACCTGCTGAACCGGAGCCGAAGCCGCAAACTGGTCAAAGCCTTCAAGAGCCGCAAACAGAATGGTCGCCTCGATTTCATTGCCGGCACGAGCCTGCTGAAAAAGCTCCGGGTTACGTGCGAGTCGGCGCACTGCCGGCGAGACGAACTTGCCCAGCGTGTCACGTTCGCGCAGACGGCGGGCCATAACATTGAAAGCACGTGAAATTGACCCGAATTCGTCTTCGCGGCTGGCGCGAAGTCTGACGCTGAAGTCGCTTCTCTCAATGCGGCTGATGCCCCAGAGAAGGTGATCGAGCGGACTGCTGACCGATCTGCTGATGTTTACTGCAGCGAGAGAGGCACAGACAATAAACAGGAGCGTTCCCAACAGCAGAATCAGTGCCCGCCAGTCTTCGATCTGCCTTAAATGCGCTGTCGACTGCAACCCGCCAAGGATATAAAGATTGAAAAAACGCCCGGGCAGGACATAATAAAGGTCTTCACCACTTTCATGGGTCTGCAGTTTGATCATTCTACGGGTTCTCTGACCGGTTTTCAGCAGCATACCCAGCCTCGCAGAGCCTTTTTCTCCGGAAAACAGCATGTCGCCCCTGACGTTACCATACGCCTGCAGCTTCAATGGTGGCTCAATCACATAATTTGCCGGGTCGAACAGGTCAAAAACAGAATTGATGTTTTTTCTGGAATCAATCAAGCTGCGCCTGTAGCTTGCAAAAACCCTGCCGAGGTAAATGCGACTGATGACGAATTCATCCCATGATACACCACAGAAATAACTTATGACGTTATTTACCCATACCGGAAAAATAGCGAAATTAACCAGACCTATCGAGGTCCTGAAACTGTTCAGTCCCTCAAAATTGGTCAGCATCGAATAAACCTTTTCGTTACCAACCGAAGCAGAAACATGCTTTTTGATTTCTTCGAACTTGAACAGTTCAATTTCGCCGGCCCGCCCTGGCTTCGGCTTGAGGGCCAGGCCTTTAGCCAGCTGATCAGGTCTGAAAAATTTTTCGACAGTGCGGCGGTAAAGGTTGAGAATCAGAAAAATAGGGTCGGTTTCCGGCAGACTGCGGGTAAGAAATGTATAGCTCTTGAAACGATCAAAGTAGCGGGTGAAGTTATCAGGGCCCATAATAATTATGGCGTTGGCCTTGCGATGCATATCTTCAACCAGCTCGATAGTTTCCATGAATGGGGCAAAGATTTCGACCGCCATATTTTGAATCATGTCTCCGGCAGCAATATTGAGAGTCTCTGAGGTCGACCCGTCGGTTGTGGCAACTTCTTTGAGTGCTGCGTCCTGGCGCTCTTCTTCGCGAAGTTGAAGAAGAGTTTTCGTTTTTTTGATCAGACGCTTAAAATTCTGCAGAATATTGGCATGAAAAAGTCTGGCACCAACATCTATACCCCTGACCTGGCCATGCAGATTTCTTTCGAGTTTGAGACGACCACTTTCTGACTCCTCGTTCAAAATCAACCTGAAAATTGAGTTGCCCATCATGAATGGCATGCTTATGGCTGCCAGACTGGCAAGCAAAAGTGCCCGACCAACTGTCATTCTGAAACCACGGGCGAAACAGATCGACTGTACGAAGAAAAACATGGTCAGGCAAACTGCAGAAAAGAATATCAGATTTGCAGCAACCCCTGTTGAAGCAGGTCTGGCATGTTCAACACCAAGCAGAACCACAGGCACCATACCCGGGTTCATCATTCTGCGTCCGGCAACACCCAGCAGGTCACCTGCCGGAATAATGGCAACATTGCCGTCATCACCCCGGCCAATTTCTTCGCACACATCCCTGATTCCTGCAATTGTTTTGCCTGTCAGAGAAGCAAAAGCCTGATTGCCGACAAACAGGCCGTGTTGAAGATCGTAAAAAGCATAGCAAGCCTTGGTTTGAGAGTTTGATTTAAGATACATCCTTGCCGGGTAAAGATCTGAAAGGTTTGATAAGTCAAAGCGACTGAAAAAATAAGCTTTTCCACCATCCGGCAGAAGCTGACTGTCCCAGTAAAGACCAAGCAGATGCCCACGTGCATCAAACAGACTCATGCGCGATGCGCGCAGATGCAGATATGCCGTGCGATCGGTATTGATGCCGAGAAATTCGGCCAGCAGACGGTCTGCTGCCTCTATCTGCGCTTTATACTCGGGTTCAAGAAAAACTTCCTTCTGCTCGACCGAAACCTGCTGATCAATTCTGATGAATTGTCTGGCAAACTCTTCATTCATTTTTCCCGCAAGATTGACAAAGTTTTTCATGCTACCGGAGGCATCTGTTACAGCGAGAGACAATGTATGAGACGGAAGCAGTTTGAGAAAAGCCGGTTCTTCTCTCATTTCCAGCAACAGAGGCAGGTCATCGACCAGCCTCTCACGAAAGACGTTGAAGGTCGCCTGCACCTGATAATCAAGATTTGCTTCACCACGCATTTTTTCGGTCATCAGATATGCGTCCTGAAGCCGCTTCTGCTCGTAATCGACAGAGCCTGCCAGATTCCTTTCAATTTTAAACAGGCAGAAAAGGACTGCGACGAACAACAGAGCGTAGAAAAGTGCAGCCGGAAGTCTCATTCTGTCTCCTCCAGACTCGCAAGCTCGTATGCTTCCTGATTTTCGTGCTCGACAAACCTGAAGTTGTCAACCGATTCATAGACCAGTGGCGACACCATAATTCTGGTATAACGACCGTGTCTCGACATTGACTCAAGTTCTTCAGCCGCGTTTCTGGCCGTTCCGACAACGGTATAATCACTGCGCTGCACTGCTGTAACAGTTCCAGACAAAAGTTCGCCACCTTCTATCCCAACCCCTATGTCATAAATAAACTTACCCCGTTGACGGCGGCTCAGACAGTTTTCCTGATGGCGCTTCATCATGGCAACACCAGCCTTGACAGCCTTTTCACATGCGTCCGGGAGCGATTTTCCGTGAAAAACAGCGAGAACTGCATCCCCGATAAATTGCTCAACCAGTCCGCCATTTTCCCTGATACATTCAGACATTGCGGCCAGGTGCTCGTTAAGCATTTCGACGACCTCGCGAGCCCCATATTTTTCACCTATCGATGTAAAAGACCTGATATCAGAGCAGAGAACCGCTCCTTCGCGTTTGGCCAACCCTTCTTCACCAATTTCTACAGCATGTGAAACCTGATGATCAAGAGCTGCCGAGACAAAGCGGCCAAGATTTCGCCTTTCCTTCAGACCTTCTACCATCTGGTCGAAAGCCATGGTCATCCGGCCGAGTTCATCTTCCCGGTTCAGATGCAGCTTTGTCGAATAATCTTCTTCAGCGATGCGCTTCAGACCATTTTCGACGCCGAGCAGCGGACTTACCAGGTAATCGGCGGTCAGTCGAGAAATGAGAAACACCGGCAATGCCATCAACAGAACGATGACAGACAGTAACAGTTCCTGACGATAGGCCATCTCACGAAAAGCTCTGAAAAAGACCACGTTTACCACAACCGAAGAGCCAGACTTAACGCAAGGGTAAGCAATCACCAGCTTGTCATCAGACTGTTCGATCAACTGGCTGCGGGTAACAGTCGCAAGATCTATCAACCGGCCGGCAGAATCATTGATAATCCCGGCTTCCCGACTGTGCGGCGGCGGAAACAGCATCTTTGTCTCAGCCCGCTCAACCACAGTTATCGCGTAGAAGTTCTCGTTATAGATTTTCTGCATGCTGGTGATGGTTTCACGCAGATAGTTTTCAAAAATCTCGGTAATGTCGAAACGGAAAAAATACCAGTTCATCGGCTTGCCGCCGACAAGAACGTAATTCTGATAGATGAGCTGCTTTTCTTCGCCAAGATCGACAAATTCAACGTCGCTGCGGTTACTGAGAAAGATTCTCAGAATTTCCTGCCCGGTGCGACCATGAAAAATACTCATTTCGGGCTCAGGCCCGATCATCAGCTCCGGGGCAATCTTGTGATAGGCCTTTTTAACCCAGGTTGAATAAAACCCGCACGCCTGCTCTTCTTCGGCCTTTTTGTCGAGAGAACCGGGCAGAAGATAACACTGATTGCCAAGACCAGACTTATCGGGCGGGTAAATATATATAGCCCCATTCTTGAGTCCGGCTTCAGAAAAATGGCCAATCATGCGATTAGCTGCTTGCTGCCATAAATCCGGATCCCAGGATGAGATTTCCTGCATCCAGTCACTTTTCACCGTCCAGCGACGACAGGCATCGCGAAACTCAGCCATGATTACTTCACCCGAGGCGTCAGCCTCTTCGAGTTGTTGCAGAGCGTCTTTTACCGCTTCCTGCTCACGACGGAAAGCGGCAGCATCAATATGAAAAATGCCGGCGACAAAGAATACGAGCAATGGCAAAATCCCCACCACAACAAAAGTCAGGGTCAACCAGTGCTTCAGGCTTATTCCCACAGGTCTGCCGCTGATCAGAACCTTGCAGAAAACCAGAATCCAGCTCGAAAAAAAGAACAGGCGCAGAAGAAAGCTGACTATCGGCTCCTGCAGTTTCATTTCAGGATTATCGCGACTGAGAACCCAGATTTCATAGGGAACGGCGTAATCGATAAAATCGCGCATAATCCTGACGCCCTGATAGTCCACAAATTTTCCGGCCGGCACCAGTCGATCCCTTTCGAGGGGCTTGCCGGCTATCTTTTCATAAAGAGCAAGAATTCGCTGTTTCTGCTCTACCGGCACCGTTGCATCAAAAGCCGGTCGAATAGACGGGTCGACAAACTCAAGTGGCATAAGCACCGAACAGATCGAAACGTTTTTTTCGCTGAGAGAATCGGCAACCCGGCGCATCAACGGCAACCGGTCTACATCCCCTGCAGGAAACAACTGCAGGTAAGCCAGCAAAGAACCGTCACTGCCGCTGCAGATATCCCAGAATACCAGTTGCAGTTCGTTTTCAAACATTACTCTTGCCACTCTGCCCTTGCGGTGAGACGCCAGCACCTGAAAATCGAGAACATCGCCAAATGCTCCACGCACAAGACTGTCGAGGGTTGCTGCCTCCACCGGTCGGCCAAGCTCTTCATAAACAAGACCTTCAAGAATACGCTTGAAAAACCTCTGTTTCTGCATGGTAAACCCGGGACCGGAAAACATCCGCAGGCCGGACTCAGGCCTGAATATGCCTGCATAGTTCAGCCGCGGCTGCATTTTCGGAGAAAAGACCGTCTGCATGTCAGCCATGAACCTGGCGCCTGAAAAATCCTTCGTAAAACCGGCTTTCTGTCTGGCTTTCTTAAAAAGGAACTGCCGGTGGCAAATCTGCTGCTCGATTGACCAGAGAGATTTGAAAAGTTGCAGATAATTGCCGGCACGGTGCTCCCATTGCAAAATTTCACGCTCATGCTGAATCAGAGCGCGCTGATGCTGATTATATTCAAGCAGCCCAAATGGCAGAAGCGTCAGGAAGAATGCAAATACCAGAGGTAATGCCATCTTCAGTCGTTGGTTCATCTGTGACCTCTCGATCTGCCAGATATCTTAACCTATTCAGGATTGATTATCCACCAGCCGGGGAGAAGTTTTGACGGTTAAGCAACTTTACAAACCGGGCAAAAACATTTAAATTCGAAGTAACAATTGACTAAGGAACCATAAATGAAATCGCTATACCGCTGTTTTGCTTTAATGTTGCTCGCCCTGCCGGTGCTGTTTTTCACCGGTTGTTGCAGCCGCAAAGCATCTCTGGAAGAAGCTGGCAAAGCTTATCAGAGCGGCGACTTCGCCAAAGCGGCTTCGATTTTTGCTCCTGCCGCCGAAAAAGGTGACCCCGAAGCTCAGGTCAACATGGCTTTTATGTACTACTGTGGCATGCATGTGCCTAAAGATCAAAAAAAAGCAGCTGAACTATATCGCCTGGCCGCTGACCAGAACCATGCCAACGCCCAGTTCAGCCTCGGCACCATGTATGAAAATGGTGAAGGTGTCGAACGCAGTTTTGTTGAAGCCTACTTCTGGTATTCACTGGCCGAAAAGCAGAATGACAAAGACGCCCAGCGCCTGCGCCGTGAGCTTGAGCTCAAGCTCAGCAAAGATCAGGTTACCAATGCAAAAAAACGCATCTCTGCCTGGAAGCCGGTAAAATAAAAGCCAGACAGAAATTTTCTCTGTCTGGCCTTGTCTATTTGAGCAACTATTTTCAGCCGTCGCGGGTGATTTTTTCGATCAGTTCTTTAAGCACGGTCGGAGCTTTGTCGTGATCTATCTGACAGGTGCCAGCGGCATGATGGCCACCACCGCCATATTTTAACATCAGTTCACCGACATTGGTTTTTGAAGAACGGTTGACAATCGACTTGCCGACCGCATAAACGGTATTCTGTTTCTGAAAGCCCCAGAGAATGTGAATAGAAATGTTACATTCGGGGTTTAGCGCATAGATCATAAAGCGGTTGCCGGCGTGAATCACCTCTTCATCGCGCAGGTCGAGAACGATCAGGTTGTGATAAATCTTTGAGCAGCGCCGCAGCTGCTCACGAAATTTTTCTTCCTGTTCGAAATAGAGATCGACGCGCGCTTTTACGTCAGGCAGTTCCATGATTTCGTCGATGGTAAGATCTTTGCAGCAGTCGATCAGATCCATCATCAACTGATAGTTCGAAATACGGAAATTTCTGAAGCGACCAAGGCCGGTGCGTGGATCCATGAGGTAGTTGAGCAGTACCCAGCCCTGCGGGTGCAGAATTTCATCGACGCTGAACTGAGCAGCATCAGCCTTGTCAACCGCTTCCATCATTTCTTCAGAAATATGCGGAAATCGTTCCCTGCCACCATAATAGTTATAGACGACTCGCGCAGCAGACTTGGCAGTCGCTTCGATGATGTGATTTTCGCGCTGGCCATCATTGCGTATCGTTTCGCTCAGATGATGATCAAAAACCAGATATGCCCCGTTAACATAGGGCAGATTTGTGGTTATATCACGATCAGTGATCTCAATTTTGCCATCCTGCATGTCTTTCGGGTGAACGAATTTGATATCGTCGATCAGGCCGAGATCTTTAAGCAGCACAGCGCAGACAAGGCCGTCGAAATCGCTGCGGGTTACCAGTCGATACTTTTTTTCCTCTGTCATAAAAGCTCCAGCTTGAGAGTTATTGCAGTTAATTTACCATGGTCATGTGGTAAATTCCAGAAAACTGAGGAAAGTTTTGCGACTGTTTTATTGTCGAGGCGGCAATTCTTGCCTTTGCACCCTCCATGCGTGTAAACTGAATAAAGAAACCGGAGGAGATAATGCCAGGAGTGACAGGACAAAGCAGACGTGCCGGGGTTGCCATGTTTTCGGCAATCTTTGTCATGATCATCGTCGGGCTGCTGGCGATGCAGTTTCATTACATGACACGTCAGGCCCAGTCGACCGCATTCCGGTTCCAGACTTCGGAACTGGCAAGACAGCTCGCTGCCTCGGCCATGGAAGAAGCTTTCATGTATGTTCACAACGAAACCGAAAATCCGTCCGGCGCCCTCTTCAACAAGTTAGTCAGCCGTTCAACTGAGATAGACGCATCTACCACCAGCCTGGACAACAAAAACAGCAAAGGCACAACGATTCCCGTTGCCCTGACTCTGGCTCAGGCCGCCGCCATGCCGATTGGCTCACGTCTGAAAATTGAAGCGACTGCCAGAATCGTCGATTTTCGCAATACCGATTCAACCGGCGCCCGTTACTACGAAAACGAAGGGGTTGGCACGATTGAACTACGGGTAACCGTAGAACCGAAACCAGAGTTCAAAAAGCAGCTGCAGGGCGCCTGCACGATAACCAGACACCATGATTACAAGGTCGTAACCATTGTCTCGCGTCGTGACAACTCAACTCAGCGCAATGCATATGCCAACGGTTTCATTCTCGACTACGCTCTTTTCGTTCGCAACGGCCAGGAAGAATTCGAAACCAGCGGCGGATTAAGCCTGAATCCCGTGAAGCAGAAACTCTCTGTCGACCAGACGGGCCTTTCGCCGTCGCAGTTCGGCAAAATCTATCTCGGAAACAGGCGCAACAACAGTGTTTATCTCAACATCGGTTCAGCCAACACCGATTTCATACCCGAGCCACGCAAAAAGGAAAAAATGATCGAAGTCGACGACCAGACCGTCTTCAAGCTGCTGCCCCAGTTTTTTAATCAGGTCAAAGCCCAGGCGCAAAAAATTGTCAACGACAAGGGTGCCAGTCTGAAAGGTTTTTCGATGAACGGGCATAAGGCATATTTTGAATATCAGCGACTGCCGATCACTGACGAAGCCCTGGCGCCAAAGGGCGATCTGAAAGACACGAGATTATTGACGCATGCGGCTGAACTGAAATACAAGAACAAAAAAGAATCGGAAGAACTTTTTCAGGGTATCAGGTTTCTGCCTGAAGATTCTCTGACCGACATTCTCGAAGGTGACATCAGACAGCGTTATTTTCACCACGGTTATTTTTATGTCGACATGAGCAGCTGCAAAATCTGGGTTAAGGCCAAAAAAAGCGGCAAATCAGAGTCAGAAACGATCGAAATCACCGACCCGGCACTCATAAACCAGTTCAAAAACCGCCTGATCCCATGTTTCAATGCCGATCATATCGCTGCGGTTACCGGTGGTTCGCCCAATGCAATTACCGGCAATTCGATTGACCTGGTATATCTGAACAACAACATTGCCAACACCAACTCCGATGTACTCTGCCGCATTGACGCAGAAAACCGCTATCTCAAAGGCAGCAACACCACACTGGCCCACCCCGGCATGTTTCACTTCAGAAATGCCGGATCAGTTGACGACCCGACCCTGTCTTCCGTTCCATTTGCCCATATAAACCTCTGGGCCCGACGCCTGGTCACCCGCAAACAGCTTGAAGAATTCGATATCTACCGGCCCGACCAGAAAAAACTCAACCTGCGCGGCGTGGTAGAACTCTCTGAGGCCATTACTCTCGGCGAAACCGGCGACCTGGAATATGAGGGCTGCGGCGTTATCGTTGCCCCCGGCATAACTTTACAGGGCGGGCTCAAGCGTAAAGCCGGCACAGACTCCATATGCGTTCTGCTGACCCGCGGCCAGGCTCTTCAGGTAAACACAGAAAGTAGAGTTGAAGCAGCTCTGGTCAGCCTTGGCCGCAACGACCGCAATGGCCAGGTAATCGCCGGTAAAAAGCTCGATCTGCTTGGCTGCGTGGCTGCAGATAATCTGAATCTTGCGAAATGGGCCGAAGGGGTCGACCACAAGATTGTTTATGACCCGGCTTTTAAGCGCAACAACGACCTCTATCAGGTTAATATTGCCCGCTGGGTAACCTTTGAACGGATGGTCGAACAGGACGAATGAAAAAACGGGGCTTTTCACTGCTCGAAATAATCATTGCCATGGCATTTCTGTCAGTGGCCATCCTCTCCATGTTCTGGATGAACCGGGCATCAAATCAGGGCTCCATGGACGCTTATTACGAATTTCTCGCGTTCTCGCTCGCCCGTGAACCAATCGAAGTTTTTCGTGGCTTTGGCTATGACTATCTTAAAATGATTGCCGACGGCAATATTTCGCCACCTGCCTGGTACCCGGTCGGCGTCATGAAGGATATCGAGTTCGACCTGATGTCAGACATGCAGTATCCGGCTGAAGCCAGGCTCTTTCAGCGACTGATCGAGCTGACCCCGGTGACTGCAGGCAAACTGAAAGGCATGCTTATAAAGGTAACGGTGGCCGCGAAGGGGCAGAGTCGCGTCGAAGTCTGGATGAGCCGGAAGGCCGTTTCCCTTGAATCTCTGGTAATGGAGCGCCCAAAATGAAATTAAATCAACGGCGCCAGGCTTTCACTCTTGTCGAAGTCATGATTGTGCTTATCTGCACGGCATTATTGATGGGGCCGATTTTTCTCGTGCTGCGTTCGAGCACGAAAACCTCGCTGAAGGGAATGCTGCGCATCGACACGACCCTTGAAGCGAGACGGGTGATCAAACAGGTCTATGCTGATCTGAAGATGGCCTGTTTTCCGTTGCCATACAATTCAATCTATAACTTTTCCGATGTAATGCAGGTAAGCGGCACCCCGCCGCAGAATTCATATCGGTTCAACACGTTTCCGGTTCATCAGCGGCTCAATGATATTTTCGCCAGTCAGGGCAGCGGCGTCAACTTCCGCAATGTCTCTGAAGTTACCTATCGGGTCGAAGAAAGCAAAAATCCTGATAATCCCTTTATGCGTCTTGTCAGAACTGAATCTTTCGGCGGCAAGGTGAACACCAGGATTTTGACCGAGCGGATCAACTTTTTTGAAATCAAACCCATCATGCTGCAGCCATACGGTAAAAACCAGTTTTATTTTCTCGTGACACTGCAGCTGATCGATGCGGTTCACGCCAGTGACATGAAGGGCAGAACCGCCGGTACGAAACTCGGCGAACTTCAGAAAGACGTCATTCTCGCCGACTTCTTCGACGTGGTGTACCCGGAATTTTTTCATGCGGCCTGGAACCAGACACGCGTGAACCCCAACTGGCACACTCAGATCCGCAGTCCTGAGGCGCCCTGATTTTTTTTAAAAAATTCTGCAACAAATAAAACTTTCACTTCGTAAGTCAGGTAGATTCAACTGTCTGCTCAGGAGGTCAATTTATGTTCATGTCAGTTTTGCGAAATTCGCTGTTCATTTCTCTGTTGCTCATGGTTTCCGTAACGCTTTCAGGCTGCAGCGTCGATTTTGGTGCAATTTTCAGCGGTCTGAAGAATGTTATCGGCAACATCAGCTCTGGTCTGGGCAGTTTCATCGAGAAGGGTGTCGGCATGGCCAAAGACTTTATCGGCAAGGCCAAAGAATTTGTCACCCCGATCATAGACAAGGGCAAAGAAATATATGACAAGGTAAAACCAATCGCCGACAAGGTAAAAGATGGTTTTGACAAGGTGCAGAATGTTGTTAACAAAGTTCAGGATGCCGGCAACGCCATTTCTGACTTTGGCAAGCAGATGAAAGAAGGCGGCAACGATGCCGTCGGCAACAAAATTGACCAGAATGCAGCAACTAATGAAGTCGTAGCCTCGCCTGACGATGAAGATGCAGTTATCACCATCCGCCCCGAAGGTAATGCCACGGCATCAGCCAATGTGGCTGCCAATGCTACCGCTTCTGCTGCGGTCAACGCTCTTATGACTCCGGCTGAACGCGAAGCGGTCACGAAATCGGTAACTACCAACGTTAATCAGATCAGTGCCGCTGTCGACAGTCTCTCGAACAATCTCAAACAGCTCAAGGTTTCAGATGCCGAACGCAAAGCCACCGAAGAAAAGATCAAAAAACTGCGCGACAGCCTGAAGGCAGTTCTCAAAGACCCGACTTCAAAAGAAGCTCAGGCTCAACTGAAGGCCGCCAAGGCCGATGTTGACGGCCTTGCCGCTACCGCCAAAAAATACGCAGACCTGGCCAAAGGTACTATTGAATCGGTCAAGAGCACCGTCAGCGGTCTCGAAAACAGCTTCAACAGTATCAAAGACTCTTTTTCTTCAGTTTTCAACAAGTAATCACGCCCATCCGCAAGGAAGGTAGACTATGACCAGCCCGCAAGACAATACATTATGCCAGAAATGCCGCGAAGTCATCAGTGGCAGCGAAGCAGAACTGCTGCGTGACCCTTCGTTGCAGCAGCATCTGGCAACATGCCCCGAATGCGCGCAAATGCTGAATACTATCGGGCATCTGCGTCAGCAGGGCTCGGCCTTTGCCGGCGAGTCATACCCCGAGCTTAAAATCAGAATCATGCAACGTCTTGAACCGGCTCTGCAGCAGCGGCGAAACACTGCCGCAGAGCCGGCCAGACCACCTCTTGCAAGCAAAAACTGGTTTTTAAAGTTTGCTTCGGTTTTCTGCATGGCGGTTCTCGGTATTGTTCTCATCTATCAGAATCACTCTCCGGTTGAACGTGTACCAGTATCTACTCAACAACCGGCTATCAGTGCCACCCCAACTTCTTTTACGATTGCCCTCAACTCAGGCGCGCCGACGCAGGTCTCGCTCGACAACCCGGTATCACTATTCAATGGTGACAGCGCGGTTATCAATGTTCCTGACGGCTCGACTCTGCGTGTAACGGGCCCCGCAAGACTGAACGTCTGCCCGCGCGGCTTTCACCTGCTGCAAGGGCAACTGAAAGCCGAGGTAGTATCGGGTAAAGGCGAATTTGTCGCAACGACACCACATGGTCAGATAACTGTTCTCGGCACTGTATTCAAGGTTGCCACCGATCAGCGACACACTCTCGTTGAGGTAATCTCGGGTCGAGTCAGAGTTTCTGGCGACAACCATGCCGAAACAATTCTCAATGCCGGTGAAAAAACAGAGATGTATCAGCCCGGTATCTCTTCTGAAACCGAAACGATACCAGCTGTCGACAGTGAGTAGTTAACCATATTTTTTAAGACAAAAAACAGCTCCTGTGCCATTACGCGCGGGAGCTGTTTTTTTCGACTTCGAGTCGCAGCTTGCCCATGATCCGAAAAAACCGCGAGCGTAGAGTTGCCTCGACTTCGCCAGTCAGTTCAGCAATTTCGGCAAAGGGCATCGCCTGAAAAACCCGCATTTCAACCAGAAAGCGCTCCGCGGGGGCAAGAGCTGCCAGCAGTTCACCGGCTGAATGCCTGACAATAACTTCTTCTTCAGGTGTCGCTACATGTTCGTGACTGCTTTCAGGCTGAAATTCACGCCGGCGGTTCTCGCGTCGGCATTCATCAAAATAAAGATTTCTACCCACTGTCATCAGCCAGGCCGAAAATTTACGGTCTTCTTCAAAAGAATCAAGTTTGAGCAGCAACCGCTCAAAGGTTGCCTGAACCATATCTTCAAGGCTGGCCTCTGGCACCCTGAGATATCTGAAAAACGCCATAAGCTGCGACAGGTAGCGGTCGATCAGCCTGCCCATGGCAGAACTGTCACCCGCCCGTATTTTTCTTACAAGAGCAAGATCTTCAGCCTGACGACAGGCAGCCGCATCCGGCCGCTCAACATTGCTCATCTGTTGCCTCCTGTTTCTGGAGGCGAGAAGTTGTCGATTTCACGCAAGGCCCTGATTCTGGCAAGATAGCTGTTATCCGGGCCTTTTCGGAAAGGAACCAGCGACACCCGCAGTTTTGTGCCGACCGATGGCACCCTGTAGCCTTCCCGCGCCGGGGTCAGAACAAACTTTTCACCCTGGGTGCTTTCGAATTCCACGGCGGCATTCACCACCATTTTTACGACCCCTTCTCTGACCAGCTGATCGACAACAATGGCCCCGCCAGTGCCTGGGCCGGCTTCAGAATCACGAGGAACAAAAAGAACATAAAAACCGCCGGCAAACAACAGCAGAATTGCAAGTGCCACCCATGAACTGCGGGCAGTCACAAATTCCCTGGCAGTATTTACAAGCGCCTCAACAGTCTGACGCGGTGTCAGTTTCTCTTCTTCAGCAGGAGAACGGTAGGCATAAGCCGGCTTGCGACTTTTTTTCTTTTCCTGTTCGGCTTTCCAGCGTTCCTGCAGACTTTCGTCACCCTCTGCAGCAGTCTGATCCGCGGTATGAGGCGATGCCTGCGATTCTTCGGCAGAACCTGAACGACAGGCTTCCCGCAACTGACGGGCCTGACTGGCAATACGCCCGGAATGTGCCTTTTCAATTTTATAAAGACTATAAACATTGTCTGGCCCAGGGTTGGCAGCGAAATGACAGAGACCGGCCTCAGCCAGACTTTCGCTTTCGCAACGACAGAGATAATCTGTTAATTGCTCACGGATCAGGGCGAAATCAAACTGTTCCATGCATTGAATCGCCATTTTCTGTTGCTCCGGGTCGGCAGAGCGCAGCATGGCGTTGAGCGACGACAGAGCCTGGTTGAAATCGAAGTTTTTGAGAATACCAAGGGCTGCCGATTTCATACGCACATCGGCAATTTTCAGGCATTGCCCGAGATATGGAAAAATCGTATCAGGGTCAACTTCGCCAAGGTATTCAACGGCAGCGGTTGCGAGACCGATATTCGGGTTGGCAATAAGCTTGACCGCAACGTCTTCAAGCCCGCGCAGGCGCAGCCGGCCAAGACTGTGGAGAGCGGCGACACGGATTTCGGCCGAGGTTTCACGCCCGAAAAAAAGCTTTTGAAGAACCGGAAGCAGCTGCGGCGCCTGCTCTTTATCGAGAGTCGTCAGAGCCGCAAGCTTACCTGCCTCATCGCTGCCGACAAAAATTTTGCCCAGCTTATCGTCATTGTCAGAGGCTTTGCCTGACGCAGGCTTTTCTGGTTCTGCGGCAACTGCAGTAATCACAGAGCCCGATGCTTTCTCACCTTCAGCAGTCACACTTTTTATATATGCCCGCAGCCGGCCTTTGACCGTCTCGGAAACCGGCCATTCAAGAGCTTCATTGAAAACATCAACGACAACCTGCTGTTTTAAACTGTTTCGCAGTGTCTGATCGAGTTCAGGGTCTATTTTTTCGGCATCGAGACGCGCAACTGCCTGACGGGCAAATCTCAAGGCATTGCGGCGCGAAACCCAGGTCTGCAGCTTGCGGGTATAGGCAGCGAACTGATTACCAAGAATACCCGATTTTTCGAGCAATTTAACCGCTTCGTTGAGAATGCCCCGCACCAGCTCAGCTTTGCGGGCCGGTGAGCGTTCGGCAATTTCAAAAAGTTTGAAGGGAACCTGAACGTCGGGGTTCATTTCGAGAATCCAGCCGGCTCTTATCAACAGCTCCGGGTGATTTTCGGCGGCGAAATATTTGAGCAATACCGGCTTAACCATGTCGAATGGCAGAAACGGGCAGTTCTGAATGCCAGCGAGGCGATCAGACAGGTCAGCAGAGAGCAGCAGCGCCTGCAGATGATTCAATGCTTCTTCTTTGTCGATTTTGACCAGGCCTCTGATTGCCAGAGCCTTTATCTGCGGATCTTTAGATGAAAGCAGAGCCGGAAGATCATTAACGAGAAGTTCGGGCTTCATGTGAACGATGGTTCGCAGTGCCGCCAGCTTGAGGGTAAGGCTCTGCGAATCAAGATAGGCTGAGATGCGATCAAAGCGGTCTTCGGGCCAGTTGCGGCAAAAAACTCTGATAATTCTGGCGACGATGACCGGGCTGGTTTCGTTAACGATCAGATCAGGGCCCAACTCGCGCAGTTCTTTTGGCAGCCTGGTCGGCAGGTCTGATAGAATGCGCATTTTTTCGTTGTCATCGGCCTTCTGCCAGGCGCCGGTAAATTCTGACTGACCACTCAGAACGGCTGCCGGTGTGGAGCCGACGCCTGCCAGGCGCCCTTTTACAGCGCTGATCGCGTGACTGATAAGCATCGAACATTCAGCATCATCTTCAAATCGGCTGATTTCTTCAAGAACCTGCAGCAACTCCGGCGAAGAACCGCTTCTGATGACTTCTTCAAGCGCAAAAATTCTGAACGACTTGATTGGGGCCTTCAGATCATCTATCAGATTCTTTTGTTCGTTATTATTAGACACGGATAATATGATATTAGAATCTGAGGCAGTTTACAATTAAATCAGGACTTGCTGGTCATGGTCCAGACGCCATCCCATGTTTCACCGGGCGGATTCTTCATGAAATGATGACAGCGGCTGACATACATTCTCGCCAGTTCATCGCGACGGTGCAATTTGATTGCTGATTCAAAGTCAGCTATGGCTTCTTCCCAGCGCTGTTGTCGGTAAAATTCGATGCCGCGATGGGTATAGCCGATAACCTCATCCATGCTCGGAAACGACTGTCGATCGTGATGATCGAGAATCTGCAGCACTTTGACCGGCTGCAGCTTGCCTTTAACTCTTATCAGATCGACTTCACGCACCTGATAGCGATATTTCAGCTGTTCATAGGTCTTCTCGCTGATCAGAATATCAGAATGATAGAACTTGGTTGCGCCCTCAAGCCGTGAAGCCAGATTGACCCCGTCACCGATGACTGTGTAGTCCATGCGCTTCATCGAACCGATATTACCGACCAGAACGTTGTCGGTCGCAATACCGATGCCGATTGCTATGGTTTCCTGGTTTTTCAGCATCCGGGTTGTATTGAACTGCTTCAACGCCCGCATCATCTCGATGGCCGTCGTCACAGCCCGGTCGGCATCTTCGCCGGTGCTGAACGGCGCCCCGAAAATGGCCAGCATAGCATCACCGATAAATTTATCGAGAATACCGCCATGGTGAAAAAGAGTATCGACCATGGTTGAGAAGTATTCATTAAGCATTACCACAGTTTCCTGCGGGCCAAGACGCTCAGAAATGGTCGTAAAATTGCGGATATCAGAAAACAGGATGCTGAGTTCCTTGATCTGACCGCCGAGCTGGGCGTCGCCATCCATCAGCTGGTCGGCAATTTCCTTGGTCATGTAGCGGGCCAGAGTACCTTTCAGGCGCTTCTCGACCGACAGATCTTCGATGATCATCAGGCCGCCCATCGGCTGATCACAAACGTCTCTCAGGGGTACCACCGCCATATTGATCGAGGCTTTGCGGCCCTGCATGGTTGTCAGTTCTGTGTCAAAGAAAGTATCACAGTCATTGCGGGCAATAACGCGGCGCAGACTGTCAACAACCCAGTGATTGTCGCCGGTAAAGAAGATATCGGCGTATTTTCCGATGACCTGGTGATCTTCGGCGCCAAGAATGCGCAGAGCCACAGTATTGGCCTTCTCGATGCGACGCATGTTATTGACGCTGATAACGCCATTGCTGAGGCTTCTGAGAATGCTTTCACTGTAATTGTTGGCGTTGAGAACTTCGTTGAAAAGCTTGGCATTTTCGATAGCAATCGAGGCCTGGGCCGAGAAACTTCGCAGCTTTTTCTCGTCGAGGCGGTTGAATGCCCCGCCCTTCTTGTTGAGAACCTGAGTTACCCCGATAATGGTACCGGCTTTGTTTATCAGCGTCATGCAGAGAATATTGCGGGTGCGGTACCCGGTTCTGCGGTCGACTTCGGGGTTAAATCGCGGATCTTTATAGGCATCGGGAATATTGACAGTCTGACCGGTGGTAAAAACTTCGCCCGCTATGCCACGGTTTGCCGGAATACGGATTTCCTGGTCGTGCATGCCGAGCGCAACCTGCGACCAGAGTTCATTGCCCTTGGTATCGTGCAGAAAAATCGTGGCTCTTTCGCAATTGAGAATCATGGTCACCGCTTCCATGAGCTTTTCGAGCAGGGGCTTTAACTGCAGTTCCGAAGAAATAACCGAGGTGATTTCGAGCAGATGCGACTCATTCTCACGCGCCTGCTTGGTCTGCTCGAACTGGTGGGCGTTATGAAGAACCCGGGCTGAATTATCGGTCACCTTTTCGAGAATTGCCATGGTCTGCGGAGACATTGGCATCTCTCTGATGTTCATCAATTCAAGAACACCGATGATCTGGCCGGTTCTGGCAATTTTGACCGGTACACAGATCAGGTTGTTCGTCTGAAAACCTGTCTGCTTGTCTATTTCGGGGTTAAACAAAGGGTTGGCGTAGGCATTCGATGAAATAATCGGCTCACCGGTTTCGAAAACCGCGCCGGCGATACCCTTATCTGCAGGAAACCTTATCTCTTCTATGTTCTCTCCGACAAAAACGCGCGAAAAAAGTTCGCCCGAGTCGGCATCGAAGAGAAAAAGTGTGCCGCGTTCAGCACCGGCAATATCTGAAGTTATCTCGACAAGCAGTTGCAGCAGGTTATCAAGCAGTCTTTCACTGACGTTGAGAAGATCGGCGACCTGTTCGAGAATATCGGTGAGAACACGGGCATAATCACCACTTTCAGCGATTTTGACGCTGCCGACCAACTGCTTGATCTGTGAATCGTCAAGCTTTTCGGTAAGAATCCGGTGAATTATGCCTGCTGAATTGTCCATCATCACAACCCTGATTTCTGTTTCGACGGCATATTCTACTCTGGCATACCGCATAAATACAAGCCCTGACAAAAATTTCACCCGCAGTATGAACTGGCTGGAATTTTCGGGTGAAGTGGTGGATTTTGGTAAAAT
>DAOQWI010000036.1:20801-23892 GCA_035342015.1 Candidatus Ozemibacteraceae bacterium | reverse complement strand
GCAAGAAATGCCTCTACCTGTAAATCAATTGAAAACCGAAAAAGGGAAAAATAATTCTGAACCGGCAGAAATATGCTCTTTTTGACCGGCTGTGTTGGGCGATTTCCATGCAATAAACGGGGTGGGCGAGGGTCGGGTAAAACAATACGGTTGAGAGTTTCTTTCACTTTCGAAGTTAATTCTTTTATAATCTAATTATATTTGTTATATTGATATTAGATCGATTGCGAAAGAATTAAGTGGTGGTTTAAGCATGCTCAAAGATAGAACAATTTTTTCCAGGCAACTGAAAAAGGTAATCGACACGCCTTTAATTAAAGTGATTACAGGAATCAGAAGGTGCGGAAAATCATATCTGCTCAAGCTTCTCGAAAATCAGCTTAAACTGCTTGGCATTGCCTCTGAAAGAATTATCCGCATCGACTTTGAATCAATGGAAAATCAGGATTTTCTTGACCACAAGGCTTTCTACGACCATGTAATCGGGCTTGCCGGAAAAAGCGGGCAAAGAGTCTATGTTCTGATTGACGAAATCCAGGAGGTAAAAAACTGGGAAAAGGCAGTTCGTTCTCTCATGGTCGATCTTGATTGCGACATTTATCTGACCGGCTCCAATGCGCATCTTCTTGCGGGCGAACTTTCAACTCTTCTGGCCGGCAGGTACATCGAATTGCTGCTGCTTCCCTTATCGTTCAAAGAATACATCGATTTTTACCAGATCGAAGCGGGTAACCGCCAGAAAGTCGAAAACGCTTTTTCCGAATTTCTTCAATATGGCGGATTTCCTGGAATGCATAAATTGCCCGATGATAATGAAATTAAAGAGCAGTATTTAAAGGGAATTTATAATTCCGTTGTTCTTAAGGATGTCATTCAACGCAATTCAATACGTGATTCTGAGCTGCTCGAAAGAATTCTGATCTACCTGATCGACAATATTGGCAATATTTTCAGTGCTGCTAAAATTGCGGATTATCTTAAAAGTCAGGGAAGAAAAGTCGCCGCTGATTCAGTTTACAGCTATATTCGTGCCCTTGAAGGCGCAATGATCATACATGCAGCACGCAGATACGATATCAAAGGCAAAAAGATCCTCGAAAGGCTCGAAAAATATTATCTTGCTGATTCTGGCCTGAGAACTGTAATTCTGGGCAGCCGGCCTGCAGATATTTCTCAGAAACTTGAAAATGTGGTTTTTCTCGAACTTCTGAGGCGCGGGAACTCTGTATTTGTCGGCAAGGAAGGTGATCTGGAGGTGGATTTTGTCGCCTGCCGCGGTCACCAGAAGCATTACTATCAGGTGGCGTATCTTATTGAATCTGAATCGACAAGGGAAAGGGAATTCCGGCCTCTGCGGCTTATCCCTGACAGTTTCAGAAAAACCGTGCTTTCGCTTGATAAATACAAATTCGAAGACAGCCATGGAATAGAGCATCAGAATCTGATTGATTTTCTGCTCGAAGATTAAACCGTTCAAGATTTGGCTGTCTGCAGAATTAAAGAAGCTTTTTTCCGGGTTATTGTCTGTTCAGATAAGAGGTTGAGAATTTAACAGGCTGGTGTTATCTTTAGGACATACTCCCGATGAGAGGTTGCCGATGCGAAAGTTCAGTGCCGGTTTGTTGATGCTTGGTGCATGTGCTGTTTTTAACGGTGCGCTTGAACGCCCGCCTTTTTCGGCGCCGGCATGGGCGCAGGAAGAAACCGCTGAAGCGGCCGCCAACAAAGAAGATGCTCAGATTCTTTTTTCTGAAGCTCTCGATCTGAAAAAAGCCGGGAAAATGCCCGAAGCGATCGATACTTTTGCCAGAGCCATGCGCCTTGACCGCTCTATTCTCGCCCAGGACGACCAGGGCCTGATCGAAGCCCTCAAAAAAGATTGCGAAGAAAAGCTGTTAAAGACACCAGATGACGTCAAGTTGCTCGAAACTCTTGGTTTTGTGCATGCGGTCTGTTATTCAGACCATAAGTCAGCTATCGAGTGTTATGAGAAAGTTTTTAATCTGGTTACTGATGAAAAGGTCAAAGAACGCACTGCCAGCCTGATCGAACGCCTGCGCGAAACTGACATGGCGCAGAGCAGCTATCAGCAGGAAGTCAGCGCCCAGCTCCGCGATGAACGCCTCAAGAGCTGGAGCGAAATGGAAAAACTCGAAAAATTTGGCGAGGAAACCGCGGCCAATCAGGAAAAATCAGAGAAACTGGCCGAAGCCTACAAGCAGAAAGACAGTCTGAAAAACAAAATACCGCAGCTCGAAGAAGAACTCAAAGATCTGCAGGAGCAGCATGCGAAGGCAAAACGCCTCTGGTATTCTCTCAAAGACGATCTTTATGACCGACGCAAGGGCAGGCTTGAAGACGATATCGCCGCCAAAGAAGCTGAACTTTCGAAAGCCAGAAGTGAGCTTGAAGAAATCGAAAGCACTTCGGCAACCCTCGAGCGCGAGCTGAGTGCTGTCGAAAAAGAAAAAGAAGCCAGTCCGATTCGCAGTTACGACGAAAACTCAGCCACAGAACCACCGCAGGAAGGTGATGAGCCGCCGGCGCAGCCCCCGAGCAATGATTATGGCGCCCCTCCTGACGACGGCCAGCCTTCAGGCGAACCTCTGCCGGCCGGCAACCCTGATTTCCCTTCTGAAGGTTCGGTTGGTGGCCCCGGTGCCGGTGAACCACTCGTCGACGACAGTGATACAGACGATTCTGGTAATTCCGGCGACGCCGGTAGCGACAACTCCGGCGGCAAGCTCGATGAGCTTATAGAAAATCTCTGACCCCAGACTAAAAACTGAAATAAAAAACCGCCAGACCTGGGTCTGGCGGTTTTTTATTAAAAATTACAGGCTCAGAGCTTCAACCGGGCAGGCTGAAACGCAGGCGCCGCATTCGATGCAACCGTCGCCTTTGTAAACGACTTTGCCGTCTTTCATTTCAAGAACTTCTACCGGGCAGGTGCCTGTGCAGGCGCCACAACCAACACATTTGTCACTGTCGACTTTGATAGCCATCACGGTTCTCCTTGTTTCAGCAATTTTGTGCTGCGTAATGCCTGCATGATAATAAATTATTGCCCGCTTGTAAAGTTTTAGAATTT
>DAOQWI010000036.1:0-20701 GCA_035342015.1 Candidatus Ozemibacteraceae bacterium | reverse complement strand
GTTTTGTGTTGCTTCAATTGGCTTATGGGCAAGGTTGTGATACAATCGCCGACATGTCAGGTCATAAAATTTCCGGAGGTCGCGCAAAGATGACTGAAACTGTTACCAATCCAATTGCCGCAGTGAAGAAGCAGCTCAAGGAACTGGCCGCCCGGCCGTTCAAGGCAACCTACAAAGTTCCGGCCCTCTGGGTCGAAACCGGCTGTCAGCCAGAAGATGGCAAAGCTGCTGTGGCAGTTCATCCTGGTGAATTCTATCTTAAGCATATTGAAGCGATCGAAAAACATGCCCGCAATGACATTGACCCGCTGAAGTCTTTGAATCAGCAGTTGCCAGGTGGCGATGGCGGCAACTGGATCAACCGCGAAGCCATCTACAATATTTTCGTGCGCCTGACTGCCGCTTATGACCATAATGGCGATGGTAAACTCGGTGGCGGCAAGAATGACCTGACCCTGAACGCAGATGGTATGCGCGAATCAGGCACCTTTCTCAAAGCAATCGCCATGCTTGGCTATGTCAAGGCCCTCGGTTGCACCACTATTCACCTGCTACCGGTAACCGCCATCGGCCACGATGGCAACAAGGGCGAACTCGGCTCGCCCTACGCAATCAGAAACCCCTATAAACTTGAAGAAACCCAGGCCGACCCTCTTCTCAGCCTTGGTGTAGAAGACCAGTTCAGAGCATTTATTCAGGCCTGTCACATGCTCGGCATCAGAGTCATCTGCGAATTCGTGTTCAGAACCGCCAGCAAAGACTCTGACTGGATCGCCGAACACCCCGACTGGTTCTACTGGATCGATGAAAAAATCGCTGACCGCACGCCCGGCGAAACCGATCTCAAAAAAGCCGCGGCCCATTACGGCAACCCGATTTTTACCGCCGAAGAACTCAAGGTCATCAATGCGAAAGTAACCGCCGGCGACCTTAACGAACTGCCGCCGCCGCATGCCGATTATCGCAGCTTTTTCAAACTGCCGCCGGCACCCGCTTCGGTCAAATTCAACGAGAAAAAGCAATACCGCGCCGAAGCCACTGACCACGAAACCGGCAAAAAGTGCACAGTGCGCATTCCAGGCGCTTTTGCCGACTGGCCGCCCGACGACAACCAGCCGCCCTGGGGCGATGTCACCTATCTGCGCATGTATAACGATGAAAACCCGCAGAAGCCCGAATTCAACTATATTGCCTACAATACCATCAGAATGTACGACCGCCGTCTGGCCCGGCCTGAGCTTGCCAATAAGGCGCTCTGGCAGACCATTGTCGATCTGGTGCCGTTTTACCAGCAGAAATACGGCATTGACGGTGTTATGGTCGACATGGGGCATGCCGTTCCGGTCAGTCTGATGCAGCAGCTGATCAGCCGCGCCCGCACGATCGACCCAGACTTCGCATTGCTTTCAGAAAATTTCGAAATCAAACAGGACAGCGTCGACGCCGGTTACAACGCGGTCGTTGGCTATGCCTGGTGGGTTGAATATCGCCGCGACGGCATGTATGACCTGCTGAACCATGTGGGCAACAAGGGCGTGCCGCTTTCATTCTTCGGGGCCGTCGAAAATCACAATACTCCGCGTGCCGCCGGCCGGCCTGGTGGCGAAGAATATGCAAAATATGCGTTTCTGGTGAATACCATGCTGCCGCGCTCGATTCCGTTCATTCATTCTGGTCAGGAACTCGGCGAAACGATTCCGGTAAATACCGGCCTCGACTTTACCAATGCCGATCTCGAAAAACTCAAAGGCACCAAACTTGCCCTTTTCGATCAGTGCGGCTACAAATGGGATGGCAAGCACCCGATGTTCGGTTTCATCAGCCGCGTTCTGCAGCTGCGCCGCGACTTCGCCGGTGCTGTAAATCAGGCCGGCAACGATTCTTTCTGCATGGTGCAGACCGGCCATGCCGACGTGATCGCCTTTATCAGACGCGGTGAAGGCAAACATCTGATGGTGCTTTTCAACCGCGATCTCGAAAACTCGCTTGCCAGCGAAATCAGCCTTGAGTGGTGTCTTGCCGGCAGCGTCGACCAGCTCGAAAATCTGGTCGCTGATGGCAAAGACAGGTATTTCCAGGTCAGGCATCAGAAACTGGTTTACAGCCTAAAGCCCGGCCAGTGCTGTGTCTTCGCCTGGTAACACGCAGCCATGAGCAAGCAGCTTGATTTTCTGACCCTCGAGGTCGGAAGCACGATCACCAAAGCCAACGGCTTTATAAAGAGTCCTGACCATGCTCTGATGCATGTCGCTCAGGGCTTTGCGCCAACTTCGGTACTGCAGGGCAATGTCGGCATCGGTCTGCTCGCTGCCATCGAGAACCTCGAAGAAAGCAGCGGCTTCAATACCGATGCTGCCGAAGTGTTCGCCAACAGTTCGGCAGCGGGTGGCCTGCGGGTAACCGTGCATGGTCTGACCTACAACATGACAGCAAGGGCTGCGAAAGAGGCGAGTCTTGGTGCCGGTGCCATTATAAAAATGGTAACTGCGGGTGAACTCAGCGAATTCGATCTCGAGGAAATCGAAGAGATCAACCCAAATATGGTTATTCTTGCCGGAGGCGTCGATTTTGGCGCCAAAGAGATCGTTCTCAGCAATGCCATCAAGCTTGCATCGCTCGATCTTGGCGTGCCGGTGGTTTATGCCGGCAATGCCGCATTGAAACGCGCGGTCGAGAATATTTTCCATAAATCAGGCACTGAACTGATGATTGCGCCGAATGTTTTTCCAGATGTCGATGTTTTGAACGTCGACCCTTTGCGAAAGCGCATGCAGGAACTCTTCTCAAAACACATCATTCATGCCCCGGGCATGGAACGCCTCGAAAGCCTGACCGACCGGCAGATAATACCGACTCCGGGCGCGGTTCTCAAAGGGGCCGAACTGTTTGCCGAAGTGGCCGGCGATGTGCTGGTTCTCGATGTTGGCGGCGCAACCACTGATGTTCACTCGGTCACCGAGGGCAGTCGAGAATTTGCCGACAAACTTGTCGACCCGGAGCCGCACGCCAAGCGCACTGTCGAGGGCGACCTCGGCGTTTACGTCAATGCCGCCAACATTATAGAAATGGCCGAAGAAGAAGAGCGCAAAAAGCATGCCGAAGCGATCAAGGCAATGCCGGCCACTGATTCAGAGCGCGAAATGACCCGCTGGCTCTGCCGCAAGGCAGTAGAAACTGGCGTCAGGCGCCATGCCGGCGTTATTTCTGATCTTTATACTCCTTCCGGCAAGAAGCAGATAGTGAAAGGTAAAGACCTTTCGGCGGTAAACTGGGTGGTTGGCACCGGCGGGGCCCTTACCCGTGTCGAGGGCGGCGAAGAAATCCTTCGCTCTGTCTGCACCGGCCCCGGTAAATATCTGCTGCCCAAGCCCTCTGCCCGCATTCTTCTCGATGCAAACTACCTTTTCTCGGCTCTCGGCACCATCTGCCACGACTACCCTGATCTGGTCAGGAATACCTTCAAAAAATGGATAGAAAAGAATGATTGACTACAAAAGCATGAAAAGCATCCGTTATCGCACCCCACGTCTTGAAGTCTACACCGACCGCATTCGCCAGAATACTCAGGCAATTGCCGGTCAGTGCCATAAGGCTGGCGTCAGTCTCGCCTGTGTCACCAAGGTGACCGCGGCGCACCCTGCGGTTGCTGCAGCCATGGTGGCCGGTGGCGCCGACATGCTTGCCGACAGCCGCATCGAAAATCTCTGGAAACTGCGCGAAGCCGGTTTGCCCGGCCCGTTCATGTTGCTGCGCCTGCCCCCGGTTTCGCGGGCGGCCGAAGTCGTCGAAGCTGCGGATATTAGCCTCAACTCGAGTTTAAAAACGATGCAGGCACTTGGTGCGGCTGCAGTTTTGCAGAACCGCGTTCACAAAGCCATCATCATGATCGATGTCGGCGACCTGCGCGAAGGCGTCTGGCCTGATAAGGCTGTGCAGCTGGTCAAAGATGCTTCCCAGATCAAAGGGCTCGAAGTGATCGGTCTTGGCTGCAACCTCGCCTGCTATGGCGGCGTTATTCCCTCGCCTGAGAACATGAAGCTGCTTGTCGACACCGTAAAGACCTGTCGTCAGGCAACCGGTCTGGCTTTGCCGGTGATCTGCGGTGGCAACAGTTCTGGGCTGCCGATTATGGCAGAAGGCCGCCTGCCGTCTGATGTGAATCTTTATCGGGTCGGCGAAGCCATTGTTCTGGGTCGCAACGTCATCGACCGTTCACCCTGGCAGGGCACCAGACAGGACACTTTCATTGCCGTGGCCGAAGTTATTGAGGCCGAAACCAAGCCATCGGTGCCGATCGGCGACCGTGGTCAGGATGCCTTTGGCGGCAGCCAGGAGTTCGTCGATCGCGGTCTGCGTAAGCGCGTCATCTGCAATATCGGGCGTCAGGATGTGGTTGTCGACGGTATTACCCCGGTAGAAGACGGCATTATAGTTCTTGGTGGCTCCAGTGACCATCTGATACTCGATGTGACTGATGCGGCGCGCGAGATCAAAGTCGGCGACGAAGTGGCTTTTTACCCGGGTTACGGCGCTCTGCTGGCCCTGTCAACTTCAGAATACGTTCAGAAAGTGGTTATCGCAGGTAATTGACGATGTTATACCAGACGCATGCCAGAGTTCATTTAAACAATATCCGCAGCAATATCGAAAACATCCGCAAGGCCGTTGGCCCGGAGCGAAAGGTTCTTATTGCTGTTAAAGCCGATGGTTACGGGCACGGCGCGGTTGAGGTGTCGCGCATGGCCGAAAATATCGGGGTTGACTGGCTTGGTGTGGCAACTGTGCCTGAAGGTATCGAACTTCGCCTTGCCGGCATCAGGCTGCCGATTCTCAAATTCAGTCCGGCTTTTCCTGAAGAAATGGAAGAGGCAATAAAGCATGATCTGGCAATTGCGGTAGTCGAGCGCGAAAATATCGCCATACTTCAGAAGACTGCGGCGGCAGCCGGCAAAGTCTGCGAAGTTCATCTGAAAATCGAAACCGGAATGGGCCGCATCGGCGTGGCGGTTGACGACGCTTTTCATCTGGCTGAACAGATCGTGAAGAACAGCCCGAACCTCAGGCTGGGCGGAGCGATGACGCATCTGCCGGTAAGCGATGAGGGCAGCAAGACCTTTACGCAGCGCCAGATCGAGCGTTTCAAAAAAACGGTTGCCGATATCGAGAAGCGCCTGAATTACAAGATTCCGCTGGTTCATTGTTCCAACAGCGGTGGCGTGCTCGCACACCCCGAAAGCTGGTGCGACATGGTGCGGCCCGGAATCATGATTTATGGCTTTTATCCGTCTGATGAAACGCCGCAGACGATTCTTCTCAAGCCTGGTTTGAGCTTCAAGACAAGGGTGTCATTTATCAAGCAGGTGCCCAAAGGCGGTTCGGTCGGTTATGGCCGCACCTGGATCGCCCCCGAAGATTCATGGATCGCCACTTTTCCGGCCGGGTATGCCGATGGCTTCAACCGTCTTTTTTCGAACAGCGGCCGGGTGTTGATCAATGGCCGCTCATACCCTGTAGTTGGGCGGGTCTGCATGGACCAGAGCATGTGCAATCTTGGCCCGACAACCGATGTGAAGACCGGCGACGAAGTCGTTCTTATTGGTGATTCCGGCTGTCAGAACATTTCTGCCTATGAATGGGCCGAAAAGCTCAATACTATCACCTACGAAGTTACCTGTCAGATCAACAAAAGGGTGCGCCGCTTCTACGATGACTATTGATGACCGCCAAAAAATTAACTTGAATTGGTTGCGATTAAAGAATAGAATGGCCGCCTATGGCAGTTAAAACCGTTGCACGCGAACATATCAATGAAATACTCAGTGCGCTGGGCCTGAAAAGCTTTTCACGGCCTTTTGCCGGGCTGATCGACCCGGGCGATTTTGGCACCGTTGCCACCTATCTGCCGCTTTACCCCGACGAATACAAGCGTCTGCCGCCAAAATTGCAGCAGCACGTCTATCTGATCGCACCCGGCCGCTATGGCCTGATCTGCTTCCTGCCGAGAATTTTTGAAGCTCCTGATGGTGGCAAGGTTACCGAAGTGGCGACAGTTTATAACTCCTGGGGTAAAATGATAAAGGTTTCATACAAAACCGACCGGGGAGAAGAATTCGAGACGCAGCACACGATACGCCAGGATAAACTTCTGGCCTACGCCAAAAACAAGAAACTGCCGGTCAGTACTTCTGTAAAAATTACTTCCTGAGCTCAGTCTGAAAGGAAACCCTATGAAAATTTCGTTTCATGGCGCTGCCGGCTGTGTTACCGGTTCCAATTATCTGATCGAAACCTCGAACTGTCGCTTTCTTGTTGACTGCGGCATGTTTCAGGGCAATAAAACCCTCAGGGAAAATAACTATCGCGACTTTGCATACGACCCGGCCTCGATCGACTTCGTTCTGGTTACGCATGCCCACATCGACCACACCGGTCTGCTGCCGAAACTGGTTAAACATGGGTTCGAAGGGCCGATTTACGCCACCGAACAGACTGTAGATCTCTTGAAGCACCTGTTGCCAGATTCGGCGAGAATCCAGGAAATAGAAGTTCTGCAGAAAAACCGTCGCAATGAACGCAAGGGTCTCGAAGAGATACAGCCGATCTACGATGAAATGGACGCTGAAAAAGCCATTTCTCAGCTCAAGGGTTTGAAGCGCTACGACAGCTTTTCACCGGCGAAGGGCTGCCATGTGACCTATCATAATGCCGGCCATGTGCTCGGTTCGGCGTTTATCGAAATAGTTCTCGAAGAGGGCTCTGAGAAGCGCACCATCGTTTTTTCCGGCGACCTCGGCGAAGACGATCACCCGATTGTCAACGACCCTGACCGCTTTAAATCAGCCGACTTTCTCGTCGTCGAGTCGACCTACGGCAACCGTAACCGCGACAAGGTGAGCAAGGAAGATCGTCTTGCCAGACTGGCAGAGGTCTTCAAAGAAGCCGAAAAGCGCGGCGGCAAGATCATTATTCCGGCTTTCGCTCTTGAACGCACCCAGGACATGCTGCACGACATTCTGATTCTCAAGCAGCGTGGTGAGATTTCGCGAATTCCAGTAGTTGTCGATTCGCCACTCGCCAAAGAAATTACCCAGGTTTTTGTTAAATATCCCGAGTGCTACGACGAAGATGCGCGCGAAGTCATGCGCAGCATGGGCGGTCTTTTTGATCACCCTGACTTTCGCTTTACCAACAGCGTCGATGAATCGAAGGGCCTCAATCAGCAGAATGATATCGTCATTATGTCGGCAAGCGGCATGTGTGATGCCGGCCGTATAAAACATCATCTTAAGCACAACCTCTGGAACCCGGCCAATACAGTGGTTTTTGTCGGCTACCAGGCCGAGGGCACTCTTGGTCGCCTGATTCTCGAAGGTGCCAAAACCGTGCGCATTCACGGCGAAGAAGTTACGGTCAATGCAAAAATCGAACAGATATACGGTTACAGCGGGCATGCCGATCAGAACGGACTGTTGAACTGGCTGGCGGCAGTTGAAGAAGTGCGCCGCACGGTTTTTGTAGTGCACGGCGAACCGGATGCGGCCGATGAATTTGCCGCGCTGTTAAACGAAAAGCGCGGTTTCAGGGCCATTGCGCCACGCATGAACGAAGAATTTGACCTGCTGGCTGCTGAAGCGGTTGCTGTAACTACTGCGAAAAAGCCCGCCGTGGCTAAACCTGATGCTAAAAAGGTACAGGTGACTAAACCAGCCACAGTTAAACCTGGTCGCGATTCTTACAACCTTTATGCCGATCTGATGCTTAGACTGGCTGAATTTATGCGCAAAAGCAAAAGCGAAGAAGAGCGCAGCAAAAAGCTCGCAGCAATGCTCGATCAGCTGTAATCAGCCTGTGGGTTCCTGTATGAAAAGAGGCTTCAGCCTTATAGAACTGGTGACGGTGGTCACCATTCTTCTTGCCCTGTCTTATTTTGCGATGCCGACTCTCGAGATTGTCTATGTAAAGGCCCGCGAAAAGCAGTTGCGCGAAAGGCTTTTTGAAATCAGGCGTGCCATCGACGCCTACGTCAACGCGAGAAAAAATGACATAAAAAGTCCATATCCGCCAACCCTTGCAAGTCTGACCGTGCCAATGGTAGATGCTGCCAAACCAGGAGCAAATGCCGGCCCGTTTCTCGCTAATGAATCGCTTGGTAACCCATTCAAAGACAAGGGAGATGTTTTTTTCTGGGAAATTCGTCTCGATTGTGACTCACCTGGAACCTGGCGGCTTGCAACTCAGGCAGGCGAAATTCTGCAGGCCGGTAACGGTGTGTATGATATAAGATTCCCTGAAGCCGGAATTGACGGCTGGAAGAAGGCAATCGATGATACAAACTATTCAGACTGGTAAAAAAAAGGGGTTTACCCTTCTCGAACTGCTGCTGGTTATTGGCATTATTGCCGCCCTGGTCGGACTGGCAGTGCCATACTATCAGGATTACGTAGGACAGAGCAAAAATTCGATTATGCAGGCAAATCTGCATCTGCTGAAAAAAACTCTCATGGAATTCAAGGCAGATACGGGTGGCTTTCCGCCAACAAACGAGCTGAAGACGAAACTTGTTCCCAGATATCTGATGGCTTTGCCCGAAGATCCTGAAGCCGGGGCTTTGGCTGACTGGGGATACAAAAGTGACGCAGCGTCCTGCAGTTTTGATGAAAAATATAAAGCCTTTTTTCCTGAATCTGAAATCGTTGGTGGCCGTCCGATTATCAGGAAAATCCCTTAAATTCCGTTAAAGAGCATCGAAAAAATTACTGTTCAAGCTCCGGGAAACCGTCGGGGTAGGGGGTTACATAGTTGTCGGGGCGCCTTGCGATGAGGTTGTTGACCAGAAGATCTTCGACCAGTTTTGTGTCGATATAGATTTCGGCCAGATGATCGGCAACCGGAAAGGCGTCGATACTAAGAATCCGGCCCGGAACCGGCATGTCGAGAAAATAGAAAGATACCCAGGCTCTGGTGAAATGCTGCTCGGCGACAGGCCGGGGCGCCAGAGGCATTGCCAGTTTGATGCGGCCTTCCTGCATTATCAGAAGCTGTCGGCAGCGATAATCTGAGAGTTTGTCTTTGAAAAGCACAATACGTAGATTGTAGTGAACCGGCTCGACGATTATCGTTGTCGATGCGAGAGTGTGGCTGGCCAGTCCTGCCTGGTCTGTCGGAATCCATGGCAGCGTAGTTGTCCATTTTTTGCTGGTGTTCTTGAAGCTTTCGACAATTTCGGTCGGAACCGCGGCATTGCTGACCCAGAGAATTTTCGCCAGTTCAGATGGTACAAAGCGGTTTGCAAGAATTGTGAATTCCTGTGCCGGAACAAGCGGGCCAGGTAATGGAAAACGCTGATCAAAGATCAGTTCCCATTCGTGCATGGCCATGCTGCAGGCCGATACTGAGGCAGTCAGCAGGAAAAACAGCGAAACCAGTAAAATTATTTTTTTCATGCCTTAATGATATAGCATCAACACTGAGCCCGGCAATGCCCCCGGCATAAAAAAACAACCGCGCCATTTTACTGGCGCGGCGTTTTCCGGGCAGATGCTGTAACTATTGCTGCGATTTGAGTGTGGTTGAGGTTTGATTATGCTTTATCGTGCTGTAGCTTAAAGTTGACTATACTTCGACATCTGCAATTTAAAGATTGGCCATACTGTGATTTAAAGTGCTTCTGAAGGTGACTAAGCTGTGACTATGCTTTGGCTGATTTGTGAAAGAGCTTTGTTTATGCCGTAAACTTACTTTTCAGGTCTGCTGGTCTGGACTTGAGGACTGGTAGAGGGATAACTGTGCTTCGAACCGGTTTTACAATGCTGTGTCTTAAGGTCTGTCTGTGCTGCGGGATGCTGTGTTGTTGCGATAAAGAACAGGACTGGTAGAGGTTAAATTCGTCTGGTGGTAATCATTCAACGGCACGGAACTGCGACTTTGCGGTGTGTTGAAACTGCCTGTTTCACTGCAGAAACGAACATCATGAATCTGATCCAGATAACCAACAGGTTAAACATTATTATCATGATCTGCCCGCTTTCCCAACAAACTTTTCTGCCCTTACGTAAATAATATACGCAAAAGCCATGCCAGGTTTTAGGAACTGGTTTTTTTGGGGTTTTGGAAAAGCTATGCCTATGGCTCTCGCATTTGGAAACACAGGGTTTGATAATGTTGAAATCGCATTGAACCCTCAGATTAAAGCTCTGCGCAAGGAATTATTGATATAAATTGCGTCATTGCCGAGTTTATGGGCGAAAATATTATACTGATAATGAAGCACTGGTTCTAGTCCTTTGTCACACAAGGATTTAGAGGGGTCTTCGTCATTCCGCGTTTATGCCCCAGAGGGTACAGGCGGGAATCTTGCCTTAATAGCCTAGATCCCTGCCTTCGCAGGGATGACGTAATGAGCGTCGATTCTTAAACTCATATGTGACAGAAGACTGGCGCGATTGCACAGGGGGCAGCGGGATGTTGTGTTTATCTTCTGGTGCTGCGTTTGATACCGAGTTTTGCCATTCTTGATTCGAGAGTGGTTGGTTTCAGGCCCAGCAGTTCTGCGGCTCCGCCCGGCCCGCGCACCCGCCAGAAAGTGGAATGGAGAATCTGTAAAATGTGTGCTTTTTCCACTTCGTTTAAATTCTGCGCACTGCCAGTTTCGACCACCTGAGCTTCTTTCGGCATTTTTCTGGCAGTTTCGGGCAGGTCGACCTCTAAAGTGTCAGAATGACACAAAATTACTGACCTTTCGATTACGTTCTTGAGCTCACGAATATTGCCGGGCCAGTTATAGGTCTGCATACGGGCAATCGAAGCCGGCGAAATACAATTGATATTTTTGCCCAGGCGTCTGGCGAACTGCAGCATGAAACTCGTGGCTATCTCGATGACATCACCTTCACGTTCAGCCAGAGACGGCAGGTGAATCGGAAACACGTTCAGCCTGAAGAAGAGATCTTCACGAAACTTACCGGTTTCTACCTGAGCCTTTAAATTACGGTTGGTGGCGGCGATGACTCTGACGTCGATGTTGATGAGTTTGGTGCTGCCGATTCTTTCAAGCTGGTTTTCCTGTAGGACGCGCAGCAGTTTGCTCTGAAGCTCGAGCGGCATTTCGCCAATTTCATCGAGAAAAATGCTGCCACCGCTTGCCACTTCGAAACGGCCGATTTTGCGGGCGATTGCACCGGTGAAAGCGCCCTTTTCGTGCCCGAACAGTTCGCTTTCAATCAGATTGGCCGGCAGGGCCGCGCAATTTACCACAATCAAAGGTTGATTGGCCCGTCGACTGCAGCGGTGAATTTCTCGCGCCGCCAGTTCTTTGCCGGTGCCGGTATCGCCGGTAATCATTACGGTGGCGTCAGTCGGAGCGACTTTATGTATCTGAAAAAGCACCTGCTTGAGAGAAGGGCTGCTGCCAAGCATGGTGTTGTCGTCAAAATTATAAGAGAGATGATTTTTGAGCACCTGGTTTTCCTGCTTCAGTTTTTCCTGGAGGGTGAGGATATCCTGGTAGGCTTTCTCAAGACCAATCTGGGTATTACGCAGCTCCGAAATGTCGTTGATTATCAAGCTGACGGTAATGCTGCCTGTTTGTTCATAGGTTACCGGGTAAGCATTAACCGCCCAGAAGAATTTTTGTTCAGTTTCTGAAAAATTTATTTCCTGGTTCAGGACAGCCAGACCTGATTTTAGAACCTGCTTTGCAATAGCCTTCAACTGAGACGCCGCGGCAGGAAGAAGTTCAGACAGGGGCAGGCCCGGGCAGTCGGAAACGTCTTTCCCGGCAAAATCGGCGAGACGCTGATTAAGTCTGATAACCCGGTTTTCAGAGTCTATGGCAAGCATGCAGACTGGCGCCGAATGATATATCTGCTGTAGAAAGTTCAACGCCTCGCAGGCAGAGCCGCAAGGAATGATGTCGTTGGTTCCCTCAAGGTATGGCGAAGTATTATGCATTGTTACAGGTTGATTATAACTCAGATTCAATCAGTCTGCCACCGGCAAAAGCAGGAAGGGGTTGAAAAAAATCGACAAACCATGTATTTTTGCTCAGGTTGGTTATTAACAAGCATTTCACAGGAGTTACCGCCATGATGATGAACCCGGGTCGCCTTACCGATGAGCAGGTAGTAGAACTGCGCAGCGAAAAGATTGAACTGAACCGCAAGTCACGCCGTCAGACCGGCATGAAGCTTGCTTGCGTCGGCAAAAGCCGCGGCTATCTCGAATGCGAAACCGCTGAAGGCCGCTGCCCTGATTACGATATCTGCCACGAAGCCTGATCAGTGCAGAGGCGCCAGTCACTTTTAAGGCGCAACAAAGTCAGAACCCGGTGACCGCAATCGCATGGTTACCGGGTTCTGTTTTTAGCGAAAGGTTTAACTCTGTGGGGGGCGGGCGGTTTCGATTCGCAGGTCGATATCCTGAGGGGTGAAGAACATGCTGGCGTTGCTGCGGCCAAGCTTTTCGATATATTCGACTTTTTTGAGAGTATTGAAGATATTGATCTTTTCCTGCTCTGATAGAGAGTCGGCAAGTTTGTCGAAGAAACGCGCAACCTTTACCGCTTCACATTCACCGTGCATTTCGGCTTCTTTCAGCGCATTCTCGCGCTGAATCTGAATAAGATCACCCTTTTGCCGCTCGATGTCGAGGTTGCCTTTGACTTCATTGAGCCTGACCTCATTTTCGCTCTGCTGCTTCAACAGGCGGTTGAGGCGGTTGGTGGTTTCCTGAATGATTTCCTGCAGAATGACCTGGGTGCTTTCTTCTTTGCAGCTGACCGAGCGCACTTCGACCGAATGAATCTTGACACCGCGCTGGCTGTAAAACGGGTCGCTGCTGTCGTTGATCGCTTCCTTGACGATGTCGTTGAAGCGGTCGAGAAAAGATTCAAGACTTGATTTTGATACCGACTGTATGATCATGCTGCGCGCATGCGAACAGATGTCGCCGGGTGCGTCATCAGTTGTCTTAATCATGGTTTCGATGTTCTCAATCTGCCAGAAGAAGGTGACCCCGAGAATCAGTTCGACGTTATCCTTGGTTCTGACACCGAATTCATACCACATGAATTTAGGGCGCGAGTCGATGTGGGTAATTTTAAGATCGCGCTTTTCTTTATGAATACCTGATGACCAGCTCATTGCCACCAGAGTTTCATAGGGCTGCAGGAAAAAGGCGTTTTCAGCCTGACTGCCGCTGACAATGCGAAATCTGCCGTCTTTGCCCTTGATGATAACCGATTGATGCGTTTCGAGAAGAATCTTGCGTCTGACATCCTCAATTTCTTCGGTGGCTGCGGGGAAAAAGACCTGGTTCTTAGTCACCAGCCGCAGCGAACCGTCAGTGTTGTTGCGCACCAGAACCGCAGTATGCTCATCGATGTTGATGCCTTTGCATGGCTTTTCGAGCATTTCTTCGCTGGCACTCAGAACGACGTGATTCGGGCCGGTGACAACCCTGATAACGCCGGTAGATTTGTCTATGAGCCTTACGTATTCATTCTGCTGCAGAACGATGACATCGTATTTTTTGATGAGCTCTTCGTAAGCCTGCATGAAAAAGAAGCACGGTCCCTTCTCAACCCTGATTTCGCCGGTGAGAAGATCTCTGATCTTGACAAACTCAGTTGGCGTAAGGCTCACGCCAAGTCTGATGCGCGCACTGATAAAAGGCTGAACAAAAACGTGCCCGGGGCCGTTGAATACCCACTTTTTAGTGAAACCCTCCAGAACCAGCTGCTCTTCCTCTTTCAGAAAATAGACCCATGGAATAATCATATTTCCGGCTCCTGCTTTTTTTGTTATTATACTCCGGGTTCACCGCTGATGAAAAATAAAATCAGTTCTGCACCCGGGTTGTTGTCTGAATCCCTGTCATTACGGAGATGCATCGATGTCAGAGCAGATGTTCAAAGGGTTGTTCGCTATTCTTGCTGGCCTGTTCACAATTTTCTGTGCCGCGAAAGATTTTGACTGGTTCATGAATCATCACAAAGCCCGGTTTTTTGTAAATATTTTTGGCCGCGACGGTGCCCGCGTTTTTTACGGCATTCTTGGCCTTATTCTGCTGCTGCTTGGGGTTTTTGTTGGCCTTGGCCGCTGAGAGTATCGAGACCGACATGCTGTAGAACCGATAAAAAGCTGTCTGGAAGCGGGGCCTCGAAGCTGAGCAGTTCGCCGGTAGCCGGGTGGCAAAACTCGATGCTGAGGGCGTGCAGCATCAACCTCTGCAGGCCGGCATATTCGGTCAGCATACGGTTGTGATGGCCGTCGCCGTGCTGATGATCGCCGATGATCGGGTGAAAAATATGTTTCATGTGCCGCCTGATCTGGCGGTTTCTGCCAGTATGCGGTGTCACCAGCAGCAACGAATAGCGTGAAACCGGGTGCGGCCTGACCGCTACCGGCACTTCGGCCGTCGCCAGCCGACGATATTCGGTTATCGCCTCACGCGCCGGATTTTCTTTGAGACGGTCCGGGTCGGTTATTTTGTCCCAGAGATCTTTAAGCGGGTAGTTGATGATTTCGTGCTCTTTTGTCCAGCCTCTGACCATCGCCAGATAGGTTTTTTTCACCTCACGGCCGCTGAAAGATTCGGTCATCTGCCGTGCCAGTTCGCTCGACAACGAAAAGACGAGAATTCCTGAAGTAGGCTTGTCAAGACGATGCGCCGGGTAAACCCAGCGGCCGATCATGTCGCGCAGCTGTTTCATCGCGCTTTCGGTCTCGTTTTTGTCGATGTAACTCGGATGCACGAGAAGGCCGGCCGGTTTGTTGATTATAACCAGGCTGTCATCCTGAAAAATGATGTCACGGCGTTCAAGATTCACGTTAACTTCTCTTTACTTGAATTTTCCGGGCGGTTGCGCTGCGGCCGCAATGTTTACAGATGGCCCGGCTTTAGTTGCTGCAGAGCTTCTTCGCGCTCTTCGATAAGATCTGCAAGCCGGTTGCCGGCGGCAGCACGGTCGAGAATCCAGGTAACCCCTCTTTTACGGGCGATATGGGCCGCCGGGGTATCACAGTCGGGGTTAAAAATGATCTCATTGAGTATTTCGCATTTTGCTTCGCCATTGACGAGAAAAACGATTTCGCGAGCCTGCAGAATCCGCCCGAGAGTGAGGCTGAATCTTGGTTCTGGCTGCGAACCTGTCTGAAAAACTGCAAAGCCATTCAATGAAGAACGGGTCAACCAGTCGGTATCAGGAAAAAGCGAAGCCGTGTGCCCGTCAGCGCCGATGCCGAGAATCAGCAGATCGACTGGCGCCGGTGGTTGTAACGGGTCTGGCAACTGTCTGAGGCGGTCGTGGTAATCCTGGCAGAGATGGTCAAATGCCGTCGGATTCTGAGATGCCGGCGGTTCGCTGACTATTACCGGAACAAAAGTATGTTGTGGCAGGTGACCACCGCTCATCAGGCTTTCTTTAATGCCACGCTGGTTGCTGCGCGGGTCGGTCGCCGGCACCAGTCTTTCGTCGGTCTGCATCCACCAGCAGCGGCTTCCGGCGCCGTTTCTGCCGAGTCTGCGTGCAAGTTCACGATATACCGGAAAAGGCGTGCTGCCACCCGAAAGGCTGATCAGGCATGGCTTTTTGCCGAAAGCCGAAATTATTGCTGCAAGTCTGGCGGCAGCGGTGTCGGAAAAAGATTCGGGGCTTTCGGCAAGCACGAACTGATGATTCAGGGGCAGCATTGGCCCTCCGATGGTCGCCAGCGGTGCCCGTGCCTTTCGAGCAGTTCACACGCTTCGCGCGGGCCATGCGTGCCGGCGGGGTAGGTGAACATCGGCTGCGCGAATTGCTGCCAGCCTTCGATTATCGGGTCAATGAATTTCCATGATTCTTCGATTTCGCTGTTGCTCAAAAACAGTGCCGAATCACCCTGAAGCGAATCGAGCAGCAGGCGCTCATAGGCATCTGGCCGGTATTCGCCAAACTCACTGTCATACGAAAACTTGAGGCCGACATTGCTGACCTGCATGCTCATTCCGGGCGGTTTGGTGTTCAGAAGCAGATTGATGCCTTCATTGGGCTGAATTCTGATATAAAGCCGGTTCGATTCAATCTTGCCGGTAAGGGTCGGAAAAATGGAGTGGGGGACCGGCTTGAAATTGACGACGATCTCAGTAATATTGCGGTCGAGTCTTTTGCCGGCCCGCAGGTAGAAAGGCACGCCGCCCCAGCGCCAGTTGTCGATGAATACGCGGCAGGCAGCATAGGTTTCGGTTTTCGAAGAAGCTCTGACTCCATCTTCTTCAAGGTAGCCCTTTGCCAGTTCACCCTTGATCATTCCATGCAGATACTGGGCTCTGACCGTTTCCTGGGCTACTTCTTCAGGTTTGTATTTGCGCAGAGCCTTCAGCACCTTGTTCTTTTCGAGATGCAGATCGCCGGGGCGGTGCGACAGGGGCGGTTCCATGGCGACCATGCTGAGAACCTGCAGCAGGTGATTCTGAACCACATCACGCAGTATGCCCGCCTGATCGAAATACCCGGCCCGGCCGCCAATGCCGATTTCTTCAGAAAACGAAATCTGAATATTGCTGATGAAGCGGTGGTTCCAGACCGGTTCGAAAAAAAGATTGGCGAAGCGCATGTATAAAATGTTCTGTACAGCTTCTTTGCCGAGATAATGGTCGATGCGCAGAATCTGGTCTTCGGAAAAAGCTTCGAGCAGCCTGGCGTTCAATTCACGGGCGGTTGCCAGATTACTGCCAAAGGGCTTTTCGACGAGAATGCGCTCCGGGCAGTTGTGGTCTGTACGGGCGTCAGAAAAGGCTTTGACCAGTTCTATGAAGCTGTCCATGCTGGCGGGTGGAACCGCGAGATAGAACAGTCGGGCTGGTGCCGCCATCGGCTCTTCAGCCATCAGGCGCCGCCTGAAATCATGCGCTTCATTTTTCAGACCGGGGTTTGCCCGCAGATAGCGAATTCTCGGCCGCAATCTTTCGAAGCCCGAGGCAAAACGGGTGTCTTTTTTAAAATGATCGGCCTCGCGGTTAACGAAGCTCTCAAGAAAAGCCGCCGTCGTCATGTCGGTGCGGCCGGTCACAAAAACATGAAAATCATGTGGCAGCAGGCCGGCATCATTGAGACGGCACAGTGCCGGAATCAGTTTGCGGCCGGCCAGATCGCCGGTACCGCCGAAAATTACTATCGAAGCCGCACAGAATGGCTTTCCGTTCATCGTATCGCTCCCGGTTTCAATTTTCCCGCAAGACTTTTTTCTATAGCGGCTGAGACCCATGTCTTTGCAGGGATGACGCACGCTCGGTATTCTCTCGAAAGTATATTGGACAGAGGACTGATTTTTTTTCAGGTATCAGCTGCGTGTCTGGTCTTTGATAAACGCCTCGATACTTCGATCATAGGTCTTTTCGCCTTCGCTCGAAAAGAAACAGCCCGGAATCTGCTTCATTCTGCGGTGATAGGCCACGCAGTCGCAGCATTTCTGACGTTTTGAACAGGAATAGGTGCAGGCGCACGGGTTCTTATTCGAACAGTCTGCCATGATAACCCTCCAAAAACTTTTCCGTTTTATTTTCAGCTCTTCTAGAATCTCAAAATTCAACCACCGTTGCAACCATTTGTCTTTTAGTGCAAAAAGTGCTTGCCAGAACGACTATTTCTTATAAATTTTTTGCCTCAGGCAGGGAAAGTTTTTCTGCCCAGGATCGAGGGTTTTATGAGCCGTCTGGTGAAACTGATGATTCGAAAAATTCAGGAACCATTGCTGCGAGGCGTTGTCTTCGTCATAATCGCCGTTGTTGCGTTGTTCAGTCTGCTCGAGGCTGGGCTGAATGCCGGCCGCGATGAATATTTCAATCAGACGCCGCGTATCTCGCACCTGAATTCAAGCTCCATGAAAGTTGAATGGAACCTTTACCCTCAGTTCAACAAGAGCACCCATTACCAGGTGCAGCTTAACAACGCTCTCTATGGCTTTTCAACGAAAGAGACTTCAAAAACTCTGTATAAATTGCAACCGGGCGGAACCTACCGGGTAGCTGTGGTCACTTATGACAAGGGCAGTGCCATCGGTGTGTCGAGTGCGACTACCGTTATGATGGGCCCGGCAGCCCCGGCCGGCATTTCGACTTACCAGATCGGCACCGACTCGGTTGGCCTCATCTGGCAGGCTGTGCCGACTGCCACAAAATACCGTATCTACCAGGCGCCCGACAAACTTCTCAGCGAAGTCGATGCCCCCGAAACCAAAGCTCTGATAAGTGGCCTGATTTCCGGTAGTCTTGTAACCTTCAAACTGACAGCGGTTAACGAAACAGGCGAGTCTTCATTCAGCGATGATTTCAAGGTGCAACTGTTGCCGGTCGGCCCGGTGGTCAGCATTGTCGAAAACCAGATTGGTTCTACCTGGTTCTCAATCCGCTGGAAACCCGTCGAACAGGCTATCAGTTACCGCATTATAGTTAACGACGAGGTCGTTGCCTCTGCCGCCGCCGATGTCAGCGAATACAAGGTCGAAGGCCTGCCGGCAGGCACCACGGTAAGCGTCAAAATGACCGCGGTCAACAGCAGCGGTGTTTCTGAAACTTCTGAACCGATCATTATTCAGCTGGTGCCGGCAGCCCCGGTGCTTGCGGTCGCAGCCGTATCATCCTATTCGTGTACTCTGACCTGGTCTGTGGCTAACGGCGCTACTTATTACAAGGTCTATCTCAATAACAGCTATGCCATAATGAACGTGCCGGCCACGATCAACACTGTTACCCTGACCGAACACATAACTGCAGGCACCACAGCGACTTACACGGTCGCAGCAGCCAATGGCACGGGTGAGTCTGCGCAGTCTAATGAAGTTGTCGTCAGCTTTACCACAAACTCAGCCTCGATCCGCGAACCGGGCGATATGGGCGCAGTTCAGGCTTCTCTCTATCAGTTCAACGACCAGCAGCTGCCCGAATCAATGCGGGGAAAACCGCTGGTCTGGGTCTACTTTCCGCCCGACCTGGTCGGCCCCGAGTTGGCTCTCGAGGTTTCGTTCTTTGAATCGCTGACACGCCTGCCTGAAATGTCAGGGGTAAGCTTCATCGGTGCCTTTACGCGCGAGACGGTAGAAATAACCACAAAAGATGCGAAGAATGTTTCCTGGAAAAAGGCTCAGAAAAATGCAGATATCCGTATTCCCGGCTGCCTGCCGCTGGTTCGTTTTTATGGCTCTGATGGCATTCTGCGCAACTCGATCCGTATTCCGATGGCAATTATCAGCCCAGACGAAATTTATCGTGAACTTCCAGAAAGTATAGAAAAGAACAGCGAAATGCTGCAGCTCTACCAGGAAAGCCAGGAACGCTTCGACTCCCTGCACACACCAGAAAAATAATCCAGATACTGCCCGCCGGCATTTTTATTGCGGGCATAACTGCACTAAAGAAGAACCGTAAGAAAAAAATCAGGCGGCCGAGGGGCCGCCTGATCTTGCACAATTACCCAGGTGGGGCAGGAACTTATTTTTCGCTTACCTGCAGCACAAAGCTTTCTGAGTGGCTGTTGAATTCGGGTGCATACATGCACTGAATCTCGGCCATGCCGGTCTGATAAATGCCGGCATGCTGCACGCGCAGCTCATACTCGAAAACGTAGGTGCCCTTGGGCAGATAATCGATGTAGAAGTGGGTTGCAGTATCTTTGGTCGCTTCGTAGTAAGCCAGGCCGTCCTGATACTTGTAGCGTGAAATGACGTTGGTCGGTTCCATGCCGGCGCCGCGCTGGTCTTTCATGTGAATGTATTCCATGTCGCGGTCGGTGCGCAGCTCGATTCTGACGACCACCAGGTCGCCCACTTTCAGAACGCCTTCAACCGGCTTGATCGTCGGGCCGGCATCGGTGTCGGTTTTGACGAAAAGCGTCTTTTTCAGCTTCAGGTTGGTTTCGTGCGGCGTGATTTTGCTCATGTCTTCGAGATACTGCCAGTGAACGGCGCCCCAGGCGACGCCCTGGTCTTCTTTGACCATTTCGATATCGCCCATTTCGGGTTTGACTTCAGAACCGGCGTAGATCTTCTGATAATAGCCGGTGCCGGCTTCGACCTTCTCGGGCTTCACTTCGTTGCCGCCAAGAACAACTTTGACCAGCTTGTTAGAGGCCAGCAGATTGGCGCCGCGCAGCAGCAGAGCATAAACCGCATCGGCAGTCGCTTTGGTCGTCTTCCAGTTCTGGGTCTGCTTCTGCTTCAG
This sequence comes from Candidatus Ozemibacteraceae bacterium, assembly GCA_035342015.1. Classification (GTDB taxonomy): domain Bacteria; phylum Muiribacteriota; class Ozemobacteria; order Ozemobacterales; family Ozemobacteraceae; genus Rifleibacterium. The sequence continues at coordinate 508 of DAOQWI010000036.1, read as the reverse complement.
CAGCCAGACTTTGCAGTCTTCGACCGCCACGTCGTCTTTCGCGACTTCGGTCAGCATTTCGATCATGACCGCCTGCGTTTCGATTTCGGCGCGGTACCACCAGAACGAAATCTCGTTTTCGCGCCAGAAACGGCCGAGTTCCGGGTCGGTGACGCTGCGTTCAAGAGCGCTCTTGACGATGGCAGCGGGAACCTTCGTGTCGCCAAATCTCTGCAGTGCGAGAGCCATGTGCCCCTGAGCCAGTCGCGAGCCGACATCGAGCCATTTGTTTCTTGCTTCGTCAAGGAAGAATTCAACGGCTTCCTTGCTGCCCGCAGGTATCGGGCGCTCTTTCAGGAAAAAGCTGCGGCCATAAAGATACATCGCGTAAGTCGGGTTGATATTGGTGCGCTTCTGGTAGCCGGGGTGTCTGATGATCTCGCGGTATTCCTTGTCGATCCAGCTGTCGAGGTATTCAAGGGTGCGCAGGGCCATTTTTACGTCGATGTCGACGCCAAGATGCCGCATG
>DAOQWI010000035.1:0-24373 GCA_035342015.1 Candidatus Ozemibacteraceae bacterium | reverse complement strand
GCTACCGGGTAAACTCCAAACGGGCTACGCAGTTCAGAATCTGGGCAACGGCAATCCTCAAAGATTATATCATCAAGGGTTTTGCCATGGATGATCAGCGACTAAAGCAATCTGAACATTGGGACTATTTTGATGAATGGCTTGAACGTATTCGCGATATACGTGCTTCCGAAAAAAGATTTTACCAGAAAATCAGGGATATTTATGCCACCGCAATTGATTACGACAAAACTTCCGATGCAGCACAGCTTTTCTTTAAAAAAGTACAGAATAAAATGCTCTGGGCTATTACGGGTAAAACCGCCGCAGAACTTATTGAATCGCGGAGTAATCCCGACAAGCCAAACATGGGACTTACCGCATGGCGTGGTTCCATTGTTCGCAAATACGATGTTTCCATAGCCAAAAATTACTTGAATGTTGACGAGATAAAGGATTTAAACGAGATCGTCACAATGTACCTTGATTATGCTGAACGGCAAGCCAGGAAAAGAAGAACTGTAACCATGGCGGAGTGGTCTGATAAACTGGATGCGTTCCTGAAGCATAATGAAGAAGATCTGCTCACTCATGCGGGAATGGTAAAAGCGGAAATAGCTAAAAAGATTGCTGAAGAGCGGTATGAGACATTTGATAAAAAAAGGAAAATAGCTGAAGCAAAAATAGCTGATGAAGAAGATTTGAAGGAACTGGAAGATATTGAGAAAAGGTTACTTGAACATAAAAAATAAAAAGATAAATAGTTTTTATGCTCAGCAAAAGAAACCGCCTTTGCACGTCCTTTTCGGTTAGGACTGGCGTTTAACAGTAAAGGGTTTACGTTTGCCATGGCATGACAAATTAATCTTGCAGATTTTTGCTGAAAACTGCAGAATCTAAAAAAAATACTTTGCAGGTGCTCATCATGAATCAAAAACCGGTTGTCATGCTTCTTCCTTACGAAAGCTGCTCGGGGCTTGAGCTTTTTGGGCTGCGTTTTGCCGGTGATCTGCAGGCTCGCGGTTATCCCGTAAAAATTGCCGCACCGGCCGGTTCACTTCTCGACAAGCAGTGTCAGGCCAGAGGGCTTGAATTGTGGCCGGTTCCGGCTACGGTCAAATATGATCTGAGCATTTACCCTGCGTGTTTCAAGATGTTCAGACAGCTTGAGCCTTCTGCGGTAGTGGCTTTTCGCACGCAGATGATGTACCCGATGTTTTTTGCCAGATTGTTTTCCAGTGCCGAAACCAGACAGTTTCTTTTCTATCGCATCGGCGTCGGCAATCATTGGCGCAAAGACCCGATTCACCGCATTCTTTTCAAGGGCTTGAGCGCCGTGGTTCCGAATGCTGATTACGTCGCCGGCAAGATCAGAAAATTCTGGGGCATCGACCACGAAAAAGTCGTCTGTATCAAGAGCGGCGTCGATGTGGTCAGATATCGCCAGGATGGAGAGCGCCGCAGCAACCTGCGCCAGAGCCTCGGCATAGGTGAAAATGACCTGGTGATCGGTTCATCCGGCAGAATACACCCCGACAAGGGTTCAGAAATACTGCTGCGGGCTCTTTTTGATGAAAACGGCCCCGGCAGGTCACGGTCTGACGTTCATCTTCTCTATGTCGGGCGCGAATATCAGCCTGGCTATGCCGATCATCTCAAAAAGGTGGCCAGCGAACTCGGCGTCGAAAAAAGATTTCATCTGCTTGAATTCCGTAATGACGTCGAAACCGTTTATTCAGCCCTCGATCTGTTTGCCTTTGCCGTAACCTCTCGCGAAGCCTATGCCTACGTCGTTCTCGAAGCGATGGCATCTGGAGTTGTGCCGGTTGTGCCCGCTACCGGTGGCATGACCGAAATGTATGAAGATGGGGTCGAAGGCTTTTTCTTTGAACATAACAACCGCGATTCTTTGCGGGCCTGCCTCAAAAAGGCTGTCGAACTGCCGCGTCAGACAATTCAGAAAATGGGTAATGCTTCGCGCACCCGCATTGTTGAGCACGCTGAGTGGGGGCGAATGATGGAAAAATATCTAGCCCTTTTCCACAAATGCGGAGTTGCGGGTTTTTGATTTAAACGGGTTGACTTGGCAGCTTTGCAACTCTAGAATGAACCTATCCGGGTTTATATTTCCGGGCAGGAATGGAATGAGTGAGGAAAGAAAATGAAAGCAGTTATAATGGCTGGTGGCTTTGGTACGCGCTTGCGCCCGATTACGTGCAACATCCCCAAACCGATGGTTCCGCTCGCGAACGTGCCGATGATGGAACATATCGTAAATCTCCTCAAACAGTATGATTTCAGAAAAATCTGCTCGATTCTCTATTTTCAGCCCGAAGTAATCACCAAATACTTCGGCGATGGCGCTGATTTCGATATCGAAATGGAATATCAGATGGCGACCGCCGATTTCGGCACCGCCGGCAGCGTCAAGAACACCGAAGAAAAGCTGAAAGATGAGCCTTTTATCATCATTTCCGGCGATGTTCTCACTGATTTTGATCTGGCGCAGGCCATCAAATTCCACCAGGAAAAGAAATCGATGGCGACCATGGTTCTGACCCGGGTCACCAACCCGCTCGAATACGGCGTCGTCATTACCGCCGAAGACGGCAAGATCGTTCGCTTCCTCGAAAAGCCGAGCTGGGGCGAAGTTTTCTCTGATACCATCAATACCGGTATCTACATTCTCGAACCCGAAATTTTCAAGTATATCCCGGCCAAGACCGAATTCGACTTCAGCAAGAACCTTTTCCCGCTGATGCTCAAAGAAGGTCTGCCGCTTTACGGCTACATCGCCGAAGGCTACTGGAAAGACATCGGCAACCTCGATGAATACATGCTGGCGCACCAGAATGTTCTCAACGGCGAAGTCAAGCTGCAGATCCCTGGTGAACGCCTGAACATCATCGGCCGCGACGTCTGGGTAGGCAAGAACAGCAATATCTCCGCCAAGGTTAAATTCAAGGGTGGCGTAATCATCGGTCAGAACTGCGTCATCGAAGACGGTGTCGAGCTCGAAAACTGCGTGCTCGGCGACGGCTGCATCATCAAGAAAAACGCCCGCATCAAGGGCGCCACCCTCTGGGATGGCGTTCACGTAGGCGAAAATACCCGCCTCGACGAAGCGGTCATCAGCAGTCAGACCCACGTCGAAGATGGCGCCGAAGTCGAAAACGGCGCGATCATCAGCGAAGAATGCCGCATTGGCAAGGGCGCGATCATTCGCGAAAACGTCAAAATCTGGCCGAAAAAGCAGGTAGAAGAAGGTTCAACCGTTTATACCAGCATCATCTGGAGCGATAAATGGACAAAGAACCTGTTCAACGACTTTGGCATCGCCGGTCTGGCAAACATCGAGATCACTCCGGAAATGGCCTCGAAAATTGGTGCCGCTTTCGGCTCAACTCTGCCAAAAGAGTCAAGCATCATCGTTTCACGCGACTCGCATAAAATCAGCCGTATGATCAACCGTGCGATCATCTGTGGCCTCAGTTCGGCCGGCATCAATGTCGCCGACCTGCGCGTCACTCCGGCTCCGGTTGCCCGCTACAAGCCCAGCGCCTTCATGCGTGGCGGCGGCGTGCACGTCAAAGTCGCCAGTGACAACCCGAACCAGCTCGAAATCAGAATTTTCGACGTTGAAGGCCGCGATATTTCTGTCAATACCAAGAAAACTATCGAAAGACTGTTCAACCGCGAAGATTTCCGCCGCGTTTCGATCAACGAAGTTGGCGAAATCACTTTCCCGCCCCGCGTTCCTGAGAATTACAGCGAAGAACTGCTGCGCCACATCGACGTCGAAGCAATCAAAGAACGACGTTTAAAGGTAGTCATCGACTACGCATTCAGTGGCGCCAGTGGTATCTTCAACACCTTCCTTGGCAAGCTGAACTGCGAAGTAATTACCATGAACGCCTATCATGACGAAGCCAAGGTTCTCAGCGTCAAGCCCGAGCATTCGCAGGCCAGCGTTTCTTCGATCGTGAAATCCCTGGGTGCCGACCTCGGCATTATCATGGGCGATGGTGCCGAACGCATCACTTTCGTCGACAATCAGGGCCGTGTCATTCTCGGCGAAGAAGCTCTGGTGACCTGGGCCAAGATGATTTTCGACCTGAACCCGAACGCCAGAGTCGCGGTTCCGGTTTCTACAACCCACGAACTCGACAAGCTTGCAGCAAAGTCAGGTGCTACTGTCATTCGCACCAAGACCAATGCCCGCGCCCTTATGGATGCCGCGCTGAACGACAAGGTAGTGTGCAGTCTCGACGAAAACTGCGGCATAATTTTCCCGGCTTTCCAGGCCGCTTTTGATGGTATTTTTGCAACGGTCAAGCTGCTTGAGTATATTGCCCGGCACAAAAAACCATTGTCAGAAATTTTTGACAGCATTCCCGAATTCTTTGCCCGCACTACCCGCATTCCATGCCCCTGGGAAGAAAAAGGCAAGGTTATGCGCTATGCCATGGAATTCGCCAAAGACAAAGAAACCCGTCTGATCGACGGTGTCAAGATCATGCTTTCGAACGACGAGTGGGTTTTGATTCTGCCCGACCCCGATCGCCCGTTCGTTAATGTTACCGTCGAAAGCACCAGCGAAAAGAAGGTTACTGACCTTCTCACCAAAACTGTTGCCCGCGTCGAAGAATGGAAAAATAAATCAGAATAATCTGACTTGCTAAGCAAATGGGCTGTTTCACTTAACCGTGAGGCAGCCCATTTATTTTGGTCGTTTCGCAGTATCGGGAATCTGGCGTTCTGCCAGCATTGAAAGTGCAGAGTCAAGTTATTTACGCGTCATCCCTGCGCAAGCAGGGATCTGCCTGTATCCAAGAGATCTCCGCTTCTAGTCTCTGGGGCATAAACGCGGGAGAATGACGGAGAGCCATGCAATTCTTGTGTGACAGACCATCGGCTGAGCTGTGTTCAGAATACCTTCTCGCCGTTCAGGTAGAGGCCATTGACTCTGATGTCTTTGATTCGTGATGGTGGTGTGAGAAAAGGGTCATCGGCAAGACAGACGAAGTCTGCGGGGCGGGCCGGCTTGAGATGACCTCTGGCTGAGCCTTCACCTGTAAACTTGTGTGGCTCGGTTATATAGAGAGACATTGCAGAATTCAGGTCAATGCGTTCTTCGGGGCTGTGGTGATTGACCAGGGCATGAATGCCGAGCAGCGGATCGATGGGGGTTACCGGGCTGTCTGATCCGGCCGCCAGCGGAATGCCCAGATCGAGCATGGTTTTGAACGGGTTGCAGCGGGCCGCCCGTTCTTTGCCGAGTCGCTGGGCATAAAGCCCGTTCTGCCCGCCCCAGAAATGATCGAAAACCGGCTGAATGCAGACCATGGCACCGTTGTCGCGGGCCGCCATTATTGCCTTGTCGGTTGGCAGTATGAAATGCTCGATGCGGTGAGCGAGAGGCGGCCGGCCGAATTTTTCTGTCGCCCAGGCATAACATGAGGTAACCGTGTCAACGGCCCGGTCACCGATTGCGTGCAGAGCAAGCTGCAGACGGTTCTGGGCCGCCGCCGTAAGAATTTTTTCGATGTCTTCGGCTTTCAGATATTGGCTGCCGCTGGTGGCGGCGTCAGAGTAAGGTTCGTGCAGCGAGGCTGTGCGCGTGCCGATCGAGCCATCGACAAGCAGGCAACCACCCATGCGGTTCCATTTCATGCGCTTTGGCAGTGCCGGGTCGGGTGATTGATGATAAACGACCCCGTGCAGCGGGCTCGAATTGAAAAAATCGGCAGCTGCAAGGGTTTCTGAGTCTGATGCGGCGCAGCCTTCAAGCGCATGCACCGTGCCGACACCCCGGCGATAGCATTCCTGGGCTGCCAGTTCAAGAGCTTGCCGCTTCATCGTTTTTGGCAGCAGCGTATTCAGTTCATAAGAAAGAAAATTATATGCCTCGCCGCTGATCAGACCCTGTGGCGCGACGACAGAAGGCAGGCGACTGCTTGCCCACTGCAGCGCTCGCGAATTGACAACTGCGGAGTGCAGGTCGGCTCGCGCCAGCCAGATAAAAGCCTTTGAACTGATCTTGTCAAGCTCTTCAGAGGTGGGCAGACGTTTTTCTTTCAGTCTGGTTTCCTGCATGTTCCAGCCGAGAATGTATTCATTGTTTGCCGCTTCGACCCGGACCATGTCGAGTATTTCGCTGATTGACCCGGCGTTTTCGAGCCGGCAGCCGAGCAGAGTTATGCCGGTCTGGGTAAAATGAACGTGCGCATCGGCAAATGCCGAAAAGACCGTGGCACCGCCAAGATCGACGCCGATCGAACCGTCATCGGGAAAGCTCATCTGAAAACCGGTCTGCTTGATCATGCCATTAACGACATGCATGGTGTCAAAGTCTTTGCGCGAATAATCGGGCAGATTGCGGCCTGAAAAATTATAAAAAAAGACTTTTTTCATGTTTGCAGTGTATGGTTTAGTGCCTGATCGACAATCAGAAGGGCAGATTGCGATAAAAATGTATCAGGGCGGCAAAGCAGCTCGCCAGCCACTTAAAGGGCGGAAAAAGCATTCTGCCGAAGAAGCCCAGAAGTTTTGACAATCTGGTTATGCGCAGGGCCCAGAAAATTATAAAAAAGGCGGCACAGAAGGCAACGAGAAAGGCCGAATAGAAAAGCCAGGCGCCGGTCTTGCCGCAGGGGCGGCAGATGGCGTCAAGCTGGCACGGCTTGAGGGTGTTGCCAAGCAGGCGGCAGACTATCTGTGCGGGAACGGCCCGCGATACGGGTCGACCGGCACATTCTCGGTTCAGGTTTTTCAACGGTACCATAACTGCGATGTTACCAGAACCGCTTCGCCTCTTCAACTGATTTTGAGGTTTAAAAAAGAACCGACCGATGCTAAAGTATCTGCATGAGTGAAAGGATTCACCACAATTCAGATGATGGCTTCGGTCTGGTTCCGGTCTGTTTCTTGCCCGGGCCGGTGCGTCGCCTGCTTGGGCGCACAGCCTTCAGGCTTGAAGCTGATCGGGTCGTTATCGATACCGCCTCTTCTACCTGTGAAGTTTTTCTGAAAGATGCCAGAGATATCAGGCTGAGCCGTGGCACAGTTATCATTGCCAGAAATGATGCGGTGGAGCACAAATTGAACTGCGGTCGTCGGGCACCTCAGATTTTTCAACTGCTGCAGCGCCTGAAAGCCGAAAATGATGAATTTATCAGCTTTATGCAGCATAGCGGGGCGGTTTCTCCCCGAAATGGTTTCGAGTTCATGCTGCGCTGTCTCGAATTCAGGGCATTGCCCTACGTAAGAGCAGTTGAAGCTGTTCTTAAAACCGCTGCCGATAATTGTCTGACCGATATTCATCTTGAGCCGGTTGATTCTGACAGAGTTAAAATTACCTTTCGTCAGGCCGGAGAGATTAAAAGCGGGCCAGAAATGAACCTTTTCCAGCACGATCGTGTAACTGCACGCCTCAAGCATCTTGCAGGTTGTCTGGCACACATTGCTGACACCGCTCAGGAAGGCGCATTCCGTCACGGCGGCATTTCGGTTCGTGTTTCGACGTTTCCCGCCGGAAACGGCGAAAGGGTCTCACTGCGTATCATTTCACCGGTTCGCTTTAAAAAAGTTGCTGATCTTGGCTGGTCAAAAGATGTCGCAGGCAAATGGCTCGAAAATATCCGCGGCCAGCGTGGACTTTTTATTATTTCCGGGCCGGTTGGCAGCGGCAAGACAACGGCCATGTACGCGACCCTTTCTGAACTCTCGACCGCTGACAACGCTCTGAGGGTCGTCACCGTCGAAGACCCGGTTGAAGCGGTTATTCCGGATATCTGCCAGTCTTCGCTCGACCAGTTGAAGGAAAAAGATCTGTCACAGGCCTTCAAGCATTTATTGCGACAGGATCCGAATGTTATTGCCCTCGGTGAGATAAGAGATGTAAAATGTATCAGAGAAGCTTTGCAGGCAGGTTTGTCTGGTCATCTGGTGCTGGCTACCTTTCATGCCGGGTCGATTGGCGAGGCGGTTGACCGTATCAGGCAGATGGGTGGGGAAGACCTGCTGATTCTATCGGGCCTTAAGGGCATAATGCACCTGCAGCTGCGCCGGCAGAATGGTAAAATTGTTTCTGAGGCAGAGTTTGCTCTGTCAGATGGCAAAGAAATGAGGAAGATCTGATGCTCGCAGGAGATAAATTCAATCTTGATGCTCTGGTTCGGGCTCTTGATTCACGGGACCTGCCGGTTTTTAATCTTGGTATTCTTCTTAGAGACGGCACACCACTTGCACAGGCCCTGAGGCAAGTGGCTGTGAATGCGCAAAACCGGAGCATAAAAAATTCAGCTGCGAGAGCCGCCGAATTACTTGCCGCCGGAAATCCCTGTGCCCAGGTTTTTGCCGGTTCAGAGACTCGTGGTTTTCCGCCGCATGCAAGGTTCATCCTGGCATCGCCGCTTGAAGACCGGCTGAAAGGGCATCTTTTAAGCAGCTGGCAGCCGCGTTACCCGTCGGCCTTTTCTTTTTCCATGCACCTTTATTATCCGGCGCAGTCCATTGCAATTGGTTTTCTCAGCATGCTTTCTCTTGTAACCTTTGTATTGCCACAGTTCAGAGAGATCATGCTCGGTACCGGCCTGCCTCTTGATGGCATCAGCGGATGGATAATTGAAGCCTTCTGCAGCTCAGAGGGCTTCTTAATGGCTTTTTTAGCCCCGGTCGGTATTGCTGCCATTCTGGCTATGGTTTTTTACCTCGGAAAATTTCTCTTTGGCGCCTATGATTCTTACGATCAACTTAATCTTTTCCGTATGCTGAGCCAGATACCATCCGATCAACGTTTCAGGGTTCTCGAAGTGATGGCTGCACCGCACAATTTTCCCAGGCTGGCAAAGCCTCTTAAAGCATTTGCAAGAGCTGTAAACAACGGTGAGAGCATTGTGCCTGCCGCGGAAAAGTCAGGTCTTGATGGCCTTACCAGCTGGTTTTTGCAGCTCTCAGCCATCGATGCGGGCAGCAATCTGATTCTCGAACAGGGGGCGACCATGCTCGAAACCAGGGTTTACTGCGGTCTCGAACGCGCTGGCCGTCTGCTGGAAATTGCCAGCGTACTGCTTCAGGGCGTTCTGTTTGGCGGCGTGGTTTTTGCGGTGTTTCAGACAATGATTAATATCATGCTGGGGGCCATCGCATGAATGAGCAACAGCAGAACAGCCACGAAATTATCACTTTCTGTCAGCTGCTTGCGGTGGCCCTGAAGAGCGGGCGTCCCATTCCCGAAACTCTTGCAGCGATCGGAACGCGCTCTGGCAGCTCAAAGGCTTCCCAATGGGCGGTTCATCTGGCAGACAAAATGTCAGAGGGGCACCCGGTCGAAGATGCCTGCCGCGAACTCACTGATTTTGACCCGGTTCTTGCCAGGTTGATGCCGTTACTCGGCAACAACCGCCTGCTTAAAATTCTCGAACTCTATACCGGTTTTCTTGTTAACCTCGAAAGAGTTCGAGAAAGCCTCAAGACCGCACTCTTTTACCCGGCAGTTGTTGTCACACTGCTGCTGGCACAGTTGATGCATCTGAATTTCAGTCTTTTTCCACATGTTTATGAGCAGGCCGCAGCATTATCATCGCCATTGCCAATGACGGTACGCCTGCTTTACTTTGCCAGCTTTGATCTGTGGCCAATTTCTCTGCCAATACCACTATTGATGATTATTTCGGCCATTTTCATGCTGAGAACTTTTTTTTCGGCAAAAATCGACAGCCGGTCACTAGCTGCCAGATTTGCAAGATTTGGTGAAGCTCTGCAGCTTCAGGAAACCGGGCGGCTTCAGGGCGTCATAAGTCTTTATCTGGAAGCGGGTTTTCCGCTGGCTGTTGCAATCGAAAATGCGGCCGGTTTGACCCATGGCAGAGATTCTGATGCTCTGCTGAACGTGGCAGAGGCTTTGAAACATGGCGAAGGCCCGGCCAGTGCCTTTGCCCTGAGTCCGGCACTCAAACATGTTGGCTCTGATAAATCCGATGCCGGTTCTTTGGCAGAACGTCTGAAATACGCCTCAGAAAGTAATTATCGCCATTCATACAGCCTGCTGAAAAGTATTTCGAATGAAATGCTTCTGATTGCGCTGCTAATCACCGGTCTTTTCGTCGGGCTGGTTGCCTCTGGCGTCTTTGGCTCTTATTACTGGGCTCTGTGGAGTATATGAACATGAAAACAAAGAAGGGAATGACCCTGATCGAAACCAGTCTGACTGTTATGCTTGTGTCAATGCTGCTGCTTGGGCTTTTTGAGCTGGCCCAGGTGCAGCGCAATGTTATCAGACGCCTGCAGCACAATACTACGGCTCTCTATCTCGTTGAAAGCATTAAAAACCAGATCAGATACGAATTCAGTCGGGGCGCGACCGCCTCTGATATTACTTCTGAAAGTTTTTCGGGACTTACTGAAAGCTATTCATGGATAATCGACCTGGCACCTGAACCTGATAATCGCCTGGTCAAGGTTTCTCTACATAATACTACCGGGGGCCGGTATGCTACCATGTATAAGTTCGAGGTGCGCATGCCATGAAGAGAACAGAGCAAGGCTTCACCCTGATTGAACTGATGATTGTTATTGCTATTATGGGTATTGTTGTAACCAGCATCTACCCGAGCCTTCTGACTATGATTGTTCAAGATCGGCAACAAAACGCCATTTTGCGTGATGCCGCCGGTCTGACAAGGCTCTTTGGTCTTTTCAAGACCGAATTGAAGCAGCCGGTTAAAGTTGTTTCTGCAGATGAAAAGGGTGTCAGATTCTCCGATGACCGGGCCATTGAAATACTTAACGGCGGCCGGGCTGTAAAAATTGGTCACGCGGTTGTCAGGCTTGAAGGCGGTGCCCGCTGCTGGGGTTTCGAAAAAATTGATGATCGAACATTTTCTTCGCAGATCAAGAATGGTCCTGACCGCATCAGAGCCATCTGGCGCACAGGAGAACTATAAATGAACAACCGTCGTGGTTTTACCATCTTCCTGTTTTTTCTCGTAATCATGATTGTTCTTTTTGGCGCGTTTTTTGCCCAGACAAGCGAAATTATCAGTATCGGTCGCCAGCAGAGCTTTTATCTTAAAAAATATACCAGCCTGTCGCCGGTGGTGGCAGAAGTTCCGACGACTCTCTCCGAAGAGGAATTGCGCCATTTGAACGAGCAGCTGCAGGAAAGGTAGATTGTTGTTTTGACTCTTGAACAGCACAATATTGCAGCTCTTCTCGGGTCTTCTGAGGCAGGAGAGCGCAAACAGGGCCTCGTGCTTGCCGCCCGCTCGAATATTGTTGCGCTTGTTCCACGCATCACGGAAATGGCGGGCAATGACCCCGACCCTGAAACCAGGTATCTGGCACGCAAAGCGCTCGAGCATCTTAAGCAGCAGGAACAATCGGAACCGGCGTCGTCACCTGACCGGTTCGCTGCCGTTGACATCGAAAAGCTTTTTCACTCCGAAGACCCGCACGCCAGATTTGCCGGGCTAAAAAAAGTTCTCACCGAAAAAACTCCCACCGGTAGATTTCTTCTGCTCGACGCCCTGTCGCGCGAGCCAATGGTTCAGCTGCAGGCCAGTCTGATAATCGGAGTCGGGCATTTTCGTAATGAAGGCGATGCCCCGGCTCTGGCAAAATACCTGAAGAGTGAAGATGCACGCGTGCGTGCCAATACAGTTGAAGCACTTGCGATGATTGGCAGCGAAGAGGCTCTCAGGCAGATAATTGCTGTGATGGGCGACCAGGATAATCGTGTAAAAGCCAATGTGCTCAAAGCACTGCAGGAAATCGGCGGCCAGTCACTGTTCAATCTGCTGAAAAAGATGGCAGTCGACGATCGACCATGGGCAAGGGCATCGGCAGTTTTCGCTTTTTCGCGTATAAAATCCCCGCAATCACTCGTGGTGCTGGCAGGTATTGCCCAGTCTGACCCCGAAAAGAATATAAGGGCAAGGGCACTGCATGCCATCCGTGTCGAAAAAGAAGCGGGAAATCCGGCTGCGGCAGTAATCCTGGCGAAGCTAACAGAAGTTTCGCCAGAACCAGAAAAGACCGCTGGTGATATTCTTGTTGAGCCGGCGACTGATAGTGATCTCCCCAGCTATCTTCTGAGTCCCGAAGCAGCAACCCGTTATCTCGCTCTGACCCTTATAAATGCCGGTAACCTGCCGGTTTTTAAAAATTCCTTCATTAAAGCATTTGAGGCCGAAGAAGATTTTTTTCTGCTGGGTCTGATGCTTAATCTGGTGCGTGACCTTAAAATTGTAGAATGTTTCAGTCGTTCGCGCCTGCTGCTGATGCATCAGGATGATCGGGTAAGAGCGAATGCGGTTGAAGCAATTGCCGTGACCGACCTGGCGAAAGCTGCAGAATTGTTGCCACCCCTTCTTGAAGACCAGAACAGCCGGGTTGTCGGCAATGCTCTGCTGGCACTTGAAAAGGCGGGAAAAGCCGATATTGTTGCAGAACTGAAGCGCATGCTTGGTCGCGGTCGCGAATCTTTCAAACACAGCGTAATTTATGTTATTTCGCAGATCAGAGAAGCAATGGTGATACCCTTGCTCGAAAAGCTTCTGCGCGATCCGAACCCGCGGTTGCGCGATAAAGCCTTCACTGTTCTGCAGACCTACGCTGCCGCAAGGGTAAGCGGGGCTTCTGTCTTTCTTCGTGATGTCGAGAAGCAGATTCAACTCGAAAAAAATCGCGATTCATTTTTTGATAACAGCCTTGATGTCGCTTTTGCCGGGCTTATCAACATGATCCGTTCCAGTTCGGGGGCCATTGCCGAAATCACTGAAAAAATTCAGATTGAACGCACACCTCAGAACGAAAAGGCGGCCCTGTTAACTCTTGCCAGCCGTTGTCTCGAATTGAAAATCGTCGATGCAAGAACCCTTGCATCGCTTTCTCAGATCGAAAGTGAACTGAATACTGTAGATGAACTATTGCAGAAGACTGCTGCCGGCGATCATGCTTCTTTGTCGCTGCCCGAAAGTGCAAAAATGGTTTCTGAAGAACAGCTGCTTAAAATTGAGCGCGAGAGCCTTGTGGCAAGAAAAGAGGCAGTTCTGGCTGCCTATGCTTTCGATTTCTTTAATGGCCGGGCTTCGCTTGATTCTCGAACTTTCTCATTACTGAGAACCGAACTCGGCCGTGTTGAAGGCAGTCTTTGCTCGCTGGTTCCGCAGAAGCTTTTTTCCATGCTTCCGGCAAAAGATGCTGCTGTCAGCGAAATTTTCGACGTCACCATGCGCCTGTATCAGAAGCATGTTTACACTTTTTCAGTGAAAACACTCCTGCAGTTTGGCAAATGGCTGGCTGGTTTCGCGGTTCTTGGCGGTATCTGCCTGGCCTTTATGGCCGCCAGCCCGCCCGTGGCCGGCTTTTTTATGATTTTTTTTGTTCCGTATTACGGCTATAAGTCTCTTCAGATGATGGTAGAGTGGAAAATCCTCATTACTTTGATGGTTGACGACTACATTCATGGTCGTGAATGCGACAACGAAAAGATACGCGAAAAATCTGCCGGTCTTTTCAACAGTGTGTTTGCCATTTCTTTGAAAAAACACCTGATGCTGGGTCTTTGGCTGATAATTGCCGGTTTCTGCACCGCCTCGATTATCGGTGCTGCCACCATGTTTGGGCGCCAGGGTATCATCTGGTCTGTCGGCGTCATGTGTGCATTGGTCGTTGGCATTTTAGTTATGGGCGGCGCTTATTTTCGCTACCTTCTGGTTGAGCCGGCTTCTGTAATTTCTCCAAAACTCGATGCCTTCGATGTCGCCGATCGCTATTACAATCGTGACCGTCTCAAACTCGGGTCACTGTTCATTTTTGCCACTTTTATCATGACCATCATCACCGGCACGTCGACCGAAATAATGACTTTCTTCATGCCGGTTCTGCCGGCTCTGATCAGCTTTATTCTAATTCAGGCGCTTTCGATGGTGTCTGAAATCTGCCTCGCCCCGATCATCTATTCAAATCTGGTTATCTATTACCTGATGAGCCAGAAAGCCGATCAGGCATAACTAGCCCTGCCGGGATCTTTTGAAGAGAACAGCGAGACCGGTACCGGCGAGAAACCCGAAAATGTGAGCATCGAAGGCGATGTTCGCGCCGATTTTGCCAGATTGTGACATCTGCAGCATGTTCAGCAGAAAATAGAAGCCAAGCACTACCAGAGCAGGCACGTCGATGCGCCTGATAAAGAACCAGACCGGGCAAAAGTAACTGGTTATGCGGTTGCGCGGAAACAGAACCAGGTAAGCTCCCATGACGCCACTGACGGCGCCGCTTGCGCCAATAAGAGGAACCGATGAATCGCTTTGCAGCAGCGCATGGGCCAGGCTCGAAAAAATGCCGACCGCCACATAAAAAATGCCGAATTGCAGCGACCCCATATTTTCTTCGACGTTGTCAGAAAAAATCCAGAAAAACCACATGTTCGTTATCAGGTGCATCCAGCCGGCATGCAGAAAAATGCAGGTGAATGGCATCAGATAGAGCCACAGGGTCGATGATTTTACCGTCATCAGATCAGGCTGAAACAGTTCGAAGCCGCCAGGCCCGATCTGTTCGGCTATTTTTCGCTGCTCTTCGTCGGCAACAAAATTCTGCAGCGGGATCGGGTAACTGGTCTGGTCACCGAAAAAAGCCGTCGGAACCAGACCGTGCCGGTAAATGAAATGCACAAGATTGCTGCGACCTGAAGCGCCGAAGCCGAGGATGACCGTGTAGAGATGAACGAGCAGGCACAGCCCGATAACCAGATAACTGATTATCGGAACTGTTTTAACTGCTTCATTATTCTGGTCATGCAGCGGAAAGAACATGATCTGTCGGTATTCAGCCCTTCAGGCCAGAATGTCTCAACAGAGCTTCGGTTGAGGCATCACGACCACGGAACATCCGGTAAACTTCAATCGGGTGTTTGCTGCCACCAAGCGAAAGCACGGTGTCACGATACTTTCTTCCCAGTTTTCTGACCGCTTCTTCGTTGTCGAGACCGGCTTCTTCAAAGGCGGCAAACGCGTCGGCGCTGAGCACCTCTGCCCATTTGTAACTGTAATAACCGGCCGAATAGCCACCTGAAAAGATATGTGAAAAGCTGCAGAGAAAGCGTTCATGCTCGTATGGCGGCATGATGGCCGTTTCGGCAGCTATGCGGCGTGCAGCGACAAACGGAGATTCAGAGCCATTTACATCGAAATAATGATGCAGAAACATGTCAGTCTTGCCGAATTCAAGCTGGCGCAACATTGCTGAACCAGAGCGGAAATTCTTCGCCGCGGTGATTTTATTGAACAGATCATCCGGCAGAGTTTCGCCACTTTCATAATGCTTGGCCATGCCCAGAAGGGTAGGGCGGTTGTAGCACCAGTTTTCCATGAACTGACTTGCGAGTTCGACCGCATCCCACTCGACGCCGTTGATACCAGCGGCTTCGGCCTCGTCGATCACTGTCAGCATACCCTGTGAACCATGACCGAATTCATGAAACAGGGTGGTGACCTCGTTGAAGCTCATCAGTGAAGGCCGGCCATCGATCGGCGGCGTGCCGTTGCAGACAAGATAAATGACCGGCAGGCGCACTTTCCCGCTGATAATGCGGCGGCCAAAGCATTCATTCATCCAGGCCCCACCGCGTTTTTCGGCCGGGCGTGAATACGGATCGAGGTAAAAATGGGCAATAGTCTGCCCTTTTTCGTTGTTGATGTCGAAGAATTCGATGTCTTCATGCCACTTCGGAACATCCTGCATCGCCGATTTGACAATTTTGATGCCGAAAAGCCTTTCGCTGAGGCTGAACAGACCATCGAGAACGCGAGGCAGCGGAAAATACGGGCGAAGCTGCTCATCGGTATAATCATAGAGCTTTTCACGCAGTCTTTCTGCCCAGAATGCTGCATCCCAGTGTGCCAGCGGTTCTTTCTGCCCTGAGTCGGCTGCCATCTTTTTCAATTCGGCGAGTTCCTTTTCGGCAAATGGCCTGGCCGGCTTTTCCAGCTCCTGAAACATTTTTTCAACCGCAGCCACACCCGGAGCCATTTTGGTGTCAAGACTCAGTTCGGCAAAGGTCTTGAAACCAAGAATCTGTGCCTCTTCACGGCGTAGTTTGAGAAGCTCACTGATAATCTCCGAATTGTCGAACTTACCATTCGAAGCCCGGGTCATCATCGCATGATAAACCTGCTGACGTTGCTCGCGGTTGCGACTGTGCTGTAGAAAAGGCCCTGAACTCGGGTAATCGAGGGTAATGCGCCATGGGCCGTTTTCGGGGTCGGCTTTCTGGCCTGGCTGGCCCTTTTCCTTTGCATAAGACTGTGCCGCAAGCTGTTTGAGATTGTTAGGCCAACCTTCAACATCGGCTTTACTGGTGATTATCAGTTCATAAGCTTTGGTGGCGTCGAGAACATTGTTTGAAAAATCTGTGCCCAGCTTTGACTTGCGGTTGATGATTTCGTTGAAACGATCTTTGGCAGCACCTTCAAGACCCACACCGGCATGCTCGGCAGCCTTGATTTTCTTTTCGATGATGCGTTTGCGGGCATCGTTGAGTTTTTCATATTCTGCGCTGGCTCTGAGCTTTTTCAGACCCTCGTAAACCGGTTTGCTCTGAGACATCCTCAGGCTGAAGCCGATAACCTTCGGCAGGACTTCCTGATGCGCCTTGCGCAGAGCATCGGAATTTTTGACGCTTACCAGGTGATTGATTACCCCCCAGGTGTATTCGAATGGCAGATCAAGATCTTCAAGAGGCTGACACAGCCCTTCCCAGGTCGGAACGATATTAGCTTCAATCTGCTGCAGTCTGTTTTCGACTTCTACCAGGGTTGCTTCCATGGCCGGAACAACATGTTCGGGTGTGATCAGATCAAATCTCGGCAGGCCTTCGCGTGCCATCAGTGGATTATTTTGCAGACTCATGAAAATTCCTTTCCGTGCATAAATATTAACCCCGACATTCTAGAATGATTCACCCGCCATTGCCAAATAAATTATTCCTCGATTGAATTTGCTGCGGGAGATTTTGAGTAAATAACCTGCCGCTTTCGACCGATAAGGGGATTATGAAAAATACACCAGCATTCTGCTGCCCGCAGACCAGACTGATATTGCTGCTGATCGTCGTTATTACCGCCCTGGCGGCTTCAGGCTGCACTGAAAAAACCGGTGCCATCGAAGACCCGGTCGCGCCATGGTATCCTTCATACGTGACCCCAACGGTGTCAAACCTGAAAGCCTATGCAACCAGCATTTCACGCTGCAGTGGCGGCATTCTCAAATTGACCTGTGACTGGACAAGCCCGGGTGCCGTTTCTACTATCACAGCCTATGTCGGTTTCGTCAGAACCATTCAGAACCCCAAAACCGAGCCGGTTGGCATCATTGCTTCACAAGTGGCGTCTCTCAGCCGCGATATAAGATTCTCGCTTCTGGGGCAGATCGCCACCACAACCGCTACAACAACTGCCTGCGTCGCTTCAGAAACTGAAGCCTTTTACCGCAGATTTAACGAACCAATCAAGGTGGTTACCAAAATCGGCACCAGCGAAACCGCCGGCCAGTGGGGCGCCGAAATACCGTTTGCGCACGAAGATATTGCCAGCGCCCCATTGGGCGTTCACCAGATGATTTTCTACATGGAAATCAACCACCACAAGACCAATACCCACGCTTTTGAACTGACTTTTGTTCCATGAAACGGTTTTGATATAAAACAGATCGCCCCGGGCTCTTTTCTGGCCCGGGGCGATCTGCTTTTTACCGTCAGAATTTTTTCATCGAGATCAGAGATTCGTCAGCGAGAACTTCATCGCGCAATGGGCAGTCGTGCAGATGATCGCAGCTTTTGCAATATTTATTCTTCCGTGGCGCGAACTCTTTTTCGTGAATCATTTCGTAGGCAGTTTTGTCGATGGTCTCGACAACTTTCGGAATATCGTCACGGGTGCGCCGCGTCTCAAGTTTCACATCGTGATCGAGCATCAACAGTGACAGTTTGCTGATCTTGAGCCCGAGAGTGTCTTCACATGCCCAGTAATAAATACTCAGCTGTTTGTCATGATCGATGGCATCCTGAGTGCGCATTGTCGGCTCGGTCTTGTAATCGAGAATTTCATACGTGCCGTCTTCGAGCTTGTCGATGCGATCGATGAAACCGGTCATTACCGCATACTTGCCGCACGGAATCTCGAAATAATCTTCGATCGAGTAGGCTGGTTTGAATTCGCAGTCTTTGATGAAATGGTTGTAATACATCGTTATCTGCCTGATGCCATCCTGGCGATACTGTTCTTCGGTCGCATCAGAGTCGAAACCCTCGCGGTGCGTCATGCGCACCTCTTCGAAGATTTCGAGAACCCGTTCGAGTGAAGGTTTCGGAATCGGGTTGACCGGGTCGTAAACACGCTCGAAGGTTTCGTGAATCGTGGTGCCGAAACTGAAGAACGGCTGCGGCTTCGGCGGCACCTTATCGATGTAGAGCTTGCGATAAGAGCGCGGACAGTTGAGATAGAGGCTCATCTTCGAGTAGCTGAGCCTGATGCGCTGTCTGAACTGCTCCTGCGTTTCGCCGGCCATTTCGTGGGGCTTGACCTTCCATTCGGGGCACGGGCCATAAAACTCGCACCAGGCACAGAGCGAACCTTTTTTCGGTTCAAATTCGTTTTTATTGATTGAGGTCACCAGATCGGCCATTTTCAGCTTGTGGGCCTGAATGTCGGCTTCGGTCGGCACCAGACTGTAGCGCTTGTTGTTCGACATATAGTGATACGAAACTTTGGCGATGCGCCCCGGCCATTTCTGATTGGCGGCGAGAAACATGTTCATCAGACTCGCGTCTTCATTGATGACACGCTCATCCGGCACCTTCTTGCCGGTCTTGTAATCGATGATTTCGAGCTTGCCGTCAGGCAGCTGGTCGATACGGTCGATCTGCACCACGGTGTCGACGCCGTTCCAGCTCCATTTGGCGCCGGTTTCGAACATTACCGGGTTTTCGCTGCCGTCGAGGCCCTTGAAATACTCTTCAAGCATCACATTGGCGCGCACTTTGAAGCGTTCTTCCTCTTCCTGATCAGCATAACCGTCAGGAATCCAGTATTTGTTGAGAATACCCCTGAACGGGTTCGCTTTGACCCGGCCGCGCTCGTAGTTCTCGTGAAAATCGCGCAGGGCGAAATGAATCGACCGGTCAAAGCTGAGATTTGGCGTCGGCCTGGCTTCTTTCGGCACCCGGTCGATATACTTCATGCGGTATTTCAGCGCACATGAATTGAAGCAGCTGATCTTGCTCGGCGACAGCAGCATGCTTTTTGCGTCGTCGCAGATTTCGAGATAATCGCAGTAGCTGCACAGCGGGTTGCGCTGGCCCTCGAAGGTTGCTTCGAGATTTTCCCTGATGAATTCGGTGAACGAAAGTTTGAGCTTTTCGATATCCTGCGAGGTTGGCGTGAACGGAATCACATCGCCGGTAAGCAGGTAGACATAAGAAAGCTTTTCGACCCGGCCGGGGTAGAGGCGGTCAGCGATGAACCAGTTGTAAACGCCGCTCAGATCGAGTCTGGCTTCGTGCGGCGTCATCGCTTTTTTCGCGGTTTTATAAATGATTACGTGGAAATTTCCGTTCGGCAGCAGGTCGATACGGTCGAAGCGGGTGGTCAGAACCAGCTCTTCATAGCCGATGCGGGCCTGTTCGCCGATAGAATGCACTTTCGGAAAAGCGGTTCTGATAAGCTCGTTGAGATTGTTGAAGGCGGTGTAGGCTTTGCCGAGAACCTCGTCACGGCCTTCTGGGCTGAGTTCGCCATCTTTGCCGAGCTTTTGCGCTGCCTTTTCGAGAAGCGCGCCCGCTTCGATGAACCTGCCGCCGCTGATGTATTCCTGCAGCATTGACTGCAGCAGCTGGTAAAGAACCAGGGCCGGCTTTTCTTTATCAGGAACCGGGGCCTTGGTGATATAGCGGAACTGGTAGCGGCGCGGGCATTCGCGCAGGGTCTGAATTTTCGACATCGAAACGATCAGGCGTTTTTCGCCGCAGACCGATGCTGCGACACAGGTGGCACATGCCGGGCCGCCAAGCGGTTCGAAGTTCTTGCGCCTGATCTGTTCGCCAATACTCTGTAGCAACTGTCTGCCCTTGCGCAGCATCGCATCGCCAATGCTGATGCGAACTTCTTCGCCATACCTGAGAAAGACGCAGGCGAAGCTTTTTACTTTGCCGGGCCAGCGGTTGTCGGCCGCCGCGCAGATTGCCGAGATAACCGGGTCGGTCAGCAGGTCGGCCTGGGTCATCAGCCTTTTGCCGGTTTTGTAGTCGATCAGAACCAGATTACCTTCTGGGTCGCTGTCGATGCGGTCAACAGTAGTCTGAAAGCAGAATGAATCAGTGTTGAATTCGATGAATTCATTAACCAGCTTGGTTCGCGATTTCGGAAAAAGCCGGTTGAGATAATTTGCCAGATATTCACGTCCCGAATTCTTGATCTCGGTCTGCATTTCTTCGGGCAGATCAGCCGGAATCATCTTATAGAAAGCCGTGAACAGGGCGCTCTCTGGCCCCTGCTCGGTTGAAGGTCGGTAATCACGATGAAAGTGGGCGAGAGCGTCATGCAAAGGTCTGTCAAGAGCCAGATCAATAGAAGGCTCGTCATTCTGGCCACTTTTGAGATGCTTGACATAAATGGCTGCATACTTGTGCGGGCAATCGAGAAAAGATCGTATCTTCGAAGCATTGAGAGCCGGAATCTGCCCCACCGGGCAAGCATCCTGAAACTCACAGTAACCGCAGGCAGAAGATCTGATCGGCTCAAATCTGCCCTGATAAATGGCTTCGCCGATGTCGAGATAGCGCTTGCGGGCGACGGCCATTTCGTTGTTGTTGCGCAGCACGCTTAGACTGCTGCCGTCTTTGAGATAAATATAGGTTATTCTTTTAACCTTGCCCGGCCAGATCGAATCTGTTGCAAGAAAAAGCATCTGCGTGGCCAGTGCTTTTTCAAGCTCTTCGACGCCACCATAGGGTTGCTTGCCTGATTTATAGTCGATCAGTTCAATCGAACCATCGGGGTTGCGGTCAACCCGGTCAATTTTGCCGGTATATTCGCCGCCGGCGATATCGACCTTGAAAAAGTAATCGACTTCGATATGGCGTGACGGGCCTTTGCAGTATTTGTCAAAATACGCCCGCAGGCCGTTTTCGGCCTGCAGTCTGAATTCTGATTCCTGGGAGGGCGATTCGTAGCCGCGTGGGTCCCAGTTTTCGCTGATCAGGGTCAGCAGTTTGTCGAGCTTGAAGGGCTCATCTGCTTTTTTGCTGCGATAGAAGGCCGCCATGGTCTTGTGCAGGGTTTGATCGAATGAGAGGTGCGGGCTGGCACCTGTCGGGCGCTGCATACGCCTGATGTGCGTAAAGTAGAATTTCTTCGGGCAGGTCTGGTAGAGGTCGAGCTTGCTGCCGCTTAATGAAGTCTTGATCTTGGCTGGTCCGTTATCAGGCGCTTTGACGGCTGGGGTGACAGGTTTACCTGCTGCCCCCTGACCGGTTGGCCCCTGCATCGGAGGCTTGCCCGGCGTGGCCGGCTTTTCTTTCTGCTCAAGACTTTTCTTGTGATCCTGGGTTTTGCGAAACAGCCTCGAAAAAAGGTCGGGCTTGTCAGCCATGCTCAGACTCCTTCAGATTGCATTTTTCTATTATAGACCAAATTCTTCTGATAGCAAACAGCAACAAAACCACCGGTGCGAAAAAGAAATATTATTGGCAATCTGCGGAAAATGAGTTAATGTTAAGGCAGAACGATCAGGAGGTTTGCCAATGGGCGCATTGCTGGTGCTTGCGGGCACCCTTATGCTGATGATGAGCTCAATCTGGATCGTCGGCGAAGCACTGAAAAAAGATGTGATTCTCGGGGCGCTTGCTCTGTTCGCTTTTCCGCTTTACAGCGTCTATTACACATTTTTTGTCGATTATCGCAGCCACAGCGTGCCGTTTTTTACCGGCCTTGGTGGTACAGTTCTTCTGATAATCGGCTACTTTACAGGAATATAACCATGCAGAGAAACCTTCTTGAAATTATCGTATCTGACGAGCGCCCGGGCGAAATCATAGTTAAACTCAAGGGCGAAGTCGACCAGCTTACAGTGAGAAACCTCAAAAAGATCCTTGAAGAGCACAAGGCAGAAGAAGCCTGCGAGCTGATATTTGACCTCGACGAAGTCGAGTTTATGGCCAGCGCTGGTTTGGCGATCTTCGCCTATTATAAAGAACTCTTCAATAAGAAGAAGGGCGGTCAGCAGCTGCGTGTTATCAACTGCAGCCCCGGGGTTTACAGAATTTTTCACCTTACCATGCTCGACGAAATGCTCGAAGTGCAACAGAAACCCGAAGAATTCTAACCCTGTTATACCCCTGAAAAGAAACCGGCCGCTGGCGATAAGCCAGCGGCCGGTTCTTTTACAATCGACTCAGAATTTTACGCCGAAAACCTTGAAAATGAAGGCGTATTCGAACGCTATTTCCTTGATGTAGTCATAGCGGCCCGATGCGCCGGCATGCCCGGCATCGAGATTGGTTTTGAGCAGCAGCAGATTCTTGTCCTTTTTCGTGTCACGCAGTTTGGCCACGAACTTGGCCGGTTCCCAGAACGAGACGCGTGGATCGTTCAGACCGCCTGTTACGAGCATATCCGGGTAATTCTGGGCGCTGACGTTGTCATAGGGCGAGTAAGAAAGCATATACTCAAAATATTCTTTCTCTTCCGGGTTGCCCCATTCCTCGTATTCTTCGCGAACCAGCGGCAGACTCGGGTCGAGCATCGTGTTCATGACGTCGACGAAAGGCACGTCGGCAATCACGGCTTTGAACAGATCGGGCCGCATGTTTACCACAGCGCCCATCAGCAGCCCGCCGGCGCTGCCGCCGTTGATGACCAGTTTCTGCTTTGTGGTGTAACCGGCAGTTGCCAGGTGCTCGGCGCAGGCTATAAAGTCTGTGAAGGTGTTTTTCTTTTTCAGCAGTTTGCCATCGTTATACCAGGGGCGACCCATTTCCTGCCCGCCACGTATGTGCGCTATGGCATAAATAAAGCCCCGGTCGAGAAGCGACAGGCGAATAGACGAAAAATACGGGTCGAAAGATGAGCCATAAGAACCGTAGGCTGTCAGATAAAGATTGGCCGGTTCCTTGCCGTGCATGTCGCGTCGATAAACCAGTGAAATTGGCACCATTACACCGTCGGCGGCTTTCGCAAAGATGCGCTCAGCATGGTAGTTTTCTTTTTTAAAGGTTCCGAGAACCTCGGTTTCCTTTTTCAGCTCAGCTTTGCCTGTATTCATATCGAAATCGAAGACTGATTCAGGCGTGGTCAGAGAGTAATAGCGGTAACGCACCAGGTTCGTTTCGAATTCAGGGTTGGCATCGAGACTGACGCTGTAAACCGCTTCTTCGAATGGAATAAACTTGAATTCGCCGGTTTTGCAGTCATAATAACGAACTTTCTGCAGACCATCTTCGCGCTCTGAAATAACCAGGTGCCCCGAGAATTCATCGAGGTCGTCGATCAGAACATTATCGCGGGCCGGAACGAATTCTTCCCAGCTGGCGGAGGCGATATTGTCGAACTTCGTGCGCATGATCTTGAAGTTAACGGCGTTCTCATTGGTGAGAATATAAAAATAGTCGCCATGGCAGACAAGGCCATATTCAATGCCCTTTTCGCGTGGTCTGAAAATCTTGAATTCGCCCTCAGGGGTGCGGGCATCGAGAAATCTCACTTCAGACGTAGTCGAACTGCTCGATGAAATCAGAAGAAATTTGCGGTCACGGCTTTTGCCGATGCCGGTCCAGAACTGCCCGTCTTTTTCTTCATAAACATCTTTATCTTCTTTAACGGGTGTCCCGAGAACATGCCGCTTGATCAGGCAGGCCCTGCCGGTGTCATCCATCAGGGTGTAAAACACGGTTTTGTTGTCAGCCGCCCACTGAACGCCGTAGGTTGTCGAAGCTATGCGGTCGGCATAAGTTTCGCCGGTCGCCAGGTTGATGAAGCCAAGTTCGAACTTTTCGGCGCCCGAAGTATCGGTTGAATAGGCGAGAATGTTGTGGTCGGGGCTCACTTTAAGCGTGCCAACCGCAAAATATGGTTTGTCAGCAGCATATTTATTCTCGTCAAAGATTATTTCTTCGGGGGCGCCTTCTTCAACACCGCGGCGGCAGTGAATTTTATATTGCTTGCCCTCTTCGGTGCGGCTGTAATACATGTAGGTATCAATGCGCTGCGGCACAGAAAGGTCTGTTTCCTTGATGCGGCTTTTTATTTCTTCGAAAAGCTGGTTCTGCAACTCTTCGGTGTCTTTCATCATTTCTTCGGTATAAAGGTTTTCGGCCTTCAGATACTTCATTACTTCC
>DAOQWI010000034.1:0-24651 GCA_035342015.1 Candidatus Ozemibacteraceae bacterium | reverse complement strand
CGCCGGTCGGGTTGGTGTGCAGGAAACGGCGGGCAGTGTCGATCGCATCTCTGAACTGGCGTTTGCGGGCATAGATAACCGCCAGGTTATAATATACCTGAACGAATTTGGGGTCGATTTCGAGCACTTTCATGTAAGCGGTAATCGCTTCGTTGATGCGGCCTTTTTCGAATTCTTCGGTGCCGATATTGTAATAAGCGGCGGCATCTTTCGGGTTGAGTTCAATCGCTTTTTTCCAGAGTTCGATGGCCTGATCGTACATGCCCTTGTTGTAATAGGCGATACCAAGCTTGTTGCGGGCTTCTGAATCCTGGGGATTGTATTTGATGACGCGTTTCCAGATTTCGATGGCCTTGTCATACATTTCACGGTTGTGATAGGCAGTGGCAAGGTTCGAAAGAATGTCTGAATCTTCGGGTTTGTATTTGAGGGCCTTTTCCCAGCATTCGACCGCCTTGTCGAAGAGTTCCATCTTGATATAGGCGATACCGAGCTTGTTATAGAGCTCGCCGTTTTCGGGTGTGATGCGGATGGCGTCTTCCCATTCAGAGATGGCCTGGTCGAACATATTCTTCTGGAAATAGGCGATGCCGAGGTTGTTGTGAGCATCGACATCGTTCGGAGCCAGATCGACCACTTTGCGCCATGAGAGAATGGCGTCGTCGAGCAGACCCTTTTCGTCGAAGGCGTTGCCGAGAACGAAATAGGTGTTGGGGTTGTTCGGGTCAAGCTCGATAGCCTTTTTCCAGCTGATGATGGCATTGTCGAGGCGGCGTTTCTGGCGGTAGGCGTGGCCGAGTTTGAAGAACAGATCGGGGTCGGTCGGATTGAGGTTCTTTGACTTTTCCCATTCGGTCAGGGCTTCGTCGAATCTCTGCAGATTGTAAAAAGCGATACCAAGGTTATGGTGCGCTTCGAAATGGTCATGGTCGAGCTCGATGGCCTTCTGCCACTGGAAAATGGCTTCCTGGGTCTTGTTGAGCTTCGAGTAGGCGATACCGAGCTTGTGGTGCAGCTGCGGGTCATCGCTGACGTATGAAATGGCGCGGTTCCAGAATTTGGCAGCTTCGGCGAAGTCTTCGAGGCCACAGTAGGCATTACCGATCTTTTCGCAGATATCGGCATCTTCGCTGCGCTTTTCTCTGACGGCGTTCCAGTAGGTGATCGCCTTCTGGAAATTTCCGGAATTATACTGTGCAACCCCGAGGTTGAAGTGGGCTTCGACGTCGTTGGGATTCAGCGAGATGCACTTTTCCCAGCTGGCGATGGCCTTGTTGAGGTCATCGAGTTTGCCATACGCAGAGCCCAGTTTGAAATAGACTTCTGAACTGTCGGGCGTGATGTCGAGAATCTTCTGCCAGGTTTCGATGGCTTCGCGATGCTGGTTGAGTTTGCTGTAGGCATTGCCGAGATTGTTGAAAATTTCGGGCTGGCGGGGGTTGAGCGACAGAGCCTTTTTCCACTCTTCGATTGCCTGCGGGAACATTTCGAGGCGGTAGAAGACGATGGCAAGGTTATTGTGCGATTCAGAATTCTTCGGGTTCAGTTCGATCGCTTTTGAAAAAGCGATGACCGACTTGTCGTCGAGGCCCTTGTTGTAATAGGCAACGCCGAGGCGGAAGAAAATATCGGCATCTTCAGGGTTGAGGTTTGAGGCTTTTTCCCAGAGTGAGATTGCCTGATCTTCTTTGCCGAGGTTGTAATAGGCGATACCGAGTTTGAAATGAATCTCGGGGTCGTGATTGCGCACTTCGAGGCACTTTTCCCAGTATTCGATGGCGCGCATGTCTTCGCCCTTGTTGTAATAGGCGATGCCGAGGTTATGCAGCACTTCGTAATTCTGCGGGTCGAGCGAAACCGCGATTTCCCATTCTTTCAGGGCTTCATCGATGCGATTGAGCTGGTAATAGGCGACACCCAGTTTGAACCTGGCTTCGCTGTTCTGGGGGTTCTTGATCAGTGACTGAACCCATTCATTGATCGCCTGTTCATACTGCCCTTTGGTGTAGTAGGCTATACCCAGATTATAGTGGGTATTGGCTTCATCCTGCAGATAAGTGCGCTTCATACGGCCTCCAGAGTCTTCCTTTTATTTGTTTTCATCATTGCCAGAACTCGGGTCTGGAATACTTTCAAACTTGTGCACAATAGAACTGATTGCGTTACCAAACGTCTCAAGGACTGATTTAAGCTTGCTGCCCTTTTTAAAGCTGTGCACAACTTTCGTGGCGGGCATGTCGAGTTTAGAGGATTTTAGTTGTAAACGGTGTCTGAACGCAAGCATTTCATTAAAATTATTTGCATGCTTCGGCTCACATCTGCCGTTACCTGTTTTTTGAACTTTTATCTGGTGCTGAACAATCGCATTGGTTTGTAGATAAGGAGCTCTGACAAATGTTGCGATGATAAAGCGCATAAACAGCTCAAAAGATTGATGACAGATCTCGAATTCGGGTACCGGTGGAAAAAGCAATGTCTGCCGGGCGAGCCGCATGCTTTTCTGCCACCACATCTGTCGTGCGTCAACCACCGATTCAATTGTCGAGAACTTCAGGCGATCAGGTATTCTGTCCGAGCCGGTTTTGAAAAAGTCAGTGAATATTGAAAAATCAGGATTTTCTGGCTCAAACATTCTGTTCGGGAGGGCGATCTGCTGCATACGCCGGTCATTGATGCGGGGAAGGCGCAACTGGGTGCGCACTGCCTCTTTTGTCGGTCTGATTGCCCGCGAGAGGTCGGCGAAAACCGGCGGAATACGGTGAGCACGTCTGCTGGCCGAAGCCGGAAATGAACGTGATATTTCACGTCTGAATTTTATGGCGGCCGGCAGTCTCTCTGGAAAGCAGAAAGGTATGTAAGGCATCAGATTTGCTGGTTCAAGAACCGCGCCCCTGGCGGTTTCTTTGCTGCTACCCGCAGACTGGTCATAAACAACGGTGCGGTTGACTCCGGTAAGAATGGCGTCAAGGCGACTTTGCAGGTGATTGCGTTCTTTCTGCAGTGAATCAATGGTTTCAATGAACTCTCTGGCCTGGACTTCATGCAGTTCGAGGCTCTTCTTCATTTCGCGATTGCTGGTGACAACGTGTTCAAGATCACGATTGGCTTTATCCATGGCGGCCAGGGAGTTTTTGTGATCTTCGATGATTTTGCTGAGTTCTTCCTGAGCTTTTTTTAGATGACCTTCGTATTCGGCAGTCTGGTTTTTCAGTTGATAATTACGTGTTCTCAGATCGTCGAGTTCTCTTCGGGCCGCCTCAAGTTCACTTTCGCGGGTGGTGAGATTGGACGTGGCAGTTGACAGCTTCAGGCTGAGTTCTTTGCTGTGCAGCTGCATCTGAGAAATCTGAGTTGACAGAGCGGCTATTTTTTCATTGGCATTCTGCAGGCTTTTTTGGGTGTTTTTCAGCTCAACGACTGAATCAGCAAGGCTGAGCTTGAATTCATACACTTTCTGGTCGCGCTGTGCAATTTCATTTTTAAACTTTTCAATTGCCGATTCAGCCGAGGTGTTGTCGAGCAGCGCCGAAACGTCAGCAAGCATCTGGTCAAAATCGACCTCTTCAATTAAGACGGCAGTTCTCAGCAGTTCTGTATTCTCTTCGGCTTCTGGTAAACCCCGGGCATGCCCAAGCAGCTGCTGAAACAAAAGCCTGACAGTTTCAAGCTTTTCCAGCAGGTCTCTCTGCTCAGGGTTCCCTGGGTTTGAACTCATCAGGTCAGAATTTCTGCAGATGCTGGTAGAGACAGACGCTGATGTTGTCTCCGCCACCATTCAGGCATGCTCCCCTGACAAGAAGATCAGCAAGTTTTTTCAGATCGGTTCCTTCGGGGTTGTATTCACTTCTGACGATTTCTTCGAGGTCGACAGGCTCAACATAGCCGCACAGACCATCAGAACAGAACAATATCAGATCGCCATACTCAAGTGGCAGATTCTTGCGGTCAACTTTTACGGCATCGCCAATGCCGAGGGCACGTGTTATCACGTTGCGCTGGGGGTGAATAAACGCTTCGTCGGGGGTTATTCTTCCCTGGTCTACAAGTTCCTGGACGAGAGAATGATCTTTAGTTATCGGGTGCAGGACATTCTGGTGAAAGCGATAGGCCCTGCTGTCGCCAACATGGGCCAGAGCCAGGCCGTTGCGGTAGATAATGCCACTGACAATGGTCGTGCCCATACCTTCCATTTCAGGATTCTGCGAGGCTTCTCTGAAAATTGTGAGGTTGGCGGCCTGAAACCAGGCTTCAAGCAGCAGGGTTTTGTCGGCATTGAGAAGATCTTCAGGCTGTTTCTCAAAAAGATTTTTGACAATGTTTTCTTTGACCGTTTTGACAGCCAGCATTGACGCAAATTCCCCGGCAGCCGCCCCGCCCATACCGTCTGCAAGAATAAGCGCTGTCAGTTCGATCTGATTGCCGAGAGGGCCGCACCAGCTCAATGCCAGACTTTCGGCGTAGTCTTCGTTGTTCGGCCGAACCTTGCCTTTGTCACTCAGTGTATAAAAACTCATTTTTTTTCTCCCGCTTGGGTCTCAACGCATTTTAATTACTTTAAATCAGCAAGTCAACGATAGTGCACCGAACTACGGGCATTTTTTTTACAGCCGGCCTGTCAGATATTTACTTTTTTGGCAGCACAGGCCTTTGCCACATCTGATCTATCCATTCTGGAACAAAGGCGGATTTGAACTCTTCTGGCCGGTGCCTGATACTTACCTGAGCATGACCTGGCCTTGTTTCAACCTTAAACATGGCTGTTTCGATGAATCTGTTTTTACTTTCAGCCCTTATTGGGTTATTGGTGAAATTGTGCACTGGTTGCCAGACCGGGGAAGCCTGATAAACCGTTGCAAAAACCTGAACAGGCTGCCTGTCGACGGTTTTTTCCTGGGCCGCCGTCGGCATGGCTGTGTGACCCGCAGAAAATTCCCTTGTTTCAGATTTTGCAGGAACCGGAAAGGCAAGATCGGAAAATCTCACATTGCTCGTAAGCATTGACCACAATGTGATTCTCGGCTCTGATACGATCTCGAGTGGTTTTTCACGATGATTTTCTCCAAATGCAAGGCTTGGCAAAGATTCTGAAGTCTGCATTTCATTGCGGTATTTTCTGACCGCACCGGGCAGATTGAGGCAATAATTCATTACCGGTGATTCGGGCTGCAAAAAACTGTGCATCATTATTATCCAGTGCAGCGGTTCGAGCGGCATTCTTCTGACGGCACGATTTTTCAGGCCAAATTCTGAATATTTTTCGCTGACTGGTCTCAACTGTATGGTTTTTGCAACATTTCTGAAACTATAGTTCCTCAGATTTTTCTTCAGGCGCGAACGGCTCTTTTCGCGCATTATAAAAAAGGTTTCGGGATTGATGAACTGCTGCAGGTATTTTTCCGGGTTCTGCATTTGCATGGCTGAAATGGCGGCTTCAGAAAGAGTAAGGCGTCGTTCAAATGACAGTGACTGACTTATATCAGAAAGGTGACGGGGCTTTGAGCCCTGAACCTGAAGAAAACTGGCTGGCAGCGGCAGAATATTTGCTCCGGCATCTGCAAAAATGAAAGCGGTAGAACGCAATTCATCCGGAAGAGTGATTGCAGTAACCGACATTCCGGTATCAGGCTGCGCTGGCTGTTCTATTGTTCTGTGGCTCATTCTTGTTTCGGGGCGCCACGGAAAGCGGAAAGATCGGAATCTTGCATGATAGTGTGATTTGAAGCTTTCTGCGACGTCGTCATTAAAAACCGGTTTCTGCTGCAGCTGAGAAATTTCGCAGTTGGAAATGCTGAAGCGGCTCTGTGATTCGCGCACGGCGGGCCTGCTCAGAACAGGATCGGGCAGGCATGGTCTGAAAAGCTTGGCGGCAGGCTGCGTTTCGGCTGCTATCAAGGTTTTTGCAACTGCAGTCGAGAAGCGTCGGGCGCGCAGCAAGAGGCGGTTGATCCGGACCATACGTGGAACGCTGATGTCAGAGCTTTTTAAACGATAAGACTCTTTTTCTCTGCTTTCGGGAAGATGATTTATCAATGGCAGTTTAAGGCGAAGCCGCTGGTGAAACTTTTCTTCGTTGCGCGGAACAATACAGCCTCCAGGCGTTCCAAGCCATGTGTGCAGAAAGTCGGCAATGCGCGGTGCCGGGCAGAGAGCACCTTTAAGATTGAGGTTGCCGACTAGATAAAATTCCTTGCTGGCCAGGGCCGGATTGAGGTGGTTGTAGAGCAGTCGTCGCGGGTTCTTCATACTCAATGGCGGCAGAAACAGCTGATCTTTTTTGAGAATGAAGCTTCCGGTGCCGTGCAGTTTATTTGTCTGCGGTTGGTGCTGAGTAAATACCGGTTGCGAGCTCAGGCTGTAGAACCGCGGTTCAGAAAATGAAAAGGCTGGAAACCCGAAAGGATGGGGCAGCAGACTGATGCGGCAATTAAAACGCCGCAGGCTTTTTGCTCCGAGAGCCGGAATAATGAAATGCCTGACAGGCATCCTGAAGCTACCTGAATCAGAACAGATTTTCATTTCAAGCTGCAGCTGAGTTTTTATCTGCTCAGGAAGAATCTGCTGCAGAGCAAATCTTCTCAATCGCAGTCTCGGCTTCAGGCGTGGCTGTCGCAAAGTCTTGAGGGGCACAAAGCGTTCGTTACTGCCTGCGGGCAAAGATTTTTCGGCTAAAGTGCAGAGCGGAAAAAAGCTGGTTTCCTTGTCAATTTTCTTCAGGGGTTTTAGTTTTGAAGATACAAATCCTTCGCTTATGCTGTGCAGTTTGAAACGTAGCTGCCGCAAAGGTTTTCGGCGTTTTGGCGACGGTTCGATCCGCATGTCTGGCAGTGGTTGCGGGGTTGCCGGCCTTACCCGCCTCGGCATTGCGCTGGCTAAAATCGACGTAATGGTTGAGTTCTGCCCAAGCAGATTCAGAGAGACATCCTGATGTTTGAACTGTGGGTCGGCCTTGTCGAGTTTTGATTTCGGGCAGCCTTTTTCTGAGGTGGCGAACCGCCCGGACTCAATTTTTGAAAAGGCAGAGAAGAAGAGGCTCGTCGTGGTCAGTCTCTTACTCTGGCTCGGGACTATTATGTTGCGCAGCTGTGCAAGAGTGTAGTGGGCGTGTCTTGCCGCTCTGACCATGAAACTTGCTTTTTTTATGCGGTAATCTGCAGGGATGCAGACTCTGGCAAATGCAGACTGAACAGCGAATAACTTATTATACCGGGGTGAGACCATCATGCGGGGAAACTCTGCCGGAATACGACGATTTTGGGGAAGCCTCAGATTGAGGGTCGCATCTGGCAAAGTTGCCGAAAAAAGCAGGCTGGTGGCCGGAAAGTTCTGGCGCTGCAATCTCAGCCTGAGACGAAGCCTTGGAGCATGATACAGCGCCGAAAACCAGCCAAAGTCAGCGGGCAAAGCGCGCTCTTTCTGCAAAAAGGCTTTGGGGCTGCAGACCGAAAAAAACGGATCTGCTTTCTCTATGCGGCCAGCTGGTTTGTTGTGAGATTCAGAAGGAGTTACCGGAGAAAACTGGTCTGGCAGATTGCTGAACTTTCTCTGTTTTTCCGGGCATGATCTGGCAAAGGCCTGGTTATGCGTCAGGTTGATTTTTTTTCTTAAAAAACCAGGCGAGAAGATAATTTTATTTTCGAGCACGAAATTTTGATGTTTTTCATGGTCGAGAATCCGCTTTTCCGGCAAAAGCTCAATGTTTGCAGTAAACACTGGTTGGCTGGTGCTTCTGTTCAGGCTGGTCTGCATTGAGAAGCCAGTGCTTTCGGCCTCAGGAATCAATGTTTTAAGGGGCATCGGCCGGCGCTTATCATTGCCGTCAAAGAAGAGCAGCGGTGCGGTCAGGTAATCGGCAAAAGTCTTGAGCACGGGAGAAACGCAGGCAAATTTTTTCCAGCGTTTTTTCGAACTCAAGACTGAAAAAAAGGTGCCAATGGTTGAATTTATCTGGCTCCAGGCAGCTTTTTCAATTCTATACAGACGTGGGAGTTGATCAGAAACAAATTTGAACCCGGGGTGTGGCCTGTCTGTATGACAATGGCAGCTTTTCAGTTGACAAACTGAAACCTGCATTCCGGGGCTTCGACTGCTAATACTGGCCGGTTCAATAAACAGCGCCGTCTGATTTCTGACCGGCGATTTTTCGTTCCAGCAGCAGGCAAGCGAGGAACGCTGCGGCAGAGATTGACGGGGAAATTCGTCGGTCCAGACCGATCTGGTTGCAAATGGCAGAAATGGTTCTGGAGCAGTCGCACTGCCAGGCCTGATTTTTCTGTTTCCGGCTGGTTTTCTGCGAAAACGGAACAGGTGCTCGCTGTCGCAGCAGTAGCATTTTCTTGCCAGAGGAGATGCTGATGGTTGCACCGGCAGATGCTTTTCGGCGAGAACCGGTTTGCCCACGACACTTAACGGTCGTCGGGTAAGAAAAATCTTGGGACCGGAGAATCTGGATGGGCTATCCAGAACCGGCAGACCTTTCTTTTGCGGCAATTTCAGACTCATGCCGAAATTTTCTGATTGATTTCCTGCAGTTTCTGATTTGTCTGGCGGGCCAGATTCATCAGGTCACGCAACCGCAGTTTGTTGATCAGATACTTTTCTCTTTGCTGGCTCTGGGGCATTCGATAGACGTTCATGCTGCGCTCGCCGAAACCGGCTTTTGTATGGCCTGTTTGTTCGTGACTGGCAAAGCTTTCGCAGGCATAGGGGCTTCGAGTGTTCGTCGCGGTTTCGCTGAATTCCTGACCAGCGGTTCGCATTGCCCTGAGCATGTGTCGAAGGTGTTCAAAGAGCATTTCAACCGGTTGGGGCGGCTTGACAAAAAAGTTGATCTGTTTTTGTTTTATCTCGCGGAAATACTTCTGAGCGGAAACGGCAAACGGGTAGCGGCGGCTTGTTTCAGGCTGGCGATGTTCCTGCCTGGTTTTTGCAGAAGATTTTTCAAAAGCCTCAGCTCTGATTTCACCAGCCTGCCAGATAATATTTTTCAGATCGCTTTCAATTTTCAAAGCAAGCTTCGCTGCTGAAAGATCGGCAATTTTCGGGTTTTCGACCCGACGGTAGCGGAGCGGAAGCGCTCGTGGTATCAGGGGCATCGCATGGCAGATTTCCCAGGTAAATGGCATGGCAGATATTGATGGCAAGGGGAACAACCTCCGCGGTAATGACGGTCGGTAATCGATGCGAATATCGATACCCGGGCCGGGGAAATGGTGGAATCTGCGCAGTCCCTGGCGCATCGACATGGTCGACAAAAGCAGTTCATCGATACTGAATTCGTTCAGCCAGGCTTTTCTGGTTATCTGAGCGGCCGCAGAGTGCCTGCCGCGTTTAAGAGTCAGGCCCGGATGGTAACCAGAGAAAAGGTCGACAGGCAGCCGGTCGAGATGGCATGAGCGGCTGATGACAGAAGAGCTGAAACTTTTTGTAAGAGCTACGGCAGGCTGGGTGGGTAGAGAAGTGAACCGGGTATTCAGTTTGCCGGTTGCGGTTTTTTGCGACGACCGCAGCTGATTCGAGGCTGGCGAAAGGATCTCGAGCATTCTGGCCCGGCATGGCGGCAGTTGCCGGTTTTTAAGGGAATTGTCGACAACCCTGTCAGAGCTATAGATAGAAGCATCAGCCGAATCACGGTTTGATAAATCCCGGCCAGGTCTGAATTTAACGTGCAGCAGGTCAAAGACGTGTGACTCTGGGGCGGTAATCTGAGTGTATCTGAGGCTTTTGAAGCCGTGTCCGGCAGAGAGGAAACAATGCGGCAACTGCTGGCACTTCGCTGCAAGCGGGTCGATAATGTTTTCGAATCTGCTTTCAGGAAAGGTCTGGCGGAAGAAAACCGGCAGCGTCGGTTTTAAAGGCTTTTTTGAACGTCTGGCTGAAATCAGGAAATCCCTTTTCAGGGGCAGGCGATCACTTGTTGAATAAACGTATTCCATCATCAGGTCTTCGATGGCAAAGCTGGACGGCAGCTTTGTATCATGCGGCGACAGATAATTTTCGCAGACCTCTACTGCAGAAAGGTCTGTGGGTATATTCTGCGGGCAACTGGCTGCAACACTGTGAAAAGTGGAATCGAATTCGGGTACTGCCGGCTGTGGCAAAGTAAAGGGGGCCAGCTCAAACAGGTAGCTGGCCGGCATATTTACGCTGACAGGGCTGGCAGGGGTTTCGATGAACTCAGCTGTGACGGCTCGAGAATTAATCACAAAGCTTGCGTAATCTCTTGTCAGAAAGCTTGCTAAACGTGTTCCTGTGACGATTGTTTCAGCGTCTTCCGTTTCTACAGCTTCTTCAAATGCGAGCGGCAGTTTTGGCGGCACCGGTGGGGTGGTCAGAACCACCGTTTCGACCGGAAGTGTAAAATGATACGGGACCGGGAAAAGGTTGCTGTCGTAAGGAAAAAAGCTGCTGGCCAGATTAACAATGCCATACTCAGGGGGCGGGTCGATCGGCAGTCTGGCAAGAAAATCGTTTTCCGGCATGAATGGGCGGTTGCGGGCAAATTCATCGGGCATCGCCGTTGCCGCTTCCTCCGGTGGCAGAACCCATTCGTAGGCAGGTTCAAATTCGATCCAGTGCGTCATCTTTGCGCGTTCTGAGATGGCCTGAATAAAACAGAGATTTTCCTGAAAAAGGGCAGGCAGGGTGTAGACCAGCTGAAACTCGGGCGGAATAAAAAAATGTGTGACGCTGCTTATTTCGCAGAACTTTTCACAGGCCGCGAAAGAGTACTGCTTGTATTTTCGGGCGGCATAGCCAAGAACGTGCGACAGTGATGGAACTTCGGGCAGGTCTGGCTCAAGTTTGAAAAGAATTGGTGAAGGCTGTCGATCTTTTTCGGGCAGAATTGGAATCTCAGGCTGCAGTCTGGATTCGGGCGGGGTGACAAAACAGTCTTCGAACTTGTAAACCGGGCGCATCGCCATCCCTGAAACTGCAGTTTTTTCGATCTGGTTCACCGCTGTGTGGCTCTGCCCGAAGGCATTTAAGGCGAAAGTCCCTGGTGAAGCCCGCTGAATGATTTTACACTCCGGTTCCTGGCAGAGTTTGGGGTTGATTCCTACCAGGGGATGAGTGACACCGGAGATTCTGATTCTGATGCGATAATTGCCAGAGCCTTCTTCGAGAAAAACCTGAAGTTCTGAGGGATGAATAAAAAGGCGGGCCGCTGTGACCTGTTGAACCTTTTCGAGATATGGCGAAAGCTTTTCGAGAAGTTCGCCATCGAGGCAGGCTTGAAAATCAGCGGTATGCTGGCCGCGAAACCTGAGAGGGCTGTCGGTGCCGGCATTGAGAAGACGGTTTAATGCCGAAACCGTCTGATGCATTAGTGAATCGGTTTTCAATACTGTGGGCCAGGCTTCGAGTCTCTGCTTTGGGAACTCTTCATTGACCGGTATGATATAGGTCTGCTGGCTGTCAAAGATTTTTCGCAGCTCCGAGCCGTTGACAACGCTTTCGGCAACCTTCTGGTCTTCGGGCGATGAAGGTACGCGGTTGAATATCAGCCAGGTATTTTCCTGGAGCTGGTATGACAACGCAGGGTTCTGCTGCAGCAGTTTGTCGAGGCAGATAAGTGATTTTTCATCCGACTGGGAGACGATCAGTGAAGCGGGTCGACTGCCGCGCCACAGATGCTGGCGGGCGAGCAGATCAGAAACTTTCTGGCAATGGGAGAAGCCGGCAGGAAAATTGATGAAGACGCAGTCAAAACTCGCTTTTAGTTGAATAAAAAAATCTCTCAGGGATGTATCAGAAAACAGGAGAGAAGGATCGGCCAGTCTGTGTGCAGGAAAATATGAGATCTGCGTGGTTTCGGTAAAGTAAAAATTCTTCTGAAAACGGTTTTCTTCGGCCTTGATCGACTGCGAGATTTCGGGGTATTCCTGGAGAATGATAGACTGCGGGAAGGTGCTGCGCAGTTTGAGCGGCATTTCGCCATCGAGATCGATCAGGGCAATTTTCTGTTTCAGATTGTTGAGAAAAACCGAAAGCCCGGCAATCAGTGAAGCCTTGCCGGAACCTGCTCTGACCGATGAAAAGAAATATACTGGAGTTAAAAAAGACGCCCTTGCCATGTTGTGCACATCATACCATACACACCGGGGCGGCAACTACAAAAAGCTTCAAATTTCGATGATCATTCCTTCACGGGCAAATTCAGCTCTATTGAACAGCTTCTTTGCCTGAGCTTCCATGTCTTTGAGTTTTTCATCGTTATGGAGCGGATCGTGGTGGGTAATAACCAGGCGTTTGGCTCCCGCAGCTTTTGCAGCTCTGATGCCCTCTTCTGGCGTTGAATGACCGAAACCCTGTTTTCCGGGACCGGGCAGATTGAATTTGTGCGGTGCATATTCGTCGCAGGTATACTGTCCGTCATAGATCAGCACATCGACGCCTCGTGCCAGCCCCAGCAGATTCTGATCGATCGAACCGTCAGTCGGGTGTTCACAGTCTGTGGCGATAGCGACGCACTTGCCGGCTTCTTCAATTCTGTATCCCAGGACACCGTTCGGATGAACGAGCTTAAAAGCGGTTATCGTGGCTTTGCCAATCTGCACGCGATTGTCGACAAGATTCTTAAAATTGATTTTTGATGAAAGGTAATTCAGATCGACCGGAAAATAATAGTTGTCCATCTGACCGCGCAGTGTGGTTTCGATGCGATTGCCGACATCGGAGGCGCCGTAGAGATTGAATTCGTTGCAGCACTCGTCGATGCGGTTCCCTTTGCTGTCTTTTTTGCCGATATAGGCCGGTGCGAAAAACGGGAAACCCTGGATGTGGTCCCAGTGGGAGTGAGTGAAGAAAATGTGCGCGACGCCTTTGCCCTGGCCGAACTCCTGTTGCATCAGGCTGTTGCCAAGCACGCGAATGCCGGTGCCGGCATCGAAAATGATTCTCTCATGATCAGAAGTTAAGACTTCAATACAGGTGGTATTACCGCCGAATTCGACGGTGTCTTTACCCGGCACGGGTATCGACCCTCTGACACCCCAGAATTTAATAATCACACCGCTTTACCTTTCAAATAGAACTACAGGCAAACCGATACCATTGACTCTACAACTCTCTCAAGATCGTCCCTGTCGTAGAATTCAATTTCAATCCGGCCCTTGTTTTTGCCCTGACGAATGCGAACCTTGGCGCCAAGAAGCTCCTGAAGGTTTTCTTCGACAGCTCGAACATGCATATCAGAACTCATCAGTAATCTGCCTTTCTTCTGACAGGCGCTGGAGTTGTCTGTTTTTTCGCGGGCGATCTGCTTTTCGGTTTCATAAACCGAAAGCTGGTCGGAAACAATTTTTCTGGCCCACAGCCGCACATCAGCCGGATCTTTCAGCCCGGCGAGCATTTTTGCATGCCCTGCCGAGATCTGACCGTCTGCGACCATCAGCTGAACCTCGGGGGGAAGCTGCAGAAGCCTGAGCCGGTTGGTAAGCGCTGATCTGCTGCGCCCAACCTTTTCTGCCAGCTGGTCGTGGGTCAGGCCGAAATTCAATAGAATGTCTCTGAGGGTTCTGGCTTCTTCGATCGGATTGAGATCCTGTCTCTGAATGTTCTCGATCAGGCCGGCGAGCATGGTTTTTTCTTCGTTGAGCTTGCGAATGACCGCCGGAATAGTGTTCATTCCGGCAATTTTGCTGGCCCGGTAGCGTCTTTCACCTGAAACGATCTGATACCTGCTGCCGATCTGTCGCACCAGAACCGGTTGCAGAACGCCATTCTCGCGAATTGACTGCGCCAGTTCTTCCAGTGCCTGTTTATCAAAGATCTTGCGGGGCTGGTTCGGGTTCGGGTAGACCTTTTCAAGAGGCAGAACCTTGAATTCCATCTCGGTGTGGCCACCTTCGCCAATACACCCCGTGTTATTGATATCGACAACTTCGCTGTCAATGTTTAACAGGTTTTTGAACATTAAATTGCCATCTCTCTCAACATAATTAATGGCATCTATGTTATCATGCACTTGAAAGTCATACAATATTCTTTAAAAAAAACAGGGGAAAAGTATGAAGCAGATTAAAACAATGCTTATCGTTTCACTGATGCTGTTCTGCCACAATCTGGCAGGTGCCCAGCCTGTACAGTCGACTCCCGAATACCAGAAGGCGATGCAGCTTCTGGCACAGGGTACATATGAACAGGCTATTGAAGAACTGAAAACGCTGCTTGGCAATGATAAATTTCACTCACCGGCGATGGTCGAAATCGGCAAAATCCGCATCAAGCAGGCTGAAGCTGAGATGAGCAATGCGCTGGCCCATTTCAGTGAAGCGGCTGATATGCTCAACAGCGGTGTCATGTCTGGCGGTGTGACCGGCCCCGAACTGCCGAAAACCCTTTACGACCTTGCCAGAGTCTACGAAGAACGTATTAAAAACTACGTGATGGCTTCAGAAATCTACAACAAGATAATTGAAGAGCACCCGACTTTTCTTGCTATCGACAAGGTATATTTCAATCTTGCCACCTGCCAGGAAGCCATGGGCATGTATGAACAGGCTGCCACCAACTACAAGAAGATCGTAACTGATTACGGCTACAGCACCTACTTTCAGGCTGCCCAGGAAAAAATGAAGAAACTTTCGATCGGCACCGGCGCCCAGGAAGGCGCAATTGCCGCCCAGGGTGAGATTGCCGCCGATGCCAAGGACGAGCAGGAAATCAAGGCAAACATGGACCTCGGCGATATGCACGCCGAATCTGGCAACTTCAAGGAAGCGGCCAACGCTTACCGCAAAGCGATTTCGGCGAGCACTGACCCTGATGATGCCATTTCCGGATATCGCAAGTTGATCGGCATGCTTGACGAAAAAGAAAAGGATTACCAGGGAGCGGCGAAAGCTCTCGAAGAAATGCTGCAGCGTTTCCCCGATGCGCCGGGCGGCGAAGATCTCGTCTATCGCCTTGGTCGCATCTATGAGCAGGACATGGATTCGATGAAGACTCAGGTGATCGACGGCAAGATCAGATACCGCAAAAGCTCTGAAAACGTCGAAAAAGCGATCGATTATTATAATTCGGTAACCGAAAAGTATCCTGATGCCGATGTATCTGCAGATGCCTTTCTGCGCAAAGGCGAACTCTACGAAAAGGAACTTAAGGACTATGACAAGGCCCGGGCATCGTATCAGGAATTTCTCAGAAAGTTCCCCGGTCATAGTGAAGCAGACAGCGTCAGACAGAAGCTCGACGAAATCGAAGGCTACTGATTCGCATAATTTGCTGAAACAGGGGCGGCAGCGCTTTTTAAAAGCGGGCGTTGCGGCCCTTTTCTATTGTCTCGGTTTGTGTTTCGCACCGGCGCCGGCCGTGCATGCCAATGCCACGGTTAATGGCCTGAGCGGTACCATGATTGTGCCGGGTCTTGACGTTCTGTCTCCGGGCGGAGCACGCGCTGCCATTCACATGGTCGGCGAGACCGAATTCAACGAGGCCACGTTTAAAGGCGTTTTCGCTTTTTCTGACGACTCAGAAGTGGCTATTGTCAAACGTTTTGCCATTCGTGGCAAGGCCGAGCAGACTGAACCGATGTTCGCCGGCAAATACAAGGTCAGGCCGAACATGGCGGTTGCTGCCGTTCTCGACCCGAACGAGGGCTACCAGGATTCAGTGATGCTGCTGACCGGCATGCCCGGCAATCGCGTTGTTCTCGGTCTTGGCACCAATATAGCCATGAACCCCGACGAGAAGAAGGCTTCTTTTGGCCGTTACAGCCAGAAGAGCGCCGAGGTTGACCCGGTGTTCTTTATCATGGGCGCCAGTCTGAATCTGGATATAGATACAAAACTGACGATTGACTATTCGGGTAATGATTTTGTTCTTGGTCTTCGTCACGCTTTTGACGAAGCCCTGAGTCTCGATTTTGGTCTTTACACTCCAAGCAGGATCTATGACCGGCATCGTTTTATCGTCGGTGCCAACTTTGGGTTTTAAATTATGCTGATTTCAGTTTTCAATGCAGTTTTGATCGTTCTGGTCACCTGGCTTGCCTATCGTTATTTCGAATTGCGCGAACGCACCAGCCCGACTGAAGAGCGCTATTCCCAGTTTGTTTCGGGTGTTGCCTCGATCGTTGACCGCATCGAAGGCTATGATGCCGCCCATTCACTCGAAGTTGCACAGACTGCCGAAAAAATCGCTGCCGCCGCCGGCTTTGAAGGCGAACAGCTGCAGGCTCTCAAGGCTGCAGCGATGTTGCACGATGTCGGCGAAACCCTTCTGCCGCGTGAAATTCTGCGCACCGCCGAACGCCTCAATGACGAGCAGACTTATCTGATGCGCACCCACCCGCTGCTTGGCGAACTGCACCTGAAAAGCCGTATGCAGGCTCCCGATGAAGTGCCAGCCATTATCCGCTGGCATCACGAACGCTGGGATGGTCTTGGTTACCCTGATAATCTCAAGGGCGAAGAGATTCCGAAAGCTGCCCGCATTCTCGCCATCGCCGACGCCATTTCAGCAATGCGCCATTCAAGGTCATATCGTCTGAAGCAGTATAAAAGCCAGAAAGACATCGATGCCGAAATCGAGCGTCAGGCCGGTCTGCAGTTTGACCCCGAACTGGCTGCACTCTGGCTGAAGCTGTCGCCGGCCGCCGGGAACAACTGAAATGCTGCGTCTGCAATCATCATGGCTGCTTGAAGCGGTAGGGGAAATAGGTGGCGTTGACTCGATCTTTTTTCCGTGTTTTCATCGCTTTTCAGCTCTGAACTGGCTCAGCCGCAAAGAAATTACCCTCTATCTCAATTCACCCATTGACAGTCAGGCTATGCTGGCGCGTGCATGGTTGAACAGCCGTGATGGCGGTTTCAGCGAAAAAAATCTTCAGAAGTTCAATCAGGTGATCAAAAAGCCGCTCGAACTCGAAATGAACCCGTTCAAGACCTGGAAAGAGCGCCTGTTTACCAGTCAGCAGCTGGATTACCTGTTTTACTGGCGCGAAGCCGCTTACGAGATCGATGATGAAAAACAGCGCGAAATCTTCTGGGCCGCCGTTTATCAGATACTCTCTTACTGGCTCACCAGCAAGGGTTTTGTGAGTCGGCAGACGCTCGAACCTGATCAGATAATGGCTTTTTGCCTTGAACAGCATCGCAGTTTCGTCAAAGGTCGAACTGGTCGCATCGAGATTTCAAACATCGCTCTCGACGAACTTGCAGTCGATCGTAACCCGCTGGTCGCTTTTCCGCTGATGTTCGACGACGAAGAAACTCAGGAAGCAGAACTGCAGACCGTCTTTTATGCGTGGTTTCACGGTCATGCCGATCTGGAGCAGGCTCGCCGCGACATAAAAAACTGCCTGCGTCGCTACCTTATTTCATTTGAGAAGACACCCGATTATTCGACTTTTGTGCGTCTGGCCGCAAATGCTGACATGGCGGTTCTCTGCTGGTCAGGCCGCGACCTGCCGCCAAAACTCTACGAACAGGAAATCGTCGAACCGATGCGCAGCGCCTTTTCATCGCGCTACGGCCAGTCACGCCTGTTCTTCAAAGCTGTTGACCGCTCGATCGACGCCTACGATTACCTGCTCGTTTTTCACGGCTGACCTGGATCAGTATTTGATTTTTTCGTGTTGCAGCAGAGTGAATTACAATGCTTTGTGTAATTTTTCACTTGCCTGATCCAGAGGTTTATTTGGGGGCGGGGATGTGTTACAATACCTGCCACTATGCACAGAAAGATTTATTTTGTTCTGTTAATTCTTTTCGTCTTCTTTTGTTCACCCGCTCTGCTGGCGCAGGCTGGCGGGCCGGTGTTCTTCATGGGTGAAGACGTGCTGCACCCTTCGGGCTTTGTGCTGACCGTCAACGAATACGTCAGGCGCCCGTTTCAGTCGGGGCTCGGCGGTCAGGCCCGCCAGGACGAAGTTTATATCAATCTGACGATGGTTAATACCGGTGTCAAAACCTTCTCGATCGACCCGCTGAAAGATTTCGAACTTGAGCTGCATAACACTTTTCCGGCTGTAATCGACCAGGAAGGCCGGGCGGCGAAAAACTCTTTCAATGTTTTTCCGAGCACCCAGTCGCGTATCGACCTTTATTTCAAGGTCGACAGCGAACAGAAAATCGCGCCGGTGCTCAAATTCAAGCTCGAAGACTCAACCGTCGGCGTCGTCTGCGATGCTGAACTCGAAAAACTTCTGCAGAAAGCCGAAGATGGCCCGTTGCCAACCGAAGAGGCTGTCAGAATCGGTCAGGCGCTGATTAATGCCGGTCGCTTTTCTGAAGCTGAAAAGATCGTTAAGCCGGCGCTTGAACGCGACCCGGCCAATACGCAGCTGCTGTTGCAGATGGCCAGTGTCGAAGATGCCAGCTATAACCGTGAAAATGTCGGTTTCTACCTGCAGCAGATTAATCCGGGCAGCATCAGCAGCCAGCAGGAAGCCTTTGCGGTCGGCCGCATGGCCGTCAGTCTCGGCTTTTACCCGCTCGCGATTGCCGTGCTCGAACCATTTGCCAGTACCGGCCGACTTGAAAATCAGCAGAAACTGCTGCTGGCACGTGCCTATTATTATGAGAACCGCCTTACCGAGAGCGAGCATTTGCTGACGCCTTTACTGGCCGCCGGCACTGCTGAGCATACCGCCTTTTTCACGATGGGCAATCTTTATGACAAGAAAAACGAGCTCAACAAGGCTATC
The DNA here is from genome assembly GCA_035342015.1 of Candidatus Ozemibacteraceae bacterium. Lineage (GTDB taxonomy): Bacteria > Muiribacteriota > Ozemobacteria > Ozemobacterales > Ozemobacteraceae > Rifleibacterium. The sequence continues at coordinate 6,002 of DAOQWI010000034.1, read as the reverse complement.
GAATACTGGGAAAAAGCGGTCGAAATTGAACCGAATTACGCCGAAGCACAATATAACCTTGGCGTCGGCTATTTCAAACTTAAAAAACTTGATAAGGCCCGCGAATGCTGGGAAAGGGTACGCCTGCTGCGACCCGATTCTGAGACACTGCTGGCCGCCGAAGAGGCACTCAAGGCAACCGAATACTGATGGGCCCGCGTGGCTCTGAAAGCTGATAAAACAGGACTTTAGCTGCACAACAGGAGATAACAATGGCAAAGAAAAGACTGGTAAGCGGAATGAGAACCACCGGTTCTCTGCATCTGGGGCATCTCGAAGGCACCCTCAAAAACTGGGTCGCCCTCCAGGAAAAATACGAATGCTTCTTCTTTGCCGCCGTCTGGCACGCTTTTACTGACCGTCTCAAAATCGACAATCTTCCTGAAGTCATCGATGAAATGATTGTCGACTGGCTCAGCGTCGGTATCGACCCCGAAAAATCAGTCATCATGCGCCAGTCTTCGATGCTCGAGCATGCCGAACTGGCCGTGATTCTCAGTAATATGACACCGCTCGGCTGGCTCGAGCGCTGCCCGACTTTCAAAGACGATGTGCGCGACGACGAAGCCCGTTCGACCGTTTCGCTCGGCAAACTGATGTACCCGGTGTTGATGACCGCCGACATCGCCTGCTACAATGCTGAAGTCGTTCCGGTCGGCCGTGATCAGCTGCCGCATCTCGAACTCAGTCGCGAAATCATCAGGCGCTTCAACGGCAATTATGGTGACATCCTCAAAGAGCCCGAAGCGATTCTGTCGTCAGTGCCGATGCTGCTCGGTATCGACAAACGCAAAATGAGCAAATCTTATAACAACAGCATCGAACTGCGCGAAACGCCAGCCAGTCTCAAGGATAAAATTCAGCAGATGATCACCGACCCGCAGCGCGTACGCCGCAATGACCCGGGTGACCCCGAAGTCTGCACCGTTTACGCCTACCACAAGATTTATACGCCCGACCGTCTCGAAGAGCTCGGGGCCGGTTGCCGCAGCGCCGCCATCGGCTGCCGCGACTGCAAAAACATTCTGTTCGAACGCATCAACGCCATGCTCGAGCCGATCCGCCAGCGCCGCGAAGAGATCAAGGCCCGCCCGGGTTACATCGCCGACGTTCTCGCTGCCGGCGAAAAACGCGCGCACGAGGTTGCCGGTGAGACGATGCATTCAGTGCGAAAGGCAATGGGTTTCCTTTATTAATGAGCGCCTACCAGGTAAAACTTCCGGTCTTTGAAGGCCCGTTCGATCTGCTCTATCACCTGATTGAAGAGCAGAAGATCAATATTTACGATATTCCGATCGCGCACATCGCCGGTCAGTATCTCGAATACCTGCAGATGATGGAAATCCTCGACATGGAAGTCGCTTCCGGCTTTCTTATCATGGCTGCCACGCTTCTCGAAATCAAATCGAAAATGCTGCTGCCTAAAGAAAAGTCCGAAGAGATGATGTCGGGTGATGAAGACATAGACGAGAGCATGTATGAAGAAGATGCCCGCGCCGGCCTCGTGGAAAAACTGCTCGAATACCGGCGTTTCAAACTCGTCGCGCTGCAGCTGCGTGAGATGGAACGCAGCGCCTCGCGCATCTTTACCCGTTCGTCTGACCTCGAGCGCGGCCCAGAAGAGATTCTCGAAATCAATATCGGGCCGGTCGAGCTGCTGAATATCTTTCATGCGCTTGTCAGACGCCGGCTCAGCCCGCCGATTCACCGGGTTGTTCTTGAAAAAATAGGTATTCTCGACCGCATCAATGAAATTCGCGATATGCTCAAGAAATTCAAGGGCGAAGTCACCTTCGGCAAACTGCTGAAAAAGGGTGCCACCCGCTACGAAACGGTGCTGTCGTTCATGGCTGTTCTCGAAATGGCACGCACCGGCGAACTTGCTTTTGCCCAGAAAGCCAACTTCGAACCCATCGTTCTGCGGCAGGGCAAAAACGGGCGCCCCGCACCTGAAGCCGAACTGCCTGCCGACCCTGAAAAGCCCGAAGAATTTGCCAATGCCGACGAAATGCTTTCTGAAGAAGAGAACCTGACCGTCGCAGAAACTCAGGAGTGACCATGGAAAACAGCGAAAATAACATAAATCAGACAACCGAAGAAATAGTCGAAACCCACGAACAGCAGCCGGTTGCCGAACCCCGTGAGGAAGCTAGTTTTGAACTGCTTTGTGCGGCTCTCGACGGTCTGCTTCTGGTTCAGAACAAGCCAATCAGCATCGAAAAGCTCGCCGCCGTTCTGTCGATTTCTCCTGAACGGGTGACTGAAGTCGTACAGGCCCGCAAAAAGGCCTACGATGAAGACGAAAAAAGCGGCCTGCAGATCGCCATTCTCGAAAACGGGGTGCAGCTGGCAACCAAGGCGCGCATCTCACAGTTCATTCAGCGGCTCGACGGCCAGAAGCTCGTTTCCCTGTCGCTGCCGGCGCTTGAAACTCTGTCGGTAATCGCGTTTAAACAGCCGATTACCAGAGCCGAAGTCGATGCTATCCGCGGCGTCAGCTGCGATGGCGTCATTTCGAACCTGCTCGAAAAGAAGCTGATCTATGTTTCGGGCGAAAAGCAGGTTCTTGGCAAGCCGCGCCTCTATTCAACCACCCAGGATTTTCTCTATTATTTCGGCATGAAGAGTCTTAAAGAACTGCCGGTTCCGTCGGTTGACATCCCTGATCAGCTGACCCCCGAAGGGCAGAAAGAAGAAGCGGTCAGAGACCAGCGTGCCAGTGAAAAAGAATTCAACGATAGTCAGGGACTTATGCCGATAGAAGATAATAGCGCTGATTCGGTTCCAACTCAGACCCCGGAGAACTAGTTTGCAAGCTTCGCCCTATCTTAAGCTGACCCTGAACAACGGCGTCGAAATAATTGCCGAAAGATTCGATACCGTGCAGAGCGTTTCCATCGGCATGTTCCTGAAAAGCGGTGTGCTTTACGAGACCCCCGAAATGATGGGGGTTTCGCATTTTATCGAGCACATGATGTTCAAAGGCACGAAGAAGCGTTCGCCGCGCATGATCGCCAGCGAATTCGACCGCATTGGCGGTTATCTCAATGCCTTTACCGCCAAGGACTACTGCTGCTACTACGCCAGAGTCGTGAAAGACAAGCTCGACGTCGCCGTCGACGTGCTTTCCGACATGGTGATCAATTCGCAGTTCGACCCTGAAGAGCTCGAACGCGAGCGTCGTGTCATTCTCGAAGAAATCAAGATGTATGAGGATTCGCCAGACGAGATCATTCACGAGCTGCTCGGGCAGAATCTCTGGAAACACTCGCGGCTCGGCAACCCGATTCTCGGCACTGCCGAAACGGTTGCGGGCATGAAGCGCGACCAGATTTACGATGTTTTCAACCGCCAGTATGTGACCGGTAATCTGCTTGTCTGTGTTGCCGGCAACTTCGACTGGGATGAACTGCAGAAGCTGCTCGAAAAGAAGCTCAAAACTCTGCGTTCCGGTGAGTTCAAGCCGCGTGAGTCGGCGGTCAAGCCGTCGATAGCTTCGACGATCTATCAGAAAGATATCGAGCAGGTGCATCTGACCCTCGGCACCGAGGGCGTTTCGTTCTCAGATTCTCGCCGCTTCGCGATTACCATTTTGAACGCTGCTTTCGGTGGTGGTATGAGCAGTCGCCTGTTCCAGGAAATCCGCGAGAAGCGCGGTCTGGCCTATACGGTTTATTCGTATCACACGTCTTACAAAAAAACCGGTCTGTTCGGCGTTTACGCGGGCACGTCAATGGAACACCTGAAGAAGGTGCTCGAACTCTTTCATAACGAAGTCGAAAAGATTGCTGCGAAGGGTTTGACGAAGAAAGAACTCGAAGATACCCGCGAGCAGCTGAAGGGTAATCTTCTGATCGCTCTCGAAAGCACGACTAATCGCATGAATCGTCTGTCGACCGGCTTTTTGTATAATGTCGAGCCGCAGCTGCCCGAAAACACGCTCGCTCCATATCTTCGCGTAACGCTCGAAGATATTAAAGAGGTGGCGCGCGCGATGCTCGATGAGAAAAAGATGGCGATTACCATGATTGCCCCTTCCGGCGAAGCGGCGAAGGTGCTTGCCGCCAGCCCATTTTCTGACCGGCAGGTAACGGTTCTTAACCCTGCCCGTGGCCAGGAATAGAGAGATTTTGATCTGTTGCTTCAGCGCGATCAGGCTGAAAAGGAGAAGAGAATGAAACACAAACAACGTCTTGCAGCTTTACGTGAGCTGTTTACCGAAAATTACAACGGTATGCTGATCACCAATTTGAACAATGTTCGCTATCTCTGCGGCTATTCGGGCTCATGCGGCACTCTGCTGATCACGAAGAAGCACGCGGTTTTCTTTACCGATTTCCGCTATCAGGAACAGAGCGCCAGAGAGATCGGCGACGCTGCTGAAATCGTCATTTTCAAGAACAACCAGATCGAGATGATGCAGAAATACCTGAAAAAGCTGCGTGTCAAGGCTCTCGGCGTCGAAAAGTCGCTGAATCTCAGGCAGTTTTTGCTGTTTTCTGAAGAATTCAAAATGGATCTCTACCCGACCGAAGGTCTGGTAGAGCGGCTGCGCCAGATCAAGGATACCGACGAGCTCAAATCGCTGAAAACGGCATTTTCGATTGCCGATGCCTCGTTTGCCGAACTGATGAAGATCATCAAACCCGGCATGACCGAAAACGAAGTTGCGGCGCACCTTGAATTTTTCATGAAAATGAAAGGCTCTGACGCTCCGAGTTTTTCGACGATCATCGCTTCGGGACCGAATTCAGCCTGCCCGCATCATCACCCCTGCGACCGCAAGCTCAAAAAGAACGAAATGGTCAAGATCGACTTTGGCGCTGTCTGCGACGGTTACCATTCAGACATGACCCGCACGATTTTTCTCGGCAAGGCGACCGCCAAATTCAAAAAGGTTTACGCCACCGTTCTTGAAGCCCAGACTAAGGCCATCAAAGCCATCAAGGTCGGCGCCGTCTGCCGTGATATCGATGCGGTTGCCCGCAAAATCATCACTGATGCCGGTTACGGCGAAAACTTCGGCCACGGTCTCGGTCATTCACTCGGTCTCGATATTCACGAAGCACCGTCACTGTCGCCGAAATGCGAAGACGAAATCATGCCCGGCATGGCCTTTACTGTCGAGCCCGGCATTTATCTGCCCGAATGGGGCGGCATCAGAATCGAAGACGTCTTCGTCGTCAAAGAAAAGGGCCTGCTGCAGCTGACCAACACCCCGAACTCCCTTCTCGAAATCAAGGTCTGAGCCGACTTTAGTTTTTTACACAAATAAAGAACCCCTCCTGGATTGCTCCTGGAGGGGTTTTTCATACAGAGGGAGAGGTTGCCGAAATTAAACCGGCAGTTTAGGTCAGCAGATATTGTTCGCTGCGGTCAGTATCTGCGGCCGGTCTTCGGAAATTAGAACCGTATGTTCGTGCTGGGCGACGTAGCCGCCGCGGTTGCCGACCAGTGTCCAGCCGTCGTCGAGCTGTTCCGCCTGAGTGGATTTTGTCGCGATAAAGGTTTCGATTGCCACAACCGAGTTCTTTTTGAAGCGTGCGGTGTTTTTTTTGTCTTCGCAATTCAGTATGTAGTGGGGCTCTTCGTGAAGCGCACGCCCGACTCCGTGCCCGGCGAGATTTCTTATGACGCGAAAACCGCTTTGCTGAGCCATTTTTTCGATATGTCTGCCAAGCTCAGAAACCCGCATTCCCGGCCTGACGCTGCTGATGGCACTCATCATGATGTTTCTCGAGCAGTCGACGAGACCCTGCAGGCCGTTCAGATCGCGGCCGATCACGAAAGAGGTGCCGTTATCGGCCCAGAAACCGTCGAGTTCAGCCGAGACGTCGATATTGATAAGGTCGCCGTCTTTGATGACTCTTTTTTCAGAAGGGATGCCGTGGGCGATTTCGTGGTTTATCTTTCGGTATTCCTTCCCATGACACATTTGGAAGAGTATTCGCCAGATTGAGCCC
>DAOQWI010000033.1:3829-24795 GCA_035342015.1 Candidatus Ozemibacteraceae bacterium | reverse complement strand
ACAATGCTCCAACCCGTCGACAGAATATCAAATATATCCCTGCCATGCCTGTATTCACAGACCCCTTCAGTGGCGGCAATATTACGCCTCCAGACATTGAAGTATCAGAACCTTCGGCATATTTTTACGACAGTAATGCAAACGGACGCTTTGATTTTGATATAGATGGCAACAGTGATATGTCAGATTCAGAATTTGCATTTCTCAATGGCGACAGCAATACCGAGTTTAATACGACTTATGACACGATCCTGTTTTTTGATACCCGGACGTCGGCAGCGGTATACGCACAGCCTTTTGACCCCACACCTGCCCGCACTCCACTCGACTTTACCCAGATAAAGATAAAAGACTCTTCAGGAAACGCTCACTAAAAAAACATTAACGAATTTGCCGCAGCTGCCGATATCTTTGAGGAAGGACTGTTTAAAACAATGACCAATGATTTTCTGAAACGCAAAAGAATCGGTGAGATCCTCATTGAGATGCGTGCTATCACGCAGCAGCAGCTCGATGCGGCACTCAAGCGCCAGCCGTCTTCTCGCAAGATGATTGGTGAGATTCTTATCGAAGATAAGGCTCTGAACGAAGAAACCCTCTTTCGCGGCCTGTCAACTCAGCACGGCATTGAATTCATGAACCTGTTGAACATGGAACTGAACACCGAGCTTATCAGACAGATACCCGAAAGCCTTATCAAAACCTACAAGTTCATCCCGATCAGAAAAGAACCAAAATCGCTGACGATTGCCGTATTTGACCCGACCAACGTCAAGATGTTCGACAGCATCAAAATGGCTACCGGTTATATGTTCATCAAATGGGTCATTGCGATGAAGTCGCAGATTCTTCATATTATCAACGATGTAATTTATCGGCCGCAGAACGTTCTTGACAATGTTCCGATGGACGAACTGCTCAAAGATGTCAAACTTGAATTCAGCAAAGAAGAAAACCAGTTTTCAGAAGCTTATTCTGGTCAGACAGCCAGCGATCTCAACCTTGAAGAGCTGAAACGCGAATCTGACCAGACTTCGATAGTTACTCTGGTTCACAAGATCATTCTCGATGCCGTAAAGATGCGCGCATCGGATATTCATATCGAAGCCTTCGAAAAGATTATTCAGGTCAGATACCGCATCGATGGTATTCTTTACGATATTCTCCCAATCGAAAGAGCGGCTCAGCAGGCCATTATTTCGCGTATCAAGATCATGTCGAACCTCGACATCACTGAACGCTTCATGCCGCAGGACGGCAACTTCAAGCTCAAGGTCAAAGGGCAGCATATCGAGTTCCGCGTTGCCATTCTTCCTTCGATCTATGGGCAGAACTGCACCATCCGAGTTCTCGACTCCGGCCGCGTCAACCTTGACCTCAAAGGGCTGGGCTTTCACGAAGACGATCTGCAGATATTCGAATTCAACATCGGGCGCCCCTGGGGTCTCTGTCTGCTTGCCGGCCCTACAGGCTCCGGTAAAACGACCACGCTCTATTCGGCCCTTTCCCTTATCAACAGCCGCCAGAAAAAGATCATCACCGTAGAAGACCCGGTCGAATTCAAGATTCCCGGCGTGCATCAGATGCAGGTCCAGGAAAACAAGAATGACCCGTCCCGCTCTCTGACATTTGCAAGGGGCCTGCGCTCCATTCTGCGTCTCGACCCTGATATCATTCTCGTCGGCGAAATCCGCGACTATGAAACCGCCGAAATTACTATTAAAGCCGCCCTCACTGGTCACATGGTTTTCTCGACAATTCACGCCAATACAGCTATCGAAACGATCAGCCGCCTTGAGAACCTTGGTATTGACCCATATCTGTATGCATCAGCTCTCTGTCTGCTGGTCGGCCAGCGCCTCGTCAGAAAAATCTGCCCGATCTGCAAAACCCTTATCGACACAACGCCATACATAGCGGCTTCTCTTGGCCTTGAAATGAAAGACCTTGAAGGACACCCGCTTTATCGTGGTGTTGGCTGCAAAGATTGTAATAACAGCGGTTTTAAAGACAGAACCGGTCTCTATGAAGTCGTTGAAGTAACTCCTGAACTCAAGGAACTGATCGGGCAGCGTCGCACCAGCGTTGAACTCATGCAGTATCTACGCAAGCGCAAGGTTAAAACCCTTGCTGACTGCTGTTTATCGAAAGTGCTTGATGGCGAAGTTCCGATAGAAGAGTATATTATGATCAACATGGGAAGTAACTGATGGGAAGGTCTGGCTCAAAATTTAATACGGTTCTCGAACTTGGAACCTATGAATTGAGGCTTCTGTCGCTCGAGTCGACAGGGCCGGGTGAAGTTCGCCTGAAAAAGTGTCTTTCTACAAGCACTCCGAAAGATTTTGTTGCGTCAACTTTCATCGAATACCCGATTATAGATCCGCTGCCGCTCAAAAAGGCTGTTACCTCGCTGGTAAAAGAGTCTAAACTGCCTTACGAAAATATTCTGATGTTGCTTCCAGACCATGCCGCTCTGATCAATCTGCTGGTTACCCCGCCGAGATACTCAAAAAAAGAGATGGATGAAGCTATCAAGGAAGACTTTGTTCCGATAATGCCACTGCCCTTCGAAAACTGGCATATGGTGCAGCAGAGTATAGGCTCCTGGGAAGAAGACGACATAGTTCTTGCCATGGCCATCATCAGAAACAATCTCCTTGAAGCCGGCGGTATCGTTCAGCAGTCAGGTTTGAACCCGACTGTCGTCGATCTGAACTTTCTCAATGTCGCGAATCTGATCGAACATCACCTCGCTGCCAACGAAAACAAGGGCAAAAATATCTGTCTGATTCATCTTGGCAACGAGTCAACCTCGATTGGTGTCTTTAAAGATGGTCAGTTGAGAGTTCTTCAGAATCGACCGGTCGGTGGCTATGACTTCACCAAGCAGATCAGCAAGCATTTTCATGTGCCGGAAGCCGATGCTGACCAGTTCAAACGCAACGAAATCTGTTTCCTGCCAGAGCCGTCGCCAGAGCAGGATGTTCAATACAATTTTACCGTCATAAAAAATGTTTTCGCTCTTCTCTGCCGCGAAATCTTCGGAGCGATCGAAAGCTACCTGACCAAGTTCCGCGAGTTCACAATTCACGAAGTAATTATCTCCGGTGGTGGAGCCAATTACGAAAATATCAACGTGGCGCTGACCACACAGTTGAGCCTGACCACAAGAGTCAGAAGAGTTTGTGAGCTTTATCAGCTCTATGTTAACGGCAATCCGGTTGACGACTCCGAAAAGAACTCTCTTGCCGCTGCCTGCGGCTGTTATCTGAGGGAATAGCCATGAAGTTTCAATTCGATCTGCTGCCAGTAGAATACAAGAGCCTGCCCCGTGACAACATCGGGATAGTTCTGGCTCTTATCATTATTGTCACGACGATTTCTGCTGTTGGCAGTATGACAATCAAAAACCGGACAGAACTGGCTGATGCCCAGGCGCGTCTCAACGCAAAAGACAATGAATTGCGCGATATCATCGACAAAACCAGCAAGCTGCAGCCGCCTCTCAATGAAATCAATGCCCTGCGCAGCAGCATCGAATTTATCAACGCCAACCTCGATACGCCCGCCAGCAATATGGTCGACTTTTTTGCCGCCCTGGAAGCCGCAGTGCCCGAGCGTGTTCTGATCAATGACCTGAGTCCGAAAAGTTTTACCAATCTAAATGTGCCTTTTTCAATAACAGGCGAAGGCTCAACCATCCAGGATATTCTTGAATTTGTTAACCGTCTGAATCAGAGCGGTAAGTTCGTGGCTCAGCTGCAAAGCAATACCAGTCTGGTTCAGGCATCAGGGGTATCGCAAAAGTTTGCTCTCTCCATCACTTATAAACCTTCTGCGCGAAAATAAACTGAACAGGAAAATGCTGTGAAGACAAGATTAAGATCAAATCTGGAACGGGTAGTAACCTACGGGCTGATGGCAGCTGCGATAGTGTTTCTGATCTACTTCCTAAGCTCGGTTAACACTAACCAGCGTCAGCTTATTGCCGCCAAAGACACAGAAATTACGGGTCTGGTAACCAGAATTGAAGATTCACAGCGCGAATTCAACACCAGACGACAACAGATTGAAGAAATAACAGTGCAACTGCGTGATAAACGCCAGGAAGTAAAGGAAAAATTTGAAAAGCTTCTCGAAAGTTCCTCGAACTACACGATTTTTATCGAGCAGGTTCAAAGAAAAGCCAAAGCTCTCGATGTTCTTATCATGGATTCAACCTACAAATCGCCAGCTCCGGTATCGGGTGCCGGCAGCAGTTATCTTGAATTCAAATTTGACATGCGAATTCACGGCTCTTACAACCGGTTGAAACAGTTCCTCTGGGAATCGGAGAACGCCCTTGGTCGCCTGGTTAAGATTTCGCAGCTCGAAATCTTGCCCCCTCTTAACGACAAAGATGGCAACATGACCATGAAATTGACGCTTTCTACCTTCTTCCTGCCCTGACCAAGAATAGGAAAAGCATAAATGAACCAACAGGAATTAAAAGAATACCTCAGAAAAAACAAAACCGTTGCGTTTGGTGTTCCTTTTATTGTCGGCGTTCTGATGCTCGACCTGCTTGTACTCAAACCAAGTCGTGAAGCCAAAAAGAAAGCGGCGGCCGGCCCGGCCATTTCTCAAACGCAGACTCCCGCAGCCGCCCCCACAGCCGCAGCCCCAGGAGCAGACCCTGCTGCAAAGCCACCAATTCAGCCGCCGGCACCAATAGTAAAACCGGTCTACCCGGCGCTTTCAGACAAAATTGAAAGTAGATTCGCCGCTAATCAGCTTTACCCATATGAAGCCGGCAGAAATATGTTCATCTGGCCTGAAAAACCCGGAACCGTATTCGTCAGCCAGGAAACTGGTGAACAAGCACCTGTCATCGAAAGACCAGACATTTCGTATCACGGTTTTTTCACTCTGGGCAGCGATCGGGTTGCAATTCTGCGCTTTGCAGACGAACTTCTGCTCACCAGAATCGGCGCAACTCTTAAAAGAACCCCCTTCTGCCTGACAGAAGTCACCCCAGAAAAAATCATCATTTCTGATACCTCAGAAGAGGGCCTGAGAGATTTTGAAATCGCTCTGACTGACCAGCCAGCAGGCCAATCCAAGGAGAAGTAAAATGGATTATCTGACCATCAAGAAACTTTTCCAGGATCGCGACAAAAGCGTCAGGCTGTTCTGCCTTAAGAGTCTGCTGCGCCATAATGTCGAAAATGTCGAGGAATTCATTCTCGAAGGTCTGCGCGACGGTCGACCTGAAGTGGTTATCGCTGCAATGAAAGCCTCGCGCAAGTGCCTGAACCAGGAAATTTCCGGCATGATTCTGACCTATCTGGATTCACCGAACAGCATTCTCAAGAGCGAGGCTCTCTACGCTCTGCAGGGTCGCAGTTCGCAGGCGATCAAGACCGCCATCTGTGATTTTCTCAAACTTGAAGAAGATCCGGCACTGGTCGCAACCGGTGTTAAGGTTCTTGGCTCGTTCAAATCAGCAGAACTGGTGCCGCTGTTCAAAGCATTTCTCAACTATGCCGACGAGCGTGTCAGAGCCAATGCTGTTGAGTCACTTGGCGATATCGATGCGCCAGAAATCGTTGAAATTCTCAAAGTGCTGGTTTCTGACCGTAACAACCGCGTCAGGGCCAACGCAATCAAAGCGCTCTGGAACAAAGGCATCAGATTTGGTCTCAATACCCTTTCTGAAGAACTAAGATCCCCGAATACCAGAAAAAGAGCCTCTGTGGCTTATATTCTCGGTGAAATCCAGGAAGACCGATCGCTCGAACTTCTGGTCGGCCTGTTGAGTGACATATCGCCGACCGTCAGAAATCGTGCGGTGCTGAGCCTTGGCAAGATTGGCTCTTCAAGAGTTATTCCCCAGCTGATCGACGCTTTCTTCAACGAAGATGAGTTGAATATCCGCGAAACTATCGTTTTAACAACGATTAAAATTAATAAAGACCAGGCAATCAGCCAGTTTTCAGACAAATTTCTGCGCGAAGAAAACTCACGCCTGCGCTCAATTCTGATCAAATGTCTTGGCAAAGCAGAAAACCCATGCACACTACCGCTCCTGTCAAAGGCTCTGCGCGACAGCGACGGGCGGGTCAGGGCAAACGCAGTCGAGTCTATCGGCCAGTTACGTGATCCACAGCTTTCTGAACTGCTGATTCCAATGCTCAACGACTCACACAACCGTGTCAGAAGCAATGCCGCTACCGCTCTCTGGAAACTTGGCGGCACCGGTGCAATTGTGACCCTGAAGCAGATGATCAGATCGTCTCACAAACAGATGCGCTCTTCGGCTGCCTGGGCCCTTGGCGAGATAGGTGCCCTGCAGTTCGGCGACGTACTTCAGGACCTCACCGGCGACAGTGACCCCGATGTCAGAAGATGTGCATTAAAAGCACTGGCAAAACTTTCTAAAATAACTTAAACTGTTAAGCGGTCATACTCAGAGAAAAACGAGGAAGTCATGAACCGCTTGAAAATTTCGTCAGTAATCTGCCTTGCCATCGCTTTTTTGCTTTGTCTGCAGGGTGCTCTTTTTGCCCAGTCAGAACAGGCCCGCGAGCTGAACCGCAAAGGCCAGCTTGCGATCGACAGTGGCCACCACCAGGAAGCCATCAACCTGCTGAAGCAGGCGATGCAGCTTGAACCCAGCTGGGGCGAGCCGTATTTTAATGCCGCAAAGCTTCTGCGCCTGCGCAATAAGCGCGACGAAATGGTAAAGATGCTGAAAAAAGCCATTTCACTTGACCCGCAGAACAAAACCTACGCCGAGACCTATTCAAAAATTCTGCGCGAAGATCTTACCAACGCCGAAAAGGCCAAAAACGAAGCCGAAGCTGAGCGTCTGCGCCAGGAAATCATTCAGATCAACCCGGCTGAACTCGAAATTGGTGTTCAGATGGTTAAGAAGCAGCTGGATGCCGGCCAGACCGACAAGGCATTGTTACTTGCCGAGAATCTTCTCGAAAAGAACCCGTCTTTACGCACCAGATATGATTCTGAGCCAATGGGGCAACTGTATCAGCTGCTTGCAAAAGTTGAACTGCAGAAAAACAATCTGAGTGCTGCTAAAGCGCATGCCGACAATGCTTCCAAATACTCTCTGGCCAATCCTGAGAGCAACCGTGAACTTCTCAATCAGATCAAGGAAAAGCAGAGCCAGGCTGTCAGCCTTCTGCTGACCCAGGCCGCCGAAGAGCAGAAAAGTGGCAATGTCGAAGCGGCAATGCAGACTCTGAAACGAGCTGAAGAAATTCAACCCAATAATGAGAGTGTTGCGGCTGCAATTGCCGAAATCAACCAGTCGCGTGATGCCAGCTCGGCCTGGAAAGAAGCTTCAGAACAGGTTAAAAAGGGATCGTGGCTCGAAGCCCGTGACCTGCTGGAATATGTTGTGTCAGTAGATTCCGGCAATGCCGAAGCCCGTAAACTGCTTAAGCAGGCTACCGACAAAGAAGAAACACTGATGAAAACCCTTGGCCGGCCTGACCGTCTGCCGCGCAGTTCAACCGACCGTGCGGCTCTTGTCGAAGGCTTTCTGCGCCGCGGTGTTCAGTTCATCGAGGCCGGAAACCAGAAAGATGGTGCAGTCTCTCTGAGCCGCGGGCTGGCGATCATCGAGATCGACAAAAGCCTTGAAAGATTCAAAGCTGCTTTCGAACAGGAACTCGCCAAGATTCAGACATCAGACAATCACCGCGACACCTGGGCAAAAGCCCTCGAAGCCAGGCAGGCCTACGAATACGAAGAGTGTCTCAAACTTCTGTCGCAGCTGCCAAAAGATTACGACGTACAGATGCCCAGTTATCTTGCCGAAGCCTACTGGAAAACCGGCAAAGAAGAAGAAGCCATGACCCAGGCCCGCTATCAGCTGGCCAATCAGCCAGACAACAACCGCGCAAAATTTGTTCTCGGCTCGATTTTTCTTGATCGCAACGACAAAGACATGGCTTACAGATACTTCAAGGAAATCTACGATTCAGACCCGGATTACCCGGAAGTTAACGACAAACTGCTGGCAGCAAGCGCCTCAAAATGGAAAACGGTTTTTCCGATCGTTATCGTGGTTCTGCTGCTGTGGATCGCCTACGCGCTCTACAAATACCTGCCCGAATACAACAAAAATGCCGCGATTCGCAAAGCCGAAAGCTATCTGCGCAAGGAAATGCATGATGAATGTATCGAAGAACTCAATAAAATCCGCCGCCTGCCAAATCTGACGCAATTCGACGGAGCGATGATTTCGAAAATACTGGCGCAGGCCTATCTTAAACGCGGCATTTACGATCGAGCCATCGGTGAATGTAAACACCTCATCTCGATCAATCCGAAAAACGAAGACGCACACCTGTGGCTCGGCTATGCTTACCTTGGCCGCCGCATGATTTCCCCGGAAAGTCTGCCGGAGCTTCTCAATCTCTATAAAAAAGAGCAGCGTAATATTGCCCTAGTTTCTCTGCTCGGCTCTCACTATACCCAGCAGAAAAACCTTTCTGAAGAAGGGGTTCAGATTCTCGAGCAGTGGCTGAACCTCGATGCAAACAACCCTGAGGTGCTCAAGCCCCTCGGTCGCTATTACCTCAAAAAAGCCCGCAGCGACGACAAGGCGATGAAGGTTTTCCAGAAAATGATGGAACTCGGCTCACCAGAAGCCGAATTTCTGCTCGGTGTCGCGCGAATCCATCTCAAGCTTCGTCAATTCGACAGCTGTCTGCAGCTCTGCGAGCAGGTCATCAACAGCGACATCAACAATGAGCTTGTACATTCGGTTCTCAGGGATGCCTACCACAAGCAGAATCGTATCAACGAGCTGCTTGATATCTACGGCAACTTCCTTAAGAACAATCCCTACAACGTCGCTTTCCAGAACGGTCTTAAAGAAGCCCAGAAACTGGCGGCAGCCAGCCCGACAGCGAACAACACCGAACCCGCTCAACCGACAGCTTCCGACCAGATCGCCTGTCCACATTGCGGACAGGTGAATTCGAGCCGGGAATACTGCTGCCAGCATTGCGGGCAGAACCTGGTATAAGAGGTATTCAGCCTGAAAAATCATTTCAGCACATCACTGGTTGAATGTCCGGCCGGCAGAAACTGCCGAATGCTGGTGTTTACGGCACTCATCCTTCTGGCATTTCTGGTCATGCCGACCTGTTCACAGGCGGCAGGCAGCAGTGAGGACTACACATCGCTGCGCAAGTTTCTCACTGCCAAAATGTATGGTGAGGCATACAATGAGATTCTTCGACTTGAACTGACCAGAGACGAATCTGACCCGAAACTCGAAAAGCTCAAAATCGACCTTCTCGAACCAACACGAGAAAGACTGACGAAACAAGCCAGGGTCAGCCCTGACGACCCGGCCATCTTTACGATTCTTGCAGACATCGCCTTTCATCAGGGCAAGCTTGACGAAGCCACGAATCATATCAACAGGGCTCTTGAGAACAAATCGGGGGCGACCGCCAATTTTGTCTTTGCAAAAATCCTGTTCCGCAAAGGCAATCTTGCCCAGGCTTTTGACCAGATGGGCACTGTTCTTGAAAGTATGCCCGACTCTCCTGTAGTTTTCGAAGATTTTCAATTTCTCTATTCATGCAAAAATTATGGCGTAGCAACCGCCAAAAAGCTCGCCCGCAACACCAATTTTCTCAAGCGGGCAACTCCGGTCGCTGGTGGCAGTGATGTTCCGGAAGTGCCCGAAAGCCCGTTCGAGAATGACCCGACACAGACGGTGGTATTGCCCTCTGAGCCGAAACCTCAACCGGCATCGGAAACCCCTTCGATCAACACCGCTGCACTGAATACCGGCAACGAAGACGATACCCTGCCCGACGACCCTGATTTAAATACCGGTCTGCCCGACGAAGATCCTGATATGGCCGGCAATATCGACAACCCCGATCTGACAACTGACCCAGATGATCTGCCAGACACTGATGAACCCGTCGACACTGCAAACATTGCTCCGCGCCCGACGCCCGTTTCCCCTGAGCCGCCAAAGGTTACGGTTGAACCGCCCGAAACCGACCCTGAAACAGAAAACATCAAGAAAGCTGAATACTGGCTGAATCAGGCGGTTAAGCAGTTCGAAAACCGCAAATACGACGAAGCCGACAACAACTGGAAAAAGGCGATCGAGCTGCACGCCGATCTGCCCGGCAAAGAGGAAATCAGGGCGAAAATCGATGCCAAATACGATCTTTTCAAGCGCTACAAGAAGGCAAAAGACCTTTTTGATCTCGAAAAATATGAGCAGGCCCTGCCGACTTTTGAAGAAGCTTACAAAGAAGAGCCTGAACGCTTCAAGGAAGCGGCGTTCAATATCGGCAAAATCTATCTGTTGCGGCCTGAACCCGATTACGTTCAGGCCCTCAAATATCTCGATGAGGTTCTGAAACAGAAAGACCTCGACCCGCTGTTCAAGCGCGACATAGAATGGACAAAGCTCGAAATTTTCTACGGCATGGAACGCTACGAAGATGCCGACGAGATTTTCCAGCGATTCATGCGTGATGAAGAAGCCTTTGCCCGTAATCAGGTTAATTTCAACCAGTTCCGTTATGGCCTTTGGTATAAGCTCAACCAGACTCTTGTTCATGTCGGGTTTGGCATTTTTGCAGCGATGTTCCTGCTGGTATTCGCCCTGAGATTGCTGCCGGCAATAACCCTGTCGCTGTCAGATCCTCTGATAGTTGCTCGACGCATGTTTGAGAAACAGAACTATACCAAGGCGATCAGCGTCGCTGAAAAAGCTCTTAATAAAAAACAGCCGGTCCAGGTCGAGCGCGAATTTCTCGAAATCCTCGTTAAGTGCCATTTTGAGCTGAAAAACTTCGTTCGCTGTCAGGAAAACGCCAGACTGATCCTCGAAAAATTCCCGGGCAATTCAATTGCATGGGGCTTTCTTGCGAAGGCCTCCATGGCCAGCCACGACACTTCGAACGAAGCAATCGCCATGTATGAAACCATCTACAAGGAAAACCCTGCAAAATCTGAATATCTGCCGGTTCTCGCCAGACATTACTCTCAGACCGGCAACACAACTGTTGAAGCCATGAACATACTGTTCACCTACTACCAGACCGGCGGCAAGGAGCCACCTGTCATCACCGCTCTGGCCGAAGGCTATGTTCAGAACCGCACGATGGGCAACGAAGTGATCACCGTTCTCGAAGAGGCTCTCAAAATAAAAGACAAGATCGAGTATCGCGAACTGCTGGCGCGCAATTTCTCAAAAATCAACCGCTATTCAGATGCAGCGCGTGAGTGCATAAGAGTTCTCAATGAAAACATCAATAATATGGGCATTCATGTTGTCTATACCTCGTCGATGAAAAAGATGAACAAGGTTGCCGAGGCAATTGAACAATACAAGACTTTTCTGCAACGCTACCCCGGTAACCCACAGCTGACAGAAATTCTCAACGGTCTTAAAAAAGATCTGACGGCATTTGGTGGCAGCGATGATGACAGCCTCCCTCAGATTCCAGATGAACTGCCAATGCCCGGAATGCCCGAACCAGGAATGGGCGGGCACGGCGGCGATCTCGACCTCGATAATTTTGTCGAGCCCCCGCCTGAAGGCTTCGAAATGGAAAGCAAAAGCGATATTCCGCTGCCCGACTTTCTCAAGAATGATGAGTATTCATCTGATGTGCTGCCTGACCCGATAAATTTTGCCAAACCCGGACCAGAAAGACTTTCGCCGGCCGAAAACCGCAAAGGCACATCTGCCCCGCTGCCATCTATCGACCTGCCAACTCTTGACCCATTTGAAGAGAGCGAATCGTTGTTCGATGATTTTGCCAACGATCTGCCCGAAGAACTCGGCGGCCCCACCAAATCTGATGTGGCAGCAACCATCAATGACTTTTCCTCGCGAAACCAGATTCGCCCCGACGATCTGATGGCGCCTGAACCGCCACCGCCTGCCAAAGCTCAGACAGAAAAGAAACCGGCCACTCAGGGACTGGTAATGAAACTCGCCGCAGCCCAGGAAAAGGCCAGAGCCCGCCGCTGGGACGAAGTAATATCGCTGCTGAGCTCAGATTTTGCCTCTGACCGCAACAAAGAAGCCGGTATAATGCTTGCTAACGCCTGGCTTGGCAAAAACAAGCCGATGATGGCTCTCGAAATCATCGAAACACTTGATTTCGACCCGGAACTGATGGACGACAATATCAAGGACGTTCTTTACCGTATTGGCACCGCGCTCGAGGTAGAGAAAAAGCTCGATGAGGCACTGCGCATGTATGACCTTATCTGCAGCGTCGATATCAACTTCAAAGACGCCTTCGACCGCTCAGACAAGATTTACAGCCGGAAAAAAGCCGGTTAAAACTTACCCATCAGCAGTTCGGCATTGAGAGCGAGACCTTCAACCCTGACACCGGTTGCACCGGCAAAGGTATAACCGGCACCGAATTCTAAAACAATGTGTCTGGTCATCGGCAAAACCCCGATGATCATCGGTTCAAGAAAAGTGAACGAACCTTTGTTGAACTCGAACCCCGACGCTTTGCTGCGCAGGCGGTAGGTACCGACCCCGAACGAGGCACGCCATTTAACGCGGGCGTCTTCCCTGAATGAGTCTTCGAGAGTCAGCCCGGCCATTTCGAGGTTGAACTTGAGACTTTCGCCATTCAGGGTGCCGGTATAGAATACCACTCCGATTTCGGGGTCATAGAGTTTGCCGGCAAAGGCGCGAACGCCCCAGACATTCATGTCACCGCCAAAGTTCTGCGGCGCGGCTACCCGCTTGTATTTGGCTACCGGACCAATACCGTAAACATATTCAGTACTTTTCGGCTGTGAATCCATGAGCAGCGTCGGCCCTGTCAGACAGAAAGCCGCCTGACTGACAAAAAGACAGACAAAAATGCCGAAAAACAGTTTTAACTTGCGCATGCTCGCCTTATCGACAGAATGAAACTTTTTTTTCAGGTCCGTACACAAGTTTAGTCTGTGAGGTTTAAAAAGGTTGCTTTGGCTGCGCAAAAGTCGGTATATTATCATTCTGAATAACAGGCAAGGCTGCACTCGATGTATCAGTTAATCTGCCTCAGGAGGATAGAGTGAGTAACGATGTAGGCCCAACCCCCCTCGGGAAGTTCGTGATGTTCATGTTCGTAATCGGCTGTATTTTTGCCGCAGCCGTTTCGTTTTCGCCAGATCTTAAAAATCGCCTTTTTCCGTCAGACAACAGTGGCACCAGTGATCAGACTGCCAGCAGCGCCGGCAGCGAACCGGTAACCCAGAAAGTCAAGGTTGAAGCCCCTGATACTGCTGGCGTAACCACGGTGCAGGAATACACTTATGTTCCGAACGAGTCTCTGCCAGCCGTCACCGGCGTTTCATCCTACAAATGGGATGAAGCGAACAAGGTGGTCGTTTTTCCGATCAACGTCTGGTTTGGCTGGCTGCCGATCATCGCTGCCAACAACGGCTTCGAACCCAACGAAGAGAGCGTATTCTTCAAAAAATATGGTTTCAAGGTCAATCTCAAGCTGATCGACGACCCGATCGTCGCACGCGATGCTTTTGCAGCCGGCGAATCACATATTCTCTGGGGCACCCTCGATATGATCGCCCTCTTCGCACCGGGCCTTATGAAAGACAGCCGCACCGCTCCGCGTGTTTTTCAGCAGATCGACTGGTCGAACGGCGGCGACGGCATCGTCGTTCGCGGTAATATTCGCTCGATCAAGGATCTTGAGGGCAAAACCATCGTTTATGCCCAGAACAGCCCGTCACAGTATTTTATTACCAATCTGCTGATCAATGCCGGTATTCCGTTAAACAAGGTAACCCACAAGTACACCTCAACAGCTTTTGAAGCAGCTGCTGCTTTCGTTGCCGACAAAAGTATCAACGCCTGCGTCAGCTGGGCTCCCGACATCTATACCATCCCCGAAAAGATAGCCGGCACGCAGATTCTTACCACCACTGCCGACGCCAATCGTCTGATCACCGACGTATGGGCCGCCAGAGCCGACTTTGCCAAAGATCACCCCGAAGTTATTGAAGGCCTTGTCGCCGGCATCTTCGAAGGCATGACGATGCTGAAGAACGAAACCACCAAAACCCGCGCCTTCGCACAGATGGCTGAAGGTTACGGCATGAAGCTCGAAGACATCAAATCGATGGAGCAGGATGCCTACATCACCAACTTCGCCGAAAACCAGAACTTCTTTCTCAACAAGAACAGTGCGACCAACTTCGAGCGCACCTGGAAAAACATCATCTACGTCTACCGCGAACTCGGCCAGATCGGCACACCGGTTCGTTTCGACGAAGTCGTCGATTTCTCGGTCATCAAAAAGTTTGTCGAAAAGGGCATGTTTCCTGAACAAAAAGAGATTCAGGTCGCACGCTTCGTTTCTACAAGCTACAAAAAGGTTTCAGCCGAAGCCCCGGTACTGACCCAGACTGTCAGAATCAACTTTTATCCGAACTCAGACAACGTCTATGAGCCAGAACACGATGAATTCGGGCAGGCAATTCAGAACACTCTTTATGACCCAACTGTCGATGCGACTCTCGAAAAAATTGCCCGCATGGTCGGCCAGTATGACCGCGCCCAGGTTGCTATCGTCGGTCACACTGACAGTTCGATGAAGGGCAAGGTTCCGGAAAAAGCAGTTAAAGATCTGTCGAGCGACCGCGCCAACTCGGTTCGCAGCGCGCTTGTCAGAAAATACAAATTCCCCAGAGAAAAATTCATCGTCGAAGGCAAAGGCTGGGATGAACCAGCAGACCCCGCTGACCCGATGAATCAGGCATTGAACCGGCGCGTCGAAATTCAGGTTTTTACCCCGGAAAAATAAAACTTCCAAAGGAGCTGGAAAATGTTTAAACGGTTGATGAATTTAATTAGAGGTTTCTTCAGTCTCTTTATCAAAGGGCTTGAATCAAGCAATCCTGAAGCCCTCATCGAAGCCGAAAAGGAAAACCTGAGAAACCAGATTTCGCGGTTCAACGAAAGTCTGGCCAATCACGCTGCCTTCACCGAGCGCCTGATGCGCCAGGTCAAAACCCTGTCTGCCAAAGACAAGGAATTGACTGCTAAAATTACCGCCAATCTGAAGGCAGGCAACAACAAGGTTGCCGGCCAGCTGGCCCTGCAGCTTCAAACCGTCAAGCAGCAGCTCGAAGAAAATCAGTCACAGCTCGAAATTGCCGACAAGACCTTCAAAGATCTTGAAAAATCAAGAGACGTGGCAGTTCGCGAAGCCCAGATGAAAATCGAAAAGCTGCAGAACCTCGTCAGCGAAACCCAGATGCACGAAGCCCAGGCCGAACTCCAGGAAATGGCAAAGGGCATGATCTCAGGCATCGGTTCAAGTGGCGATACGATCAACCGCGTTACCGAACTGCTCGAAGAAAGACGTGACAAGGCCGTGGGCCGCTCACGTGTTGCCGCCGGTTCTTATGACAACTCAAACGTCACCATGAAAGAAGCCGAAATGGAAGCCCTTGGCGACGCAGCCCTGGCAGAATTCGCAGCCATGAACGGCATCTCCATGCCCGGTTCAGCACAACCGCTTGCTGAAACAGATTCAGGCGATGATGTTCCGCAGCGCGGCATGGGCCCGATGCAGAAAAACTGACAATTTTTGAAATATTTTCATAAGGAGCAAGAGATGAATTTCAGAGGAAAGCTGTTTCTGGTTCTCATGGCCATGCTGGCCATCTGTTTTAGCGTGGTTCAGGCCCAGGAAGCCGCAGTGGTAGAAGCACCCGATACCGAATCGGTCACCACGGTTAAAGAATACAAGTTCGTACCCCGCGAAACCCTGCCCCCGGTAACCGGCACTTCAGGCTACAAATGGGATGACAAAGAAAAAGTAGTTGTTTTCCCGATCAACGTCTGGGCTGGCTGGCTGCCGATCATCGCCGCCAACAATGGCTTTGCCCCGAACGAAGACAGCGTTTTCTTCAAGAAATACGGCTTTAAGGTCAACCTCAAGCTGATCGATGACCCGGTCGTCGCCCGTGACAGCTATGCCAGTGGCGAAAGCCATGTTCTCTGGGGCACCCTCGATATGATGGTGCTGTTTGCTCCTGAACTGATGAAAGACAGCCGCACCGCCCCACGCATTTACCAGCAGGTCGACTGGTCAAGCGGCGGCGACGGTATCGTCACCCGCTCAAAGATTCGCTCTGTGGCTGATCTCAAAGGCAAAACCATCGTTTACGCCCAGAACAGCCCCTCGCAGTATTTCATCAGCAACCTGCTGATCAACGCCGGTATCGGCCTCAGCGAAGTTACCCACAAATACACTTCGACCGCATTTGAAGCCGCCGCCGCTTTTGTATCTGATCCGAGTATCGACGCCTGCGTCAGCTGGGCTCCGGATATCTATACCATCCCCGAAAAAGTTGCCGGAACCCGCATTCTGACAACCACTGCCGAAGCCAACAAGCTTATTGCCGACGTGTGGGCTGTGCGCGCCGACTTCGCCCGCGACAAACCCGAAATCGTCAAGGGCCTGGTTGCCGGTATCTTCGAAGGCATGGACATGCTCACTAACGCTACCACCAAAGCCCAGGCTTTCCAGTGGATGGCCGACGGTTATGGCATGAAAGTCGAAGACGTCAAAGCCATGGAAGCCGACGCTCACTCGACCAACTTTGCCGAAAACCGCGAATTCTTCCTCAATGCCAACAATCCGACCAACTTTGAACGCACCTGGAAAAGCATCGCCTATGTTTACAACCAGGCCGGCCTCGTAAAAGAAGCCGTTCCGTTCAATCAGATCATGGACTTCTCGATCGTTCAGGACCTTGAAAAGGCCGGCACCTTCAAGCACCACCAGGATAACTACGTCAGCAAGTTCGTACCGACCACCTACAACAAGGTCAACGCTGAAGCCCCGATCATCACTCAGACGGTCAGAATCAACTTCTACCCGAACTCTTCGAATATCTATGAACCGGCACACGATCTGACCGGCAATGCCATTCAGAACACCCTCTATGACCCGAACGTCGAAGCCACACTCGACAAGGTCGCCCGCCTCGTCGGCGCCTATGACCGTGCTGTAGTGGCCATCGTTGGTCATACCGACAGCTCGATGAAGGGCAAGATTCCTGAACAGATCGTTAAAGATCTCAGTATGAACCGTGCTGAAGCGGTCAAAAAAGCTCTGGTCGATAAATACAAATTCGACCCGAAAAAATTCGTCGTTGAAGGCGAAGGCTGGAACAAACCCGCCGACACCGACAATCCGATGAATCAGGCGTTGAACCGCAGAGTCGAAGTCTCTGTGTTCCCGCCCGAAAGCAACTGATAAACACTGACCGGGTGGGGTCGCCCCACCCGGTCTGCCCGAGGAAGAAGCATGAAATTCACTCTGCATGAGAATTTTTTCGGAATAAGAACCGGCGTAAAGCTTGTCGATCAGATTCTGCTCGGCATTATTCCCATTTTTTTCATATTTCTGATCTGGGTTCTTGCCACATCCGGCAAGTCCATTACAGTCACGCTCCCCGAAGGAACTTTCGAAGGCTTTGAAAAAGCCCCGCCCCCCGATGGCACCAGATTTTCCGAGAGAGTTTCGCTTTTTATCGATCAGAGCCGCCTCGAATACGCAGGTGAAAAAGATGAAGATCAGCAGACAAAACTGATCAAAGCAGGCGAAAGTTTCAAGCTTGGTAATATGCCTGCCAGAATTTTCGGCAAAGGCGTCAGAATCACTTTGCCACCAGGCAGAATCGTCGGCCGCGAAAAAATTGCACCTCCGGCGGCTGCAGCAAAAAAACCGGAACAGACAAAAGCTGTAGACAGTCAGATGCCAGCCAGCGCTTCTTTATCAGAAAACATCTCTCAGCCGGTTTCAGAGACGACCCCGAATATCGGTCACCCCACGACTGTGAGCGAAGGTGAAGCTCAGACCACCTTACCGGCTGACCCGCAGAGCACGCCGAATGCAGCCGTTGCAGATGCGCCGACTCCCTCGGCAACTCCCAAATTTGTTTATCGTTACGAAGTAGTCGAAACTAGATATATTAGCCAATTTCTTCTGCCAAGTCCTAGAGAAGTATTTGGGTCCTTCTCATCTTTGTGGTCTGAAAGAAACTTGGCCAAAAATCTCCTTTATAGCTTTCTTCGTGTTGGGGCTGGTTTTTTAATCGCTTTTATTATCGTATTCCCTTTATCCCTCTTAATGGGCACCTTCAGCAAATTTAAAGCTCTCTTCTCACCAATAATGCTTTTTGCGGGATATACTCCAATTCCTGCGCTAGTTCCTCTTTGTTTGACACTATTTGGAACTGGCGAAGTATATAAAGTCATGTTTTTGGCAATGGCTTTTTCAATATACTTCTTGCCACTATTCGTTAAATCGCTCGAAGAAATAGACAATGTTTATCTTCAAACTGGTTACACATTGGGGGCAAATAAGTTCCAGACGCTAAATAAAATTCTCCTTCCAATTGCTCTTCCCAATATCTACGATGCTATGCGTCTTGGCTTTGGGGTTGGCTGGGGCTATATCATCTTGGCAGAGATTATTGACCTTGGCATTGGAGTTGGCTCATTAATTTCTATTAGCCAAAGGCGCGGCCTTAACAAAGATATCTATCTGGTTCTCATTGCCATTGTTCTGATGGCCTTCATCACCGATAAAATCTGGGACAAGGTCGGGCAGCAGCTGTTCCCCTACAGGAGTCAGAAGCGATGAGCAACCAGCCACAAAAACCTTCATTGTTCAGAAAAATCGCTGGTTACTTCGTGCGCTTTGGTGATGAACCGGATGCGCCGCAGATAGCGGATCGTACGAAAGCTCAGAACCAGGTGCCAGCCAAAGTCAGCAAAGCAGACCCAGACGAGCAACCTGAAAAAACAGCCACATCGCCGGTTAAACCTGCCGGCAATGAAAAGCCTGTCGGGCAGAAGCCGGCAGCAGCCCTGCCAAAAACTGAAGAGTTTCCTTTTCCTGGTGCCATGGCGCCTGTCAGCGCTGCAGAAACACCGGCGGCAGCGGTTGAACCGGCAGATAAGCAGACAAAGCCTGTTTCTTCGGCCGAAGGGCATATCTCAATTGAAGAACCGGTCGAGGCCGGCGAACCCGGAAGCTGTGTCGACAATCTGCACAAACCCAAATACCCACCGATTGTCACTTTCAGAAATGTAACCAAAATTTTTAATCCGGGCACGCCTAACGAATTCATGGCTCTGAAAAATGTTTCTTTCGAAATTGAAGACCTGCCTGATATCGGCGAGTTTATTGCCCTGGTTGGCCCCTCCGGCTGTGGCAAGTCAACCGTTCTCAATCTGATTCAGGGTTTTCAGGAAGTCGGGCCGCCCAGTCTTGGTGAGGTTCTGGTGCGCAACAAACCGGTTACCGGTCCCGGCCGTGACCGCGGCATGATTTTTCAGAAATACAGTTCTTTTCCGCATCTGACTGTGTTGCAGAACGTGATGTTCGGCCTGCAGCTCAACCGTGAAAGCCTCGGCTATTCAGATCAGGTCATGGAAAAACTGGCGCGTGAAATGATCGCGAAGGTCGGCATGAAGGGCCACGAAGACAAATTTCCGTATCAGCTTTCGGGTGGCCAGCAGCAACGCGTCGCCATCGCCCGCACCCTTGTTCTCAAGCCCCGCATCATTCTTATGGATGAACCGTTTTCGGCCCTCGATGAGCCGACACGCATCGAAATGCAGGAACTGATAACCTCGCTCTGGCACGAGGTCGAAGCTACAGTATTTATCGTCACCCACTCGCTGGCTGAAGCTGTCTATCTGAGCGACCGAATTTTTATGTTTCAGGCCAACCCCGGCCGGCTGGCACGTCAGATTGGCATAACCCGTGACCTGATCGGCAAATACGATGGCATGACACCGCTTGAAGTGCAGGAAAGCCCGAAGTTCAATCATTTTCTCAAAGAGATTACCGACGAATTCCTTAGAATTGGTGGTTCAGCATAATGGCACCCTATCGCAAGCCCGGTTATTCTGACTATCTCAGCGAGGCCTTCAATGCCGGCCTCGTCATCAAAGGCATGGGCGAAATACCGGTCAACAAGCTTTTCATTCTCGGCTCGTTCATTCTCGGGTTCAGTAACCCGGGTTTCTGGTTTCTCGGTCTGGCCCTCGAATTCGTGTATCTCTGGTATCTGTCTTCAAACCCGCGATTTCAGAAATTCGTCGAAGGCAAGCAGCTGGCCGAGATTCAACAGTCCCGTTCCAGCAAGATGAACGAGGTTATCGCCAGCCTTACCCCCGAAAATCATTCACGCCTGAAGCGTCTGAATGCAAGCCTTGCCGAAATCAACAAACTGATGAACTGGAACACTGACGATGGCTCGGGGTTCATGAACACCAGCAAGCAGGCCACACTCAACCAGCTGCCGTCGATCTTTCTCAAACTGCTTAAAACCAAGCAGCTTATTGAAGAAAGTCTGCACCGCACCAAAGCCAACGAAATCAAAAGTGAAATCAAGAAGCTTGAACAGCAGATGACCGATGATATCAGCCCGGCGCTTGCCAAGTCACTGCAGGGCAACATCGAAATTCATAAAAAACGTCTTGATAATCTCTCAGCCGCCAAAGAAAACGAAATGCTTGTTGAAATGGAACTGCAGCGCATCGAAAGTCAGCTGCAGATGGTGCGCGAAGGTATCGCTCTCGACAGCAGCCCCGAAGCCTTCAGCGCCAACATCGATCATATCAACAACACTCTCGGCGAGACCCAGAACTGGATCAACACCCATACAGACTTTCTGCGCAAACTCAGCGGGCCGCCGATCGATGAACCGGTCTTCGAAAGCGACAGCGAGCCTGTTATTCCCCCGCCGACAAGAGAAACTGAGTAAAGGAAAAACATCATGGCAAGTTACCCCAAATGGGCCAGCGAAATGTCCGAAATTTTCAAAAGCGGTTCAATCAGCCAGTTTTTGCTCTACGGAAACATTGACGACTGGGTAACTTACGCCGGTGAGGGCAATCAGGC
>DAOQWI010000033.1:0-3729 GCA_035342015.1 Candidatus Ozemibacteraceae bacterium | reverse complement strand
AACCCGATGCGTATCGCCGTCATTATCGACTACGCGCAGTATCTGCTGCCGCGGGCCGAAATCGCCTATACCAGCGCCGAATCGGTCGAAACTCTGATTCGCGTGCTCGACTGGGCGTCTGACCCGAATATCAACAGTGCCTATGTCAGCACCTGTCTGATTGCCGAAAATCTGAATGATGTAAACCGGCAGCTGGTCGAAAACCCGCGTTCGGCAAAAATTCAGATCAGCCTGCCCGATTCAGAGACAGTTCTGAATTTTGTGCAGGCAATAACCTCTTCGATTGCCGACTTTGCCACAATCTGTGACGTCGACCGCGCCTCGCTTGCCCAGAAACTTGAAGGGCTTTCGTGCATCGACGTGCAGAATCTCATCGAGCGGGCGATCAAAAACAACCGCCGCATCAGCATGGAATACCTGCGCGAAGTTAAAAAAGAAATGATCGAAAAGTCGGCCGGTGGCCGCATAGTGTTCGTCGAATCAACGCGCAGCCTCGAAGATGTGGCCGGTCACAAAGAAGCCAAAGCCTGGCTGCGCCAGGATGCCTCATTGATGAAACGCGGCAAGATCAAAGCCCTGCCAATGGGGTATCTGATCACAGGGCGCATTGGCACTGGTAAAACCTATCTGGTCGAATGCTTTGCCGGCGAGGCCGGGGTTCCCTGCGTCGAACTCAAAAATTTCCGCGATAAATGGGTCGGTGCAACCGAAGGTAACCTCGAAGCAATTTTTAAAATTCTGCACGCTATGGGCCAGGTCATCGTTTTTATCGACGAAGCCGATCAGGTCGCCGGCAAACGCGACGGCAACTCAGGCGACTCGGGTGTTTCCGGGAGAATCTATGCAATGCTGGCCAGAGAAATGGCTGATACCCGCAATCGCGGCCGCATTTTCTGGATATTTGCGACATCGCGCCCCGATCTGCTCGAAGTAGACCTTAAACGTGTCGGGCGTCTCGATGTGCACATGCCTCTGTTTGCTCCGCAGACTCTCGAAGACAAGCAGGCACTCTTCAAATCGCTGGCCCGTAAAAATAAAGTCAAGCTTGAAGATGGCGATATCCCGGAATTCCCGGATACGCTCGACATTGGCGGCAACGAGATGGAAGGCATTCTGATCATGGCTTCGCGCATGTTTGAACTGCAGGAAGAAGACGCACCCGACCGCAAACCCGTCGGGCATTTTATCAGCGAAGCGATGAAGTCATACAGGCCGATGGCCCATTCGGCGCGCCTCGAGTATATGGATCTGGCAGCGGTGGTTGAATGCACCGATCAGAGATTTTTGCCCGAAAAATTCTCAAAGCTTGAAACAGACGATATAAAAAGACGCATGGATGAGCTGAAGCTCGAGATGAGCGAATAATTCAGGCAACGAATTCGCGCTGGGCGCAAAGATATTTGATCAGACGCAGCACAGTACCTGAACCCGGAGTTGAGGTCAGTTCGTAGCTGTCAGAAAATATGCTGATCAGGCCGAGCCCGCGGCCGCGGGTTGAATTCAGGCAACGCAGATTCGCCGGGATTTTTACGCATGAGGTATCGAACCCGCAGCCTGTATCTCTGACACAGACTTCGAGCCTGTCTTTAAAAATCAGAAACTCGACTTCGAGTTCTGCCGCGCCTGCCATTCTGCTGCCATGCTCGACCGCATTTGCATAGGCCTCATCGACAATCATGGCGAGTTCAAATACCTGGTCTTCGTCAAAGCCCATACGGCGGGCAATTATCTCGGTGTTGTCTCTGATCGCTCTCAAATAGCAGGGGTTTTTGAATCTGAAAAACACCTGTTCAGGGAACTTTCGTTTTTTCATTCTTGCTTGCCTCAATAATAAGCATAATCTTTTCTATTCTTTTCGCAAGCATCTTGTACATCAGCATCAGAGGCAGTTTTTACTGACATCTGCATTAAGATAAGGCTTTTATTCAAATTTCAGAAAGTCACCGCACGAAAAATAGCGGCGTGCTTTGCATTTATGACAGGCTTTATGGTACAAATCTGTCATGTTGAAAAATTACCTTTACCTGACAGCGTTTTTGCTTCTGTCTGCCGGTCAGATTTTTGCTGATCCGCAGAAGTTTCCATCATGGATGGAAGAGGTGGAATTGCGAAAACCTGCGGCACAAAATAGCTTCAACGAACCGACCGCACCCATCGATCCGGCCACCGGCCAGCCTTCAACAAATTCAAAGGGCCCGGGCGCCGCGTTTGGCAAGCCCAAACTGCCAGATTTCAGCAAATTACGCGAAAAAGCGATCAAAGCTGAATTCGAAAAACGCGCCGCTGCAGAGGGCGAACTCGAAAATTCATATTCAGCCTCGGTTAAGAACATCGACCAGCTGAAAAGTGAAAAAAGCCGGCTCGAAACTCTTCTCGCAGCTGGCCCAGGCGACAACGAAAGGCAGCAGCTGCTTGCCGGCATCGGCGGTCTGGCGCAAAAAATAGCGCTCAGCGAAGAGCTGATAAAACTGCTAAGCCAGAGTGGCGACCCAAACGCGAAAATCCCGGTTGCCAGCCTCTCTTCAGCGCAGTTTGACCGCGCCATCGAAATCAAAAAACTGCTGTTTCCAGGCAGTCACAAGGCGGCACCCCTGCCGTTTAAAGCCCCGACAAAAGCAACCAAAGCCGTAGAATCTGAGCCACAGGCGGTCGATCATGACCGCGAACCAACTGAAGAAGAATTGATCAAGGCCAGGCAATATAAACCGGGCCGGATCAAGTCGTTTTACAAGGAAATGAAACAAGCCGAGCAACAGAAACAGGAGAAAGACGAAGAATGAGCGGTCACAATATCGGAATCGTTGGCGCAACCGGGGCCGTAGGCCTTAAAATTCTCAAAGTTCTCGATGAACGCCTTAAAGAAATCAAGAGCATCAGACTTTTTGCCTCAGAACGCAGTGCCGGTCAGAAGATCACGTTTCGCGGCCGCGATATCATCGTCGAAGACCTGGCAAACAGCAACTTTAAAGGGCTCGATGTCGTATTTTTCTCTGCCGGCACCGAAGTAAGCGTTAAATACTGCCCCAAAGCAGTCGAAGCCGGGGCCGTTGTCATCGACAACACCAACGCCCACCGCATGAACCCAGATGTTCCATTGATCGTGCCAGAAGCAAATTTTCATGCACTGAAAAATCACAAAGGCCTGATCGCAAACCCGAACTGCTCTACTATTCAGATGATCGTCGCTCTGGCGCCGATTCACCGCATTAACCCGATCAGACGCATTGTCGTCGCTACTTATCAGTCGGTTTCGGGCACCGGTCTCGAAGCGATCGATATTCTCAAACGACAGAGCGAAGCCATGCTCGCCGGCAAAGAAGTTCCGACCGGCGTTTATCCGCACCCCATCGCTTTCAACCTGATTCCTCAGATTGACGTGCTGCTGGATTCAGGCCTGTATCGAGAAGAAGAAAAAATGGTGCGCGAAACCTGCAAAATTCTTGAATCTGACATCAGAGTCTGCCCGACCACAGTGCGGGTGCCGGTCATGTATTGTCACAGCGAGGCGGTTAACATTGAACTCACCCGCCCGATGCAGCTTGCCGAAGTAAGAGACATTCTCAGCAAGGCTGAAGACGTGGTTCTTGTCGACGACCCGGCAAAGTCGGTTTACCCGACTCCGCTTGCCTGTGAAGATAAAGACGAGGTTTTCGTCGGCCGCCTGCGCGTCGACCCCTCGGTAGACAACGGTTTCAACATGTGGATCGTCGCCGATAATCTTCGCCGCGG
>DAOQWI010000032.1:4856-24917 GCA_035342015.1 Candidatus Ozemibacteraceae bacterium | reverse complement strand
TGGGAAGAACTTTTTCCAGAAAAATGCCGGCACGTGGGTCATGGGTATGCCCGTAAGTCGCCCTGACTGCGATTGAAATGAACTGCACTGCGCGATCGAGAGCCACCGGCAGACTGTCGCCCTGCATCAGGCAGCCGGTGACAACACTGGTGAAAGTGTCGCCGGTGCCGGGGTAATGAGCCGGAATATAGTCGCACTGAACCTTCCAGATACGGCGGTCGGCGCGATTGTAGGCATAGACGAAGGTCTGTTTTTTGCGGTCTGACTTGTTGACGTTGGTGATGATGACAATGCCTGGGCCTTTTTCACTGAGGGCTTTGAGAACTTTTTTCAGCTCGCTTTCTGGCATTTTCTCGGTATATTTCATGTCGAGCAGGGCGCAGGCCTCGGTCAGATTCGGGGTTATCAGGTCAGCACGTGAGATCAGCGTTTTCATTTCGCTGACCATATCTGGAGTCATCGAGTCATAGAGTTTGCCGTCATCGCCGAGAACCGGGTCGACGACCACCAGTTGATTGGGGTTTTTGAAGTGATCGATGAATTCTTTGACGATCTCGATCTGCAGATGTGAGCCGAGAAAGCCGCTGTAGATAGCGTCAAAGGTCAGATTCATCGATTTCCAGTGGTCGATCATCGCGCGCATGTTGGCGGTAAGATCGACGAAACAGAACCCCGAAAACTCTGTATTGGAAGAGAGAACTGCAGTTGGCAGCGGGCAGACCTGCAGACCCATCGACGAAAGTATCGGGATTGCGACGGTCAGCGAAACGCGGCCAAACCCCGAAAGGTCATGAATTGCCGCGATGCGTTTTGTCGGGTGGCGAAACATGCCGGGTCAGCTGAGCGAGATGGCCGAGGTCGGGCACGAATCTGCCGCCTGTTTTGCCGAAGCTTCATTTTCGGGGGCAACCGGTTTCTGAATTACGGTCGATTTGCCATCGTTCAGTTTGAAAACAGCGGGGCAGATCATTTCGCACTGGCCACAGCCGATGCAGATATCATGGTCAACAAATGCTTTCATGTTTTTGCTCCAGAAAAAAGAATCAGGGCTCAAAGCTTTAATTAAAGATAAAGCGTTGAGCCCTGACAGGCAAGTCAATTAATCAGTCGAGAGTGTGAATTACCATGCCTGATCTGAGTTTGGGTTCGAACCAGGTTGATTTTGGGGGCATGACTTCGCCGCTGTCGGCAATTTTCATCAGCTGTTCGATCGAGGTCGGGAACATGGCAAAGGCGACGACGAATTTACCGCTGTCGACGATTCTTTCGAGCTCTTTAACGCCTCTGATGCCGCCGATAAAGTCGATACGCTTATCGGTGCGGGGGTCGCCGATGCCGAGAATCGGGTTGAGCAGGTTGTCCTGCATGATCGACACGTCGAGACTTTTGACCGGGTCTTTGGCGTCGAAAGAGCCGGGTTTAGCAGTCAGCTTGTACCAGGTGCCCTTAAGATACATACCGAAGGTGTTGGCTGCGGTCGGCTTTTTGTATTCCTGTTTTTCAATGGTGAACTTTTCGCCGACTTTCTTGAGGAAATCGGCTTCGCTCAGACCGTTGAGATCATGCACAGCACGGTTGTAATCCATGATCAGCAGGTGATTGTGCGGGAAAATGACTGACATGAAGAAATTGTATTCTTCGTTGCCGGTATGTTTCGGGTTCTTTTCGGCGCGCACTTTGGCGACGCGAGCGGCAGCCTGGGTGCGATGATGACCGTCGGCAACGTAAAGGGCCGGTATCTGGGCAAATTCGGCGCTGATTTTTTTGCCCCATTCTGCGTCTTTAACAACCCAGAGAACGTGCTGAATGCCGTCTTCTGAGGTAAAGTCGACTTCGGGTGCGTTTTTCGTGATCTGATCAACCATGGCATTGATTGAAGCGCGGGCGGGGTAGGTGAGAAAAACCGGGCCGGCGTTGCAGTTGGTCAGGTCGACGTGTTTCAGGCGATCTTCTTCTTTATCTTTGCGGGTGAATTCGTGGCGTTTGATTTTGCCATCCCAGTATTCCTGTGCGCTGCAGCAACACATCAGGCCGGTCTGGGCGCGGCCATTCATCACCTGGCGGTAAATATAAAAACATTCGCCTGCATCACGAACCAGCCAGCCCTTCTGCTGAAACATTTTGAAATTTTCGACCGCTTTGTCATAGACACGCTGGTCATAGAGATCAATTTTGGGGTCGAGGTCGATCTCTGGTTTGTTGATGTGCAGGAATGACTGGGGGTTGCCTTTTGCCAGTTCACGGGCTTCATCAGAGTTGATGACGTCGTAAGGGAAAGATGCCACTTTGGCGGCGATATCTTTCGGGGGGCGCAGACCTTTGAATGGGCGTACAATTGCCATTTTCCTTCTCCTTGAAGAGTGAATTCTGATGAGGGCATGCTAACAATACCCTGTTAAACTGTCAACTTTTGCTTAAGGGCCAAGGGCAATCGCACTGAAATGCCTTTTTTCTACTCAGTAAAGGATTCCTGCCTGTATCCGTTCCGCTCAAAAAAGCAGACTGACGGATATGGATTGCATTACTCCTGATGCAGACTCAGAATCTGAGTCGGAAGATATTTCAGCTCTGGCGCATATAGAGGTCTCGATAAGTCCCGCAGCTGGCCATGAGCTGATTGTGAGTGCCCAGTTCGATGATGCTGCCGTTCTTAAGAACGCATATCTGATCTGCGTTCTTGATGGTTGTCAGTCTGTGCGCAATAATCAGCGAGGTTCTGCCGGTCAGCAGTTTTTGCAGGGCGTCCTGAATCAGGGTTTCGGTAAGGGTATCGATGCTGGCTGTCGCCTCATCCATTATAAGAATGCGTGGGTCGGCGAGCACGGCCCTGGCGATGCTCAGCAGCTGCCTCTGACCGATCGAGAGGTTGACGCCGCCCTCAAGTATTTTTGTCGCATAGCCTTCCGGCAGAGAAACGATAAAATTATGGGCGTTGGCCATTTCTGCTGCCCTGATAATTTGATCGGCAGAAGCTTCTGGTCGCGAAAATCTGACGTTATCAGCCACCGAACCGCCAAATAAAAATGGTTCCTGCGGAACCAGCGCCATCTGGCGGCGCAGTGAAGACTGGGTAAACTGCCGCAGGTCATGGCCATCTATAAGAATGGCTCCTGCAGTTACATCGTAGAGGCGCATTATCAGGTTGGCCATCGTGGTTTTGCCGGCTCCGGTCGGCCCGACAATGGCCATTGTCTGACCCGGTTCAAGCGTCAGGTCGATGTTTTTGAGCACCGGAGACTCAGCAATATAAGAGAAATCTACCTGCCTGAACTCAATTTTTCCGGTAACTTCGCCAATGTCTCCCGCAGACTCGATATCCTGGATCGCCGGCACGGTATCGAGCAGCTCGAATACCCTTTCGCCGCCGGCCATGGCTGACTGCATAGTGGTGTAAAGCTGCGAGAGATCCTGGATCGGTTGAAAAAATCTGGTTACGTAGGCGATAAAGGCCACAACGACGCCGATGGTGGTTTCACCGCGGGCAACCAGCAGGCCGCCATACAGAAGCACGATTGCGGTGGCAAGCACACCAAGAAAATCTACGGTTGGTAGAAATATGAATGACAGAGACATGGCCCTGATATTGGCGTCACGGTTTGCCTGGTTGACTTCGTTGAAGCGGTCGGCCGAAACGCCTTCGCGAGCAAAGGCCTGAATGACCCTGATTCCGGAAATATCTTCGGCCAGGCCCCCGACAACCGCCGCAATGCGCTGACGGGTCTGCCTGAAAGCAATTCTGGCATTTTTTGAAAACAGCCAGGTTGCGGCAAGCATGAGCGGAACCACGGTAAAGGCGGCAAGGGCGAGTGGAACATGAAAAGCCAGCATGACGCCGACAATCCCGGCCAGCAGAACCGTATCACCGATCAATGTGGCGACGCCTTCAGAAAGCAGGTCGTTGATAACGGAAACATCGCTGATTACCCGCGAAATTGTGACGCCGACAATGTGTTTGTGGTGCCATTCGAGTGGTAGAAGTTGTAGATGCCTGAACAGTCTGGATCTGAGGGCGGTTAAAATCCTGAGGCCGATTTTGGCCAGCAGATGCTGTTGCAGTGAAGCGGCCAGATAAATGCCGATAAAGGCGGCGGTCATCATGAATGCTGTCTGCAAAAGCCCGTCGACATTATGCGTGGCAATGTCATCATCAATGGCAACCTTTATCAGATAAGGAATGGTCAGGGCCAGGGCTGAATTTAACAACATCAGAATCAGGGCTGCCAGCATGCGTCTGCGGTGCGGCCGCAAAAGCTTCAGCAGCCGACGAAAAACGTGCGGGTTGAAGGCCTGGCCGGCATTTTCCCGGCCAAAACTGCTCATGGCAGTGCGCGGCCCCATTGCTGAACCCGAAGATCCGATTGAAAAACTCATAAGCGGCTCACCTGTGACTGCTGATTGTAAATGTCTGAGTAAAGACCGCAAGTGGAAAGCAGTTGCTCATGCGACCCGCGGGCAATTACCCGGCCGTGGTCGAGCACCAGAGTCATATCGGCCCGGCGCAGAGTACTGAGTCGCTGGGCGATTATGAAGCAGGTGCGGCCTGACATGAGTGTGTCGAGAGCCTTTTGAATCAGCTGTTCTGTTTCGGTATCGACGCTGGCGGTAGCATCGTCGAGAATGAGAATGCGCGGGTTGCGCAGCAGGGTGCGGGCAATCGCCAGCCTCTGTTTCTGGCCTCCAGAAAGGGTGACGCCCTTTTCACCCACCGGTGTATCGTAGCCAGATGGCATTTGAATGATGAATTGATGGGCCTGGGCGGCAATGGCTGCTTCGATCATTTCGTTTTCACTGGCGCCGGGTTTTCCGAAAAGCAGGTTTTCTCTAATTGTGGCCGCAAAAAGAGTGGTTTCCTGCAGCACGATACCTATCTGGTCGCGAAGTGAAGCCAGGGTGACGTCTCTGATGTCGTGCCCGTCGATGCTGATGCGCCCGGCAGTCGCTTCGTAAAATCTCGGCAGCAGATTGATGATAGTTGATTTTCCTGATCCGGTGCGGCCTACCAGGGCGGTAATCTGACCCGGTGCGGCTTCGAAAGAAACATCTTTGAGGATGTTGTGCCCGTGTGTGTAGGCAAAACAGACATTTTCGAAACTTACCGTGCCGCGAACTGCCGGCAGATGCACGGCTCCTGGGCGATCGTGCACTTCTGAGACCACGTCGAGAATTTCAAAAACCCGTTCACCGGATGCAACAGCCTGTGCCAGGGCCGAAACGATATTGCCGAGGCGCCGCACCGGCACGGCGAGCAGGCCGATGCAGGTGGTAAAGGCAACCAGATCGCCGGTTGTCAGGGTGCCGCGGGTTACAAGCCAGCCGCCGCCGGCAATCACGATAACCGTGCCCAGGTTGGCGATCAGGTCGATAAGCGGGGCGTTGAATGCCTGCAATCTGGCAGAGCGGCCAGACAGAGACAGCCAGCGGTTGTTCTCGCGGTTGAACTTTGTAATTTCGGCGTTTTCCTGGGTGAAGGCCTTGACAATGCGTATGCCGCGCAGATTCTGTTCGAGTCGCGTCGTCAGTCTTGTTAATTGTTTTTGAATCAGTAACGCCAGGGGTCTTTGCCGGCTGCCGAGATAGAGTGCCCGCCAGATGATCAATGGCATGGTCGAGAGTGCCAGCAGCCCGAGAACCGGGTCGATATGCATGAGAAAAAGCCCGGTTCCGGAGAGAAGAACAATTCCATCGGCGATTCTGACGAAGGCTCTGCCGGTAATGAAGCGGATCCTTTCGACATCCTGAACGGCTCTCGACAGCAGTTGCCCAGTCTCGGCGCGGTCGTGGTAAGAGAACGAGAGTCTGGCAAGCTGTGCGTGAATTTTCTGGCGCAGGTCGCAGGCGACATTCTGTGAAGCTGTTTCGGTCCAGCGTCCCTGAAGATAGGTGAGCAGACCACGCAGCATGGCGAGACACACGAGGCCGAGCACGGCATTGATGACCAGCTGGCGGTTTCCCTGGCTGATGCCATGATCGATTATCCAGCGGATAAACTGCGGAATAGCCAGAGTAAGGGCGTTGATCGCAATCAGCGCAAGATAGCCGCCGAGGGTCAGATGCCAGTAAGGTTTTAAGAAGCTGAAGCAGCGACTGAGAACCTTTATGGCGCTTTGGAATGATTGGGCATGGGCAGACTTTTTCATTTTGACCAGATGCGGTTTTGTTGAAATTTTCGCCAGCTTATCACAAAGAGCAAGCTTCAGAGGCTGTGATGTGCGAATTTTTGTTGTCTGCCGCCTGGCCCGCTGGTCGCAGGCCAGGCATTATTTTATCTGTTGATACGGGGTTAACCGAATCAGCGGCCCCGGTTAAACGGAGGGTGCCCGTTCAGGTCGCCCTCGTTGCGGTGGTCAGGCATGCGGTGACTGTTCAATTCCTTGTTGCTGGCTATTAACCAGCGTTGAAAAAACACGAGAATGCTGAGGTCCATCATAACACTCCTCCTTTCGTTAAGAATGCAAACCAGGTAACGCATTTTGTGTGCCAGTTTATAGAAACTGCATTTAAACCAGCACTGGATGAGTGTTGTGGCGATGCGCGAGGCAGGAGTCTGCTTAATAAGAGGGCATAATCTGGTGTGTAAAAAATGAGCAGCCAGTAAAGTTGACCGGCCGCGCCGGAATTAGTATAGTCTTTAGGTAAACCAAACAGGAAAGGGATTGATATGACTCCTCATCTGAAGCTTAAAGCCGGCCAGATTTCTCCTTACGTTCTTGTCTGCGGTGACCCGGCACGCGCAGAAAAAATTGCAAAACTTTGCGAGAGCTTTGAAGAGCTTGCCTATAATCGCGAATACCGCACTTTTGTCGGTGTTTTCAAGGGTGAACGCATTACTATCACCTCACACGGAGTTGGTTCAGCCGGTGCGTCGATCTGTTTTGAAGAGCTGATCAAAATTGGCGCAAAGGTAATTGTCAGAGTCGGCACCTGCGGCAGCCTGCAGGATTACCTCGGTCAGGGTGACCATATCATTGCTACCGGTGCGGTAAGAGAGGACGGCGTCACACCTTTGCTGGTGCCGCTTGGCTATCCGGCGATTGCTGACGCAGAAGTCTGCCAGGCAATTGAAAAGGTCTGCAAAGATATTCAGGCACCGTATCGCCGCGGTATCATGGTTACCAGCGATCTTTTCTACCCCGGGGTGTTGCCTTCTTCGCTTGAGC
Source organism: Candidatus Ozemibacteraceae bacterium (assembly GCA_035342015.1). GTDB lineage: Bacteria > Muiribacteriota > Ozemobacteria > Ozemobacterales > Ozemobacteraceae > Rifleibacterium. Next base: position 17,760 of record DAOQWI010000032.1, on the reverse strand, counting down.
TTTACAGCAAAGCCGGCGTTCCTGGCGTCGAAATGGAAGTTTCGGCACTCTATGTAATCGCGTCTCTGCGCGGCGTCAGGGCCGGCGCCATCGCTACCGTCGACGGCAACCCACTTAAATGGGATGAGGGTAACTATGATCCGCATGGTGAAAAGGTTACAAGGGGCAAAGAAAGAATGCTGACAATCGGCCTCGAAGCGATGGCAGCCATGAGTCGCGCCAAGCTTTAAAATCTGAATTCAAGCCCCTGTCGCCTCTGGCGGCGGGGGTTGTTTTATTTTATGCGGCCCGATATAATGGGCTTATATATGCTTTAAATACAAAATCGAAATGATCGAGAATTGAGAGTTTGAGTCATGCCCGAAAACTGGTTTGCAAGCCAGCTTGACTATATTTATTTCCTTTACGGCATTGCGTTTTTCATGCTGTCGATTGTGGCATGGCGTTTTTCAGTGTTGTCCGAAGAGGCGCAACTGCACTGGAAATCATTTTCACTTTTCGGTTTTCTGCATGGTATAAACGAATGGCTCGACCTCTGGGCAATTTTTGTTGCAGATGATTTCTGGCTGAATTTTGCCCGCAGCCTGATGCTTGCCTCTTCTTTTCTGGCATTGCTGGAATTTGGCCGACGCAGCCTGACGACCCGGTGTGATTTACACCTGCCGCGCTGGTTTAGCCTCTTATTGCTGATGCTGGCCAGCCTTTGCGGATTTTATGGCCTTGATGCCCTTATTACCGGTTGCCGTTATTTTCTGGCATTACCGGGCTCATTGCTGGCGGCATGGGTTCTTATGTATGAGACGAGATACACCGGCAGCCGGCAACTTATGCTGTCTGTCATTTTTATGGTTTTTTATGGAATTTTTGCTGGCATTCTGGTTTCGCCCTCAGCTCTCTGGCCATCAAACAGCATTAACTCAGAGGTATTTGAAGCCGTCGCGGGTTTGCCGACAGTCGCTTTTAGAGCCCTTTGCGCCATTTTGATAATGACAGGCCTCTGGCTGCATTTTCGCCGCAAAATGCCAGAAAGTGAAGATTCAGCGTCTTTTCGCCGACTGTTACTGCCATCATTGATACTGATGCTTCTGGTTGTCGGTTGGTGGGTTACCGACTGGCGTGGCAAGGCATACGACCGTGAGTTTCGCCATGAAACTCTAAGAAATGCTGTTGCCATAGCTCAAACATTGAATCCTGACCATATTCGCGCCCTGACTTTCACTGCCGAAGACGAAAAAAATCCATCTTTTCTAAGGTTGAGAAGTCAGATGCAGGCTTATAGCCGCTCAAATTCTGGTCTGAACGGGATTTACACCATTGCAAAAAAAGATTCTGTGCTGGTTTTTGGTCCAGAGAACTACGCAGCTGATGACCCTCTTGCTTCTCCGGTCGGTACGGTGTATGAAAAGCCGGATCCCAGAATATGGAAGGTTTTTGACGATGGTAAGCCAGCGGTAATCGGTCCCTACACCGACGAGTACGGTACATTCATTTCGACATTGGTGCCGGTGCCTGATCAGAAAACCAATGAAGTTCTTATGCTTCTTTGCATTGACGTGCTGGCAGATGAATGGAAAAGTCTGGTGATGCAGATTCGTCTGCGGGTCATCAAGACAAACATGCTGCTTTCTTTTGTCGCCCTGCTGAGTTTTTTTCTGCTTCTCTGGCGCGAAACAATTCCACTGAAACAATCATTGTGGCTGCTGGCCCACGCAGAAACAATCATTTCTCTGGTTTTTGGTCTTCTGGCGACCCTTTTTATCACCAACCTCATTCAGGAAACTGAAGCCTCAAGAAACCGGCAGGAGTTTCGCTGGATCGCCGACGCAAAGAATCAGCTGGTCAGCGCCTCCTTTAAACAGCTTCGCCGAGATCTTGAGCAGCTTGCCAACCTTCTGGGCCATGGTAAGATCAGAAAAACTTACGACGAATTTTCCTATTTTGTCAGGCCTCTGGCGAGGTCGCTGTCAGTACAGGCGTGGGCCTGGGTTCCGAAGCTGCCAGCTTCAGATGTTGCTGTGTTTACTGACGAGATTAAAAGCCAGGGCTTCAAAGGCTTTTCTTTATTTTCTCTCGACCAGGACAGAAAAAGAACACCAGTCGCATCTTCCAATGTTTATTTCCCGATTGCTTTCGTTTTTCCTTTCGAGGCCAATCCTCGCTGGCAGGGTTACAACTTATATGGTGGCCCTGAATTCAAAAAGCTTATCGACGAGGCCTCGAAGACTGGTCTGGTTTGTTCTGAATTTTTTGGTCGCCGCAGCATCGCTGCCATAGAAGATGCTAACCGCTTAATAGTCATTCAGCCGGTTTTTGATGAAAAAGCGCTGACAGGTTTTGTCTGTGTCGCTTTTTCAGTGCAGGATATCATCAACAGTATCATTCCCGGCAGCTATGTCGGTAACGAGGGGGTCTTTTTGACCGTTAACGACTGTAGTGCTGATTCATCCAGGGTCCTTGCGGCTTTTCCAGAAGAATCGAGTTTTGGCACGGACAGCGCTTTCGTTCACGACAAAAAGATGCATCTGCGTTATCCGATGTTCATTTTCGGTCGCTGTCTGATGCTGAATGTTCACCCGGGCCCAAGTTATCTTGCCAGTGGCAGGCTTGAGCGATCAGTCGGGGCTACGGCGGCTGTCGGAGTCGTGATTACCCTTTTATTGACGGTTTTTGTCGGGTTTCTCAGGAGTCGGCAGTTCGATCTTGAGCTTCTGGTGGCTGAGAGATCACGTGAATTGCGCGAAAGGGAAAATGATCTTTTCATCACACTTAATTCTATTGGTGATGCTGTTATCGCAACTGATCTCGAAGGCATAATTACCAGAATCAACCCGATTGCACTCAAACTGACCGGCTGGACACTGCATGAAGCCCTGGGAACACATCTCAACGATGTTTTTAAGGCTGTCAGTTATAAGTCAGGCAGTCCAGTAAGCTGCCCGGTGCATGAAGTTCTCGAAAAAGGCGAAATTATCGAGCTTGCCAGTGACACCACACTGATTTCAAGAGATGCGACAGCGAGGCAGATTGCCGACAGCGCAGCTCCAATTCGCGATGCCGATGGGGCAATCAAAGGGGTGGTTCTGGTTTTTCATGATGTGACTGACCAGTATAAAATCAGAGAAGAACTGCGCCGCAGTGAAGAACGGCTCAAAACCCTTGTGGCAAACCTTCCTGGCATTTCATACCGCTGTCTGAATGACCAGCTCTGGACCATGGAATTTGTCAGTGACGAAGTGCAGAGATTGACCGGTTACCCTGCCGAAGATTTCATCGGCAACGCTGTTCGCTCTTTTGTCAGCGTTATTCATGAGGATGACCTGCGCTCCAACGATCAGATTTTACGGAACTGCATTCATAATAGAAAACCCTATGAGATGCAATACCGTGTTCGGCGCAGTGATGGCAGGTTTATATGGGTTTTTGAACGCGGTCAGGGCGTCTACGATGAAAATGGGCATCTTCTCTGGCTCGATGGTGTCATAATCGATATAGACCGGCGTAAGCTTGCCGAAGAAAAAGTGACCGAAACTCTCTCTGAACTTGAAAAAGCGAACGCCGAACTTCAGGAAATCACAAGCAGAGCGCGCGAACTGGCCGCTCAGGCTGATCAGGCCAACCAGGCCAAAAGTGAATTTCTTGCCAATATGAGCCATGAGATAAGAACTCCGATGAATGGCATAATTGGCATGAGCAGTCTGCTTATTGATACAGAGCTTTCGCCAGATCAGAGACAGTATGCCGAGGTCGTGCGCTCCAGTGCTGAAAACCTGCTGGCGCTGATCAATGATATTCTCGATTTTTCCAAGATCGAGGCCGGAAAAATGAATCTCGAAGAAATCAACTTTGATTTGCGCACGACTGTCGAAGACGCAATTGAAATGCTCGCAATCAAGGCGCATGAAAAGAATCTTGAGCTTGCCTGCCTCATTACCCCCGAGGTGCCATCATTTCTGGTCGGTGATCCTGGCAGGCTGCGACAGATTATTATCAATCTTGTCGGTAACGCGGTCAAGTTTACCGAAAAGGGCGAAGTGGTCATAACTGTTGAGAATGAGCATGAGAGCGAGCATGAAGTTGTGCTCAGGTTTATCATCAAAGATACCGGAATCGGGATTCCAGAAGATAGTCTTGGGCGTCTTTTCAACCTGTTTACCCAGGTGGATGGTTCAACAACCCGCAAGTTCGGTGGAACCGGCCTTGGACTGGCCATTTCAAAACAGCTTGCCACTTTGCTGGGCGGCAAGATTGGTGTAGAGAGCCGGCTGCATGAAGGATCAAAATTCTGGTTTACTGCCTGTTTCCGTAAACAGGCTGAAAAAAATCACACAGAAGAACTGCCGGTTGCTGATATCAAGGGAATCCGCATTCTCGTTGTCGACGACCACGCGGTTAACCGCCTGCTGGTTACCAGTCTGCTGGCTAACTGGGGATGTCGCTATTCAGAGACAGAAGACGGCAGGTCTGCTCTGAGCATGCTCAAACAAGCCGTAGACAAAGGCGATCCATATCGGATTGCACTTCTTGACATGCTGATGCCGGAAATGGATGGCCGCGAACTGTCAATGCTGATCAAACAGGACTCAAAGGTCAGTTCGACCCGGCTGATTCTTCTCACTTCGCTCGGTCATCGTGGCGATGCCGCCTGGATCCAGAAGGCCGGTTTCTCTGGCTATCTGACCAAGCCAATCAGGCAATCGCAACTGCATGATTGTCTTGCAATGGTAGCCGGGCTCGACACCGGGGCCGTTTCTCAGACTCTTATTACCCGTCATCAGGTGGCTGAGGCCAATCGCCGCAACGTCAGAATTCTTCTTGTTGAAGATAATTACACTAATCAGGAAGTGGCTCTGGCAATTCTCAAAAAACTGGGTTATAAAGTTGATCTTGTAAATAATGGTGCGGAAGCGATTGCTGCTCTTGAACAGAAACCGTATCAGCTGGTATTGATGGACTGTCAGATGCCGATGATGGACGGCTTTGACGCGGCGAGAACGATTCGCAGCGGCGCCACTTCCGTGCTCAACCCTGCTGTTCCGATAATCGCAATGACGGCAAATGCAATGCAGGGCGACAAGGAAAGATGTATTCAGTCCGGAATGGATGATTATATTGCCAAGCCGGTACAGCCGAAAGATCTGGTAGAGAAACTGTCGCTGTGGCTTTCAAAAGAAAAAACGCAACCGGTTCAGGTCGCAGAAATAGTGCAGGAGAAAGGTATGGGATATTCAGAACTGGAAGTATTTGGAGAAAAGGAACTGCAGAGCCGGCTTATGAATGATATGGCTCTGGTAAGGCGCATAGTTAAAGCTTTTTTCAGTGATACCCCATTACACGTAAGCGAGTTGAAGTTGGCTATATCTCAGAAAGACTATGATGATGCAAGGCGACTTGCCCATAATATAAAGGGTTCTGCGGCAAATATTTCGGCAAAGGCACTCAACCAGGCTGCTCTTGAACTTGAAAATCTGATCAAGACCGGCAAGAATGAAGAACTGGATTCTGCGTTTCAGCGTCTCGAGACGCAGTTTGCGGTTTTAACTTCGGCACTGCGCGAAGCCGGCTATTTCTGATTCAACGGCTGCTGGCGAACCTGAAAAACTGGTCATCTAAAGCTCTTGCAAATGGCATTACATAGTGCGGCTTTTTTGTGCCCTGCATTTGTCTGATAATGTTGAATCCGGCGCCTGAAAATACCGAATTGGCCTTTTCAATGAGCCAGCCCGCCGGCCAAAGATTGAAGTGAATGGCTGTCGGTGGGCAGACGGCTGGTCTGTTGCCAGAAGATACCACGACAAAATGGGGTGCAGAACCCCTGATCTCACTGGTTTCTATCGCATAACGGCAGAGCTCTTCGACTTCGTTATCAGGGCCCGAATGTAGAATCAGTGAAAATTCTGCAGGCAATTGCCGGGCAATGTGCTCAACCATACGGGCAGGCGGGTCAATAAGCTCGACTTTACTGATTTTGCTGCATAACTGCCGATTGAAGTCCCGGTGTTCAGGCTTGAGCTTTTCGAGCTCAAAAATACTGCTTATCGTGGGCAACTTCAGCTGATCGGTCCGTTGCAGATATTTTTCGAGCTGTAGAATCCGGGCAAGGTAGACGCATTCGATCGCACCAAGTTCAGGCATCTCACAAAGCTCGCCGAATATCCCTCCGGGAAAAGCATCGATGATCAGTCGGTCAGGTCTTTGCTCAAGCAGTTGTTCTTTTAACCATGCGCGCAGACCATCTTTGTTAACAGCCGACTGTTCAGGCATCAGGCATGTAACACCAGCCGGAAGCAACCGGCTGTCGGTGGCGGCCGGGCAGTTGGTCAGCAGCACAGGCTTTTCGCCGGTAGTATGACACCAGGCGACAAAACGGGTGAAGTGCCCGAGGCCACCGCCAAAGCAGTAATACAGGGTTTTCATCTGCCCCGGCGAAGAATCTCTGAAATGATGATGGCGCGGTGGGCGAGGGGAATGTGCTTGAAAAGAATGACTCCGGGGGCGAGGGAAAACTGGCTGTCTTTGGTAACCAGTATTTCGGCGCCGGCAGCATCTTTTACTTTAAGCTTGCCATTGTCGCTGTAAAACCTGACATTGCCGATTTCGTTACCGGATTGGTCGCGAATCTCGCCCTTATCAGCCGATTTGATCTTGATTTCGCATGAATTGTTGCCGTCTTCGTTGTCACTGATCTTGATCTTGTCGTCGTTGAATTTGATTTTCCAGATCAGTGCTTCTTTTTCATCGACAAGTTTGACGCTGTCGGGTTTGATTTTTACCTCTGCAACCAGCTGCTTTTCGCCTGCTTCGCCGGCAACTTCCTTGTATTTTACCCGGTCGGCCACTTCGGTTCTGCCTTTAAAAACCGAGGTGGTTCCTTCAAAACTCAGTTCGATCTTGTCATGGTCTTTGTAACGCTTGATACTTAGGGCTTCTGAACCGTCGCCGGCCTTGAATTTAAAACGTGCCAGATAACTTTCGCCAGACTCGCCGGCCGGTCGGGCTGATTCCGGCTGACTGCCCGCAGCAGGTTGTACTGCCGGTGCCGGTGTGGCTGGTGCTTTTTGCTCGCCGCAACCGGCAACAAACAAAGAAATGCAGATGCTTAGCATCAGAGTGATGAGACCGGCGATTTTTCTGGTTGTCATAAATTCCTCTTTTATATTGAATTTATCAGCTGAAGATAAGCTGAAGTTTCTCTGGCAACGGTAAAGTCATTGTTTATTCTTGTCTGCAGCGCTTTGCCGGCCAGTTGTCGGTTGTCGGTAGACATGGAAACGGCGTTCTGCAGTGCCTGGCGGCAGCCTTCTGCGTCGCCCGGGTGGAAAGTCAACGTCTGCGTTTCGGCAGGCAGTACTTCGCTGATACCGCCGGTTCTGGCGGCGATCACCGGCAGACCAAGGGCTCCGGCTTCAAGCAGAACATTTGGCATGCCGTCGTAATGAGATGGCAGAGCGATGAAATCACAGGCGAGATAGCGGCAGATCAGCTCGAATCTATCGGTGAACGGCATTACACTGGCTTTGAGAGCCTGCTGTTTTTCATTCAGCCAGCTTTGCATTGCCGGTTCCATGTCTCCGACAATGAGAAACTGCATGGCGTTTTCGAGCCCGGCGGCAATAACATTTTCGAGAAAGAAGAGGCCGCCTTTTTTGTTTTTGAACTGGCCGATCAGACCGACAACCAGTCTGGTGGCACTGCTGTTTTCTGCACGCCATTTTCTGGCGTTGTCGATGTCAAAAGCCTGCGGTTGCCACATATCGAGGTCGATACCATTCGTGATCATTCTGATATTGGCCTGTGGTCTGAGACTGGCAACGCGCTGCCGCATTTCACTGCTGAGAACACAGACGGCATCGGATGCCGCAATAGCGTCATAAAGTGCGAGTCGGCGCTGTGGCACAAAAACCCCGAGGTCGAAATCATTGCCGCGAAAGAGAGTTATGGCACGACAGCCAAGCCAGGCTTTGAAAATCGGCAGGGCAATAACCGGCAGATTGCCGCCAAAAGCGACGATGTGCGTGTAATCCTGCCGGTTGGCCGGGCTTGTAAGCAGGTTGTACAGGCAGTTAAGGTCATGGGCATGACTTTCACCCATCGCGGCCACGATCTCGCGGCCGTTTTGCCTCTCGATGACTCTTGTTTCGGTCGCCGCACACGAGAAAAATACCAGATCGACCAGCATTCCCGCTTTTCGCAGATTGTGTACAATTCGGTCGCAGGCCTGCGCCATGCCGCCCCGACGGGGCGGGTAATTCTCAGTGAGCCAGAGAATGCGCATCAACTGTCAAATCCGTCTGCTTCGGCATTCGGATCATCGTCAAAATCATCAGCTGATTCACTGTCGAAAACCCTGACTTCATGCCCGTCAAAACTGGTGTCTGCATTTGCCTGGCCGATATACCAGGGGCGATAATGCGAACCGGAGTAAAAACTGCGGCGGTAGCCATAAGACCAGCCCGGGTCGAAAAGATCGTCTTCATAATCACTGCCACGGTTAGGCTTCTGCAGTTCTTTACCCAGGCAGTCAAGGCAGGCCGGTTCGTTTTTGCCGGGTCTGATGCGCAGATGTTCGTCACAGAAAGGTTTGCCGCAGAGCGTGCACTGGCGGCGCGCCGGGTGGTCACAGGGGCGCAGAAAGAAGAACCCTCTTTTCATGCTGCAGTTTTCCATCTCAGGCTCCTTTCGCTTTCGCCGGTGCGGCGTTCATAAGAATTTTACCAACCAGATTCAGGCATACCGCCGGTTCCATTACTGAGTCTTCGCTGGTTGAAATTTGATAAACCGTCATGCCAACCGCTTTGCGCCGGTTTTTATCTTTGACTTTCAGCCTGTCGCAGAGATTGGTGAGCGACCCGGTCTTTTCGAGGTCATAGGTTTTGTTTTTCATGGCCAGCGAGGCGCTTATCTTGCTTTTGATCTTGATTTTCGTCTTGAACTTGGTCTTGCCGGAGCGGCTCGAATAGGTTTTTTTGCGCTGCCGGATCTTGTCGTCGACAGTTATTTTAAGGGTCGAGCCATCGACAAGTGGGGCAATACAGCTGAACCAGTAGTCCTTGAAATTATAGGTGCTGAGTTTCGGGTATCTGAACCAGCCGGGATTGTCGTGTTTCTGGCTGATCATCTTGCTTTTGCAGGTCTTGCCGCGCAGATCAAGCTTGAAAATCATGTTTTTACCAGGCGCCATATCCTGCTGCAGGGTGTTGAGAAGGGGTACGACAAACATTCGCAGGTTGTTGTGCATGTCCATGCTGCCGAGCAGCCAGCGGGCGATAAATGAGCCGAGTCCGAGCGTCAAAACCATAAACATGGCAATACCAGCTGAAGATTCCGGGATAACTTCATTGCCAACCATTATGGCAACGACGAAAGACAGAATGAGGCCGCCACAACCAATTTTCATCAGCTGATCACGGCCTTTGTCGAGGTCAGAATCAAATGCTGCCAGAGGTTTAAGAAAATTGATGATTGCTGCCGGCGGCTGGTTGCAGGCCCAGATACCTTTCGAAATGAACTGCCGCTGAGCTGAAGTCAGGGCAAAATATTTGCGCAGGGCTGAAAACAATTTCATCGCGGTCTCCTCTCTACTGACCCTCGCAGTATAGCATACACCTATTTTCTGTTCACAATTTTTCGGAAACAATGCCGGCGCCAGTCAGCTGATTATAAAGGGCGCGCAGCTCTGTCGCCGCCTTCTGCCACGAAAAATCACGCAATGTCTTTTCGTGCGCGGCATTTTTGATTCTGTCGGCTTCTGCCTGGTTTGCCAGCAGGATGCGTACTGCCCTGGCCAGCTCAGAAGGTCGGTCGGGGCGCACCAGCCAGCCGGTCTGATTGTGATCGATCAGTTCTTTGACTACCGGCATGTCTGAAGCGATGACCGGCACTTTCATGGCCATAGATTCGAGAATTTTCAACGGGCAGCAGCCCTGCTGCAGATTGCGGCTGCATTCGGTAAGCGGCGCCAAAGAAATGCGCGCATGTGCCAGCCAGGGCAGCAGTTCGTTCTGGTTCAGGCGATACTGCCAGATCAGCCGGTCGTTTATCTGCATGCGCTCTGCCAGCCTGCTGAGAAATTTGAGGCGCTGCTTGCTGCCTGAAACGCAGAGGGCGAGTTTTAAATCAGGCATGTCGGCAAGAAAGGTCATGGCCTTGAAGAGAACTTCGATGCCCTGCCATGATTGTACGGCGCCGACATAGACAAGGTAATTTTCAGGGGCAGCTTCCGGGCGCTGCAGGCCGGCCGGGTCAATTATAACAGCACCGTTTCTGATGACAGTGATTTTTCCGGCATCAACGCCACGCTCAATCAGGAAGTTGCGAATGACGTCAGAAGGGCAGATTATCGCGTCTGATCGTTGCAGACATTCGTTTTCGATGTTTCTGATTTTATCGAGCGCCACCGAAGTGATGTTTCTGAACCTGACCGGCAGCTCGATCGACGGCAGGGCATTGACTTCAAATACGGTGCGGCACTGCGATGCAACCCCGCGCAGAATCGGCAGCCCGCCCCATGGGTCGCGAAAATGCGCGATTCTGAGGTCATTTTTCAGAAGCTCTGCATGAAACTGCACAAACTGTGAAAATTCACCGGCTTTTCTGAGAAAGTTGTGTTCATCAGAGATCATTCGCCGTATTTCACAGTTGCCTTCGAACTGCCAGGCCGGCAGTTCTGGCGAACCGAGTGCCAGCAGCAGCCCACTGCCAAAATGCTCGAACAGGGCGGCAGAAAATTCGCGAATGTGAATTGCCGCTCCCTTCGGTGCAGGGTAGGTATCAAAAGCGGCATAAAGACACTCAGGCGGCCGATGCATCAGTTACTCTCCGGTTATTTATCTCTGCGCATTTTACCATCACGCAGCCACCCGGGCCATTATTATTGATCGCTGCATAATTAAAATCTGGCTTACCGGTTCGGCGGCCTTGTCTGGCAGTCAGCTTGTATCAGGTGTGTAAATATAGATTTTTCTCGCCTGCCGGGGCGGTTTAGAGTATGCTGTCTGTCTGAAATTTTACGCTTTTCTGGAGATAATGAGCGAAATGGCACTTGTTTCACTGCAGAATGTCAGCCTTTCTTTCGGCGGTACGGTCATTCTCGAGAACCTCAACCTGCAGATCGAGAAAAACCAGCGCATCTGCCTGCTTGGCCGCAATGGGGCCGGAAAAACGACGCTGATGCGCACTCTGGCCGGCGAAGTCAAGCCTGACTCCGGCACCGTTCAGACCGGCACCGATGTGCGGGTTTCCTATTTCGCTCAGAATATTCCGCTGGATCTTCAGGGCAGCGCATTTGCCATTATCGCCGATGCCCTCGGCGAAAGCGGCCGACTGATTGTCAGTTATCACGAAGCTGAGAATGCTCTCAAAGCGGGCAGCCCCGATGCCGCCGAAGAGCTCGAAGTTCTGCGCCAGCAGATGGACAAACTCGAAGCCTGGAAACTGCTCGACGATATCGGCCGCATCATTTCGCGCATGGATATCGACGGTGACTGGCGCTATGAAAGTCTTTCGGGCGGGCAGAAACGCCGGGTGCTGCTGGCGGCGGCCCTGGTTTCGCAGCCGGACGTGCTGCTGCTCGACGAACCGACCAACCACCTCGATATCGATACAATCGCCTGGCTCGAAGATTTTCTTCTGCGCACCGGCATCACGATTCTCTTTGTTACCCATGACCGCATGCTGCTGCGCCGGCTGGCGAACCGCATCATCGAGGTCGACCGCGGCCGTATTTACGACTGGGAATGCAACTACGACACCTTTCTGGCACGCAAGGAAGAAGTTCTTGCCGCCGAAATGAAAGACTGGGAACGCTTCGACAAAAAACTCGCCCAGGAAGAAGTCTGGATCAGAAAAGGCGTCAAGGCCCGCGGTAGCCGCAACGAAGGCCGTGTCAAAGCGCTGAAAAAAATGCGCGAAGAGAGAAAACAGCGGCGGCAGCATGTCGGCAAGGTCAACATGCAGATCAGCCAGGCGGCTAACTCAGGCCGCGACGTTATCGAAGCGAAAAACATCAGTTTTGCCTATGGCGATAAACAGATCATCAGAGACTTTTCGCTGAAAATCTGCCGTGGCGACAAGATCGGCGTCGTCGGTGCCAACGGTTGCGGCAAAACAACGCTGGTTAAGCTTCTGTTGGGTCAGTTGCAGCCGGCTACCGGCGAAGTCAGCTATGGCACGAGCCTCGAAACGGTTTATTTCGACCAGATGAGAGCCCAGCTCGATGAGCAGAAAACCGTCTGGGAAAACGTGCAGCCCAGTGGCGATACAGTCGAAGTCGACGGGCGCAGTATTCATATCATTACCTACATGCAGAATTTTCTGTTCAATTCAGAGCGGGCAAAAACCAAAGTCAGCATTCTTTCCGGCGGCGAGCGTAACCGCGTGCTGCTGGCGCGGCTGTTTACAATGCCGGCCAATCTGCTGGTTCTCGATGAGCCGACCAACGATCTCGACATCGAAACCCTCGAACTGCTCGAAGAACTGCTTGTCGAGTTCGGCGGCACGGTTCTGCTGATCTGCCATGACCGAACCTTCTTGAACAATGTGGTTTCGAGCACCGTCGCTTTTGCCGGTAATGGCGAAGTCAGAGAGATTATCGGCGGCTATGACGAATGGATGGCCGAACGCCGCGTGCTTGAAGACGCGCAGCAGAAAGCCCAGGAAGCAGAAAGGGCACGGCAGGCGCAGCAGGCCAGGGCCGCCGCTTCCGAAAACCGGCCGCAGAAGCTGAGCTTTAAAGAAAAGCAGGAACTGCAGTCTTTGCCGGGCATGATTCAGGCAGCCGAAACCGAGATTTCAGAAATTCAGAAGCGCCTGGCTGACCCGTCTTTTTATAAATCGGGTGAGAATTCCGGGCAACTGCACAGCCGCCTGCTCGAGCTCGAAGAAAATCTGATGGTCTGGCTCGAACGCT
>DAOQWI010000032.1:0-4756 GCA_035342015.1 Candidatus Ozemibacteraceae bacterium | reverse complement strand
CTGCACAGCCGCCTGCTCGAGCTCGAAGAAAATCTGATGGTCTGGCTCGAACGCTGGGAAGAACTCGAAAAGAAGCAGAGCTGATTCGCTATAGAAAAACTCATCGAAGATAGGCCGCGCTGGCCGAATCGGTATAAAAATTCAATGCACTCCTGTATATCGTAAAGAATTCGTTCGATTCTGCCGATGCGGCGCCTGACGCCCTGAACTATCTCATCTGACCGGCGGTGGAAATATATGCCTTTCGAAATCAAGGATAAGCTTGTTATAGCGGTTGCCTCGAGCGCTCTGTTCGATCTCAGCGAATCTGACAAGGTCTTTAAAGAACGCGGTTACGACAATTACCGCAAATACCAGCGTCAGAAGCAGAATGTGCCGTTGAAGCCGGGGGTCGCTTTTCCTTTCGTCAGGCGCCTGCTGTCGATAAACAAGCGTTTTCCTGGTCGACAGCCGATCGAGGTGGTGCTGCTGTCTAAGAATGACCCAGATACCGGCCTGCGCGTTTTCAATTCGATGCATCACTACAACCTTGAAATTATCAGGGCCGGCTTTCTGAATGGCAAGTCGCCGATCAAGTATATTCCGGCTTTCAACGCCTCGCTGTTTCTGTCAGCCAGCGCCGAAGATGTCAAAGAGGCTATCAGGGCAGGTTACCCGGCCGGAACCGTTCTCGGCAGCGCTTTCGAAGATGATATGAGCGACGATGAACTGCGTATCGCCTTTGACTTTGACGGCGTTCTCGTCGATGACGAGGCCGAAAAAGTGTTCCAGGAAAGCCATGATATCGACCAGTTTCATGAATCTGAGTCGCGGCAGGCCGACAAACCGCTTGACCCGGGCCCGCTTTTCAAACTTTTCAAACAGTTGTCGGTGTTTCAGAAGTTCGATCGTCTGCAGGAAAGGCGCATAAAAGGCTATAAAAGGTTTCTGCGCATTGCCATCGTCACTGCCCGCAGTGCCCCGGCTCATGAACGCGCCATTAACACGCTGCGAAAGTGGAAAATGCACATCGACGAGGCCTTTTTTCTTGGTGGCATCGAGAAACGCAGAATTCTCGAGGTAATGCACCCGCATATTTTCTTTGACGACCAGATGGTGCATCTCAAATCGGCATCGGGCAAGAGTATTCCGTCGGTTCATATTCCGTTCGGCATTACCAATCTCGATAAGGTCTGAAGATGAGGTTCTGCCTCGAACTCAAAACTTCAATAACCGAGCATTCGGCCGGCGAAACCCTTATTGAATCGGTTTCCAGGCGTTTTACCTACTGCGACCGCGCTGCGTGGCTCGATCGCATCGCCAGCGGCCAGTTGAAGGTTAACGGTCAGGAAGCCGCCCCCGAGGTCATTCTCAAGCCCGGTGATGAACTGCAGTTCTGCATTCCTGATTTTTACGAACGCGACCTGGATACCCGTTATCAAAAGATCTGGGAAAATGAAAATCTGATTCTGGTCAGCAAGCCGGCTGATCTGCCAGTTCACGGCAATCACCGTTTCATTTTTCAGACAATGACCGCAATTCTGCGCCGCGATGAAGGCCTGCCCGACCTTAACCCGCTGCACCGGCTCGATCGCGAAACTAGCGGTCTGATGCTGTTTATGAAAAAGAATTTCACCAACCGTCGGTTGAGGCGTGATCCTGGTCAGATTCTCAAAGAAAAGTTTTATCTGGCGGTTGTTGCCGGCAGCTTCCCGCAGTCGCACGTTATGATCGATCAGCCTCTTAAAGAGGCCGGCGAGCCACCGGTGCGTTATAAAATGCTGCCGGCAGCTGAAGGGGAGGGTAAGGCGGCACGCAGTGAAGTCTTTCGACTCGGTGCCGGCGACAACGAGAGTCTTCTGCTGGTAAGGCTCGAAACCGGGCGCAAACATCAGATCAGGGCGCATCTTGCGCATCTAGGTTTTCCGCTGGTGGGCGATAAGCTCTACGCCAATGACGGGCTGTATTTTATCAAGCGCTGCAACGATCAGCTCGGCCCTGAAGACATAGAAGAAATGGGAGCGCCGCATCATCTGCTGCACGCCTATGCCTTGTGGCTGCAGCTGCCGGTTGAGGGGCGGCAACTGTTCGTTTCTGAGTTTTTCCCTGACGAGCTGGCGCTGCGGTTGCCACGTTTTGGTGACTGGCAGACCGCTGCTCAGGCAATTATTTCGTCATATTGAGGGCGAGAATGTAGTCATCCATGACGAAGCCGCCGCCGATGTCGGTTACGGTGGGGCCTTCATTGGCAAAGCCAAGCTTTTCGTAGGCCTGCAAAGCCAGCTTGTTATTTTTATTCACCGTCAGGCTGATGCGCTTGAGGCAATTGTCTGCGGCGACCGCCTTGACGAACTGCAGGGCTCTGGCTGCCAGACCGCGGCCGCGCATGCGCGCTCTCAAATAAAGCTTGCTGAGAAAAACCTCGTTCGGGCGCAGCTGAATTGCAAAGTAACCTTCGGCATTGCCGGCGAAATGAATGAGAAAATAGACGAGTTCGCCGCTGTCGATCTGCTGCATTATCGCTTCGGGGCTCTGAAAACGGCCGATCATGTATTGTACCTGACCGGCGCCGATAATCGGAGTGTAGTGTTCCTGCCAGATTTCGGCCGCCAGCGCGGCGGTTGTCTGTATCTGTTCGCGGGTGGCTACCCTGATGATTTCGATCATAACTGCTCTCCAAGCTCTGTCGGCACTGCCCGATCTGAAATATTTGCAGGGTATGATAGCAATTTTTCCTGAAAAATACATTACAAAAGTTGTGCAGGACAAAAAATGGCGAAAATCGAATAAAAGGGGCGTAATGCTTTGCACAGGTTCGAAAAAAATGGTGCAGGTTGTTTGCAGATTTAGAAGCGCCGCAATCTGCCAGAAAATGACTTTTGCGGTTTGGGCAAAGAGGCGTATCATCCGTCCGTTTCTTCAGTTGTTCAGTGCCGCAAGGAGTTTTTTATGCCGCTTTACACAGTTTTACCTTTCATAGCATGGCTGCTTACCATCGCGCTGGCGCCCCTGCTTTTTGAGCATTTCTGGGAACGCAACCGCAACAAGGCTTTGCTGAGCGGGCTTTTTGCATTGCCGGTTTTTTATTATCTGATCACGCATCAGATGCAGAAAGAACTGATTCTGAGTGCTGAAGAGTATTTTTCTTTCATTGTACTGCTGGGTTCACTGTTTGTGGTTTCGGGCGGCATTCTGGTCGAGGGCGATATCAGGGCGACGCCGCGCAACAACTCAATTTTGTTCATTATCGGCGCCATTCTTTCGAATTTTATCGGCACGACCGGGGCCAGCATGGTTCTGATCAGACCGTTGCTCAAGATTAACTCACAGCGCACCCGTATCGTGCATATTCCGGTATTTTTTATCTTTATTGTCAGCAATCTTGGCGGTTGTCTGACGCCTCTCGGCGACCCGCCGGTTTTTCTCGGCTTTTTGAAAGGTGTGCCGTTTTTCTGGACTCTCAGCCTGATGCCGATGTGGCTGCTGAACCTGGCAATGGTGCTTGGCGCTTTTTATCTGATCGATTCGTATAACTATCGTCTCGAACCCGAATCGGCCATAAACCGCGACAAAGAAGAAATCGACCCGGTCAAGGTTTCGGGAAAACGCAATACCTGGTTTCTGCTCGGCATTATTTCTGCCGTGTTCATGCCGACGCCCGCCAGGGAAATCGTCATGATCGCCATGACCGTAATGTCATTGCGCCTGACTCCGCAGCATTGCCGCGTTAAAAACAGCTTCTCGTTCGGGCCGATCAACGAAGTGGCTATTCTTTTCGCCGGCATTTTTGTAACCATGATCCCGGCCCTGATTATTCTCAAAGAACGCGGGGTTGAACTTGGAATTACCCAGCCGTGGCAGTTTTTCTGGGTAACCGGCACTCTGTCATCGTTTCTTGATAATGCGCCGACTTACCTCACCGACCTTTCGCTGGCCCAGGGTATGGCAGCCAAAGACCCTTCGATGATGAGGGAAGTCGTCGGCATACCGAATGTCTATTTACGGGCCATCAGTGCCGGTGCCGTGTTTATGGGTGCAAATACCTACATCGGCAATGGCCCGAACTTTATGGTCAAAACCATATCAGAAGCCTCTGGCGTCAAAATGCCTTCATTCTTTGGCTACATCGCATATTCACTGCTGATTCTGATTCCGGTTTTCATACTCGACACTCTGCTGTTCTTCTAAAACCGGGTTTACTTTTTACTTTTCCGGGGCGGCCATGGAAACCATGTCCGATCCGGAAATTTATTTTTCAGCATGTATTGTTTCATATCTTCTTCAGATTCAAAGACTTTTATAATATCAAAAACCCTGAAGTGCTTTTCGCCGGCAATTTCAAGTTCAATAACCGGCCGTTGAACGCGGTCCTGGTCGGGTGGGTCGATGTCGAGAAGACACCAGCGCATGATATTCCTGTCGCGGCATATCTGGCAGCGCTCAGGTCCACGTTTGCAATGCGGTATCTGCATAAAATTTACGCAATACCTGGGCATGGGAATAGTTGAGGTGGCATCTAAATCTGTAACGACTGCGCCCATTGTCGGGATTGCATCGATCTGGGCGGTTTCTTCCGGTTCGCTTCTGACATACGCGAGAATACCCTGCAATATAGCTCCGGCCATCAGTTCCTGATTCTGCGGTTCTTTGATGAAGGCGGCATTAGAGGCATTGTTGAGATAAACCATTTCGATAACGACGGTGGGCACCTGCGAGAAAATTGAGCCGGTCAATGCGCCCTGTTTTGAGCCGACGTAGGTGACAGAATCGGTTTTGA
>DAOQWI010000031.1:0-25281 GCA_035342015.1 Candidatus Ozemibacteraceae bacterium | reverse complement strand
AAAGGCATTCTCGAAACAGTACTGGTTGCTTCACCGACTTACGTTGAAGCGATTATTCAGTATGCCCAGACGCTTGAACGCCTCGAAAAGCTCAAAGATGCCGAAGACGAATATCTGCGTGCCATCGAAATCGCGCCCGATTCTCTGCCTGCCCACGAACTGCTTGCCAGACTCTACGAAACCACCAATCAGATTTACAAGGCTGAAGATGAATTCCGTAAGGTCGTCGAACTCAAACACGACCATGTTGCTGCCCAGATGTCTCTCGCCAAGATCTATATCGTCAGAGACCTTCACGACAAAGCCCTCGACGCTCTGCATGCCGTGGTCGACATCAAACCTGACATTTTCGAAGCGCACCTTGAACTGGGCCGCCTGTATCATCACCGCCATGCCCTCGAAAAATCTGTCGAATCTTATCTGCAGGCTATCCGCATCAGGCCGGATGCGCCGCAGGCCCATGTCGAACTTGCCGAGGTCTACCTCGATCTCGACAGACAAAGCAAGGCAATCGAAGAATTCAACCGTGCTCTTGAGATCGACCCATCGCTCAGCGAGGCCCTGACCAGTCTTGGCGATATTTACTACATCAGTGAAAGTTATGAACTTGCCGGCAACTGCTATCGACGCCTCGTCGAACTCGACCCGCAGAATCATGCCGCCAGATTCAGACTCGCCGAAACTTATTACCATTGTGGTCAGCTTGAAAAGGCACTCGATGAATACCTGAAAGTTGCTGAGATTAATGAAGAGCGCACCGACGCTCTTGTCAGACTCGGCAAAATATATGCGTCACTTGAAAAATGGGAAGATGCAGCGCGGTTCTACAGTCGTGTCTTCGAAACCGATCCGCAGAACTCGATCATTCACCTCGAGCTCGGCAAGGTTTATGACCATCTCAACCGCCTTACCGATGCCCTTCGTGAATTTGAAGCCGCCCTCGAACACGAACCTAACAATGCCGAAATTCTCACCCATATCGGTCTTATTCACCGAAAACAGGGCAATCTCGACATGGCCATCGAACGTTTCTCGCGGGCAATTCAGCTTGACAATACCAACCCGGTTCCGCACCGCGAACTGGCGATGGCTTATATCAACAAGGGCCGCGTCGACAAGGCCATCGGCGAATTCAAAGAAGCCCTTGTCTGGGAACCCTCAAATATCGCGGTAAATGTTGAACTGGCCAAGGCCTACGCCAGCCAGGGCATCATCGATGAAGCTGTCGATGCCTACCGTCAGGTCATCACTCTTGACCCGCGCAATTCTTCAGCCCACTTTGAACTTGGTGTCATCTACTCGACCCAGGGGCAGAACGAGCAGGCCATCAGCGAATTCAGAACTGTCATCGGCCTTGCTCCCGAGCACCGCCGGGCTCACCTCGAACTGGCCAGGCATCTGCGGGATACCGGCCGCAACGAAGAAGCGGTTGAAGAATTTAACAAATCGATCAGGCTCGACCCGGAAAACGCGGTTGTTTACTACGAACTCGGCGACATTTATTATCAGCGCGGTCAGAACAGCGATGCGATGCTGATGTTCGAAAAGGCACTCGAACTGCAGGAAGACTACGTAGACGTCTACCAGAAGCTCGGCATGATTCATGCTTCGAACGAAGAATGGAAAGAAGCGAAAGAACTGCTTGAAAAAGCAATTTCGCTTGAGGCCGAAAACTACTCGCTCTACAAGGAACTTGGTGAAGTCTGTGAAAAGCTCGACGACGTCGCCGGCGCCATTGCCGCCTTCGAAAAAGCTCTGGAATTCAGACCTGGCGACCTCAACATCGTTTACCGCCTTGGGGCTCAATATAAGCAGAAAGCTAACTTTGACGGCATGATCGACCTCTATTCAAAAGCGGTTGAAGCAGCGCCGAAAAATGCCCTGTTCTTCTTTGAGCTTGGCGAAGCTTATCTGGGCAAAGGTGACCAGAGCGAAGCTGCTGCCAACTTCGAACAGGCACTGAGCCTCAACGAAAATCTCATTGAATGCATTTATGCCCTGGGTGGCATTTTCTGGGCCAACCAGAACTACGAAAAGATGGTGCGCCTCTACAAGAAGGCTATCAACCGCTATCCGACCAACAGCCGGGCTCACTTCGAACTGGGCAAGGCTTATTACAAACTGCTCAAAGTTGGCGATGCGATCGACGAATTCAAGAAGGTCATCAATCTTGACTCGAACCACCAGGAAGTCTACCACGAGCTTGGCCGCCTCTATCTCGATAACGGCATGCTGAGTGACGCCGCGGCAACTCTTGAAAAGGCTGTTGCCATAACCCCCGAAAACGGGGAGGCATTTTTCCTGCTCGGTAAAGCCTACGAGGGCGTCAACGAAAAAGCCAAAGCCACCGAAGCTTTCAAAAAAGCTCAGGGGCAGATGGAAGAGAACTACGAAGTTTTTGTCAAGGTTGGTGCCGACTACCTCGAAAAAGGCATGTTCGAAGAAGCACTCAAAGAGCTGAAAAAGGCCTCAGAATTTGCCGAAGCCGGCTCGATGGTTTACTTCCTGCTCGGCAAGGCATACAATGGCCTCGGCAAAGGCGAAGAAGCCGCAAAAGCTTTTGAAAAAGCTGATGAACTCATGGAAAAAGAAGACTGAATGACAGAAAGTTATATAGTATATGATACAGCAGGTAAGGAGACAGGCGAATGATTAACCGCTGGGAAATCCTTCTGGAGAAGGGCCAGACATATTACGGGCTGCAGAATTATGCCAAGGCCAGCGAAGCACTTGAAAAGGTACTGGTTGAAAAACCCGACCTGGTACCGGCCATGAAACTTCTGGCAGACTGCCATCAGAAGGCCGGGCGCAAGCCTGAAGCAATTGGTATGCTCGAAAAAATCATCAGACTGTCTCCGTCTGATGCCCCGGCACTCAGCTCTCTGGGCACACTTCTCATCGAAACCGGACAGACAGACAAAGCAATTGAAATCTATGATCAGGCAACCCGGCTTGCCCCTGAAGATAAACAGCTCCAGTTCGATCTTGGCATGCTTAACCTTCAGAGAAACGCCATTGACAAGGCCGAAAAGCATTTTGCCCGCGCCATTGAAATCGATAGCAGCTTTTCAAGGGCTATTATCGAACTGGCACGACTTAAAATAACCGCCAACGATATCGAAGGGGCCATCGCCCTTTATCAGCGAGCCATCGAAAGCGACTCAGAAAATGCCAGACTGCATTCAGAGCTCGGTGAAGCTTACGAGCTCAATGGCCAGTATAACGATGCGGTCATGGAATACAAAAAGGCAGAATACCTCAACCCGAATGATCCGGCCATCCATTTCAAGATCGGCAAAGATCTTGAATCACGAGGTCGCTTCGAGGAAGCCCTTGAAAAATACCAGGCAGTCAAAGAACTCGACAATTCAAATGTCGAACTTTATTACCGCTGTGGCAAGCTCTATCAGCGCCTTGAAATGAGCGACGACGCCCTGCGCGAATTTGAAACCATCGCCCGCCTCAAACCAGACTGGCTCGAAATCAGATATGAGCTGGCAAGCCTTTATGGTGAGCGCGGCCAGTTTGATCTTCAGATCAAAGAATACGAAGCAATTGCCGCCCACGATACCTCATCACCCGAAGTGATGAAAAATCTTGCCGCATCTTACGCCGCTAACGGCGACCTTAACCGTGCCATTGAATGCTACAACCAGGCGCTGGCATCGGCTCCTGAAGATTTTGACATTCTTGAACGTCTGTATGAAGTAGTTCAGGCTGGCGGTGATGCCGGTCTGTGTCTTGAAGCGATCGAAGCCTTAAGCGTTGCTCACCCCGATGATCCTGACCTGGCACTCACGCTTGCACGCTCTTACGGCGAAAAAGGCATGATTGAAGAAGCCAATGCTTATTATGTCAGAGTTCTTGAACTCGACCCGGAACGCACTGACATCAAGGGTGAGCTGCGTATGATCTATCGCAGCAAGGGAATGGTCGCCGAAGAAATGGATGCCATTACCGCCCTGCTTGAAGTTGAACCCAACAACATTGAGCTGCTTTCCGACCTACAGGCTCTGCAGCTTCAGACCGGGCGCGAAAGAGATGCGGTAACTACCCTGCTGCGCCTGCATCAGCTCTCGCCATCTTCAACCTGGCTCTCGATGCTTGGTCAGATATACCTGCGCCTTGGATTCGTCTCCGAAGCAATCACATCTCTTCAGCAGGCTCTGCAGCTTAACCCCGAAGACACTTCGCCACACGAATCTCTGGCCGAAATTTATAAGCAGCGTGGCATGAACGAAGATGCCATCAGATCATACAACGTCATTATCCAGCGTAACCCCGACGATCTCAAGGCCCACCTCGCTCTTGGCGAACTTTACCACGAACTCGGCCGGGTCAACGACCAGATTGCCTCTCTTAAGCAGGCAATTTCTCTGGGCGCCAGCGATCCGAGACTTTTTCTCGAACTTGGCAATCTTCTTCTCCAGGAAGGAGACAACGACAACGGTCTGGCTTACCTGCAACAGGCAAAAGAACAGAGCGGCGGCTCAGAAGAATTTCTTGCCGGTCTGGTAGATATATACCTGATGCGCAACTTCCATCAGGAAGCCCTCAATGAGCTTGAAAGCCTCAGACAGCACACGCCTGAAAATGTCGACCTTTATCTTAAGATGTCGCGCATTTATCGAAGCCGGCAGATGTATGAAGAGGCCCTCGAAATACTCAATCAGGCACGTATGGTCGCCCCACAGGAAGTCGCAATCACAATTGAAATAGCCAGGCTTTATCTAGCAACCGAAGATTATGCCAGGGTTATCGAACTTCTTCAGGAAGCCAGACAAACCCAGCCCGGAAACGGCGACATCAGTTCAATAATTTCTGAAGCCTACGCCCGATCTGGCGACCATGAAATGGCGATCATGGAACTCAAGAGCCTCATTAACAAGGATCACGGTAATTACGATGCAAGAGTTCAGCTGGGCCGCATCTATTCTATCAGTAATATGATAGATCAAGCCACCATGACCTTCAAAGATATCATCGCTGAAAAGAATGACCATGCCGTCGCCCATGTCGAACTTGGGCGCATCTACATTAACATGGGCAAGGCCTACAACGATTCAGGCATGATTGAAGCCGGTGTTAACGAAATTAAAACCGCCGTGACTCTCGACGATACGTGCATTCCTGGGCACTTTGAACTGGGTCTTGCTTACAATGACGCTGGCAGGCTCAACGAAGCTCTGGCACAGTTTACCAGAGTTCTTGAACTCGACCCGCTGCATGCCCAGGGCAAGGAGCATTACCAGGCTCTTATCGATGTCAAGGTCAGCAGTCAGGCAAACGAAGGTATCAAGCAGGCCCGCATCTTTTCTGAACGCGGCATGTTCAAAAATGCCGTCATGGAATACGAAAAGGTCATCGAACTGCAAAGCCGTAACCAGACTGCCTGGTATGAGCTTGGCAACCTTCATCTCAGCCTCGAAGCATACGATCAGGCTGTTGAAGCCCTGCAGAAAGCCAAAGAAATCGACCCGGAACAGCCAGAGGTGTATGTTTCACTGGCCACAACCTTTATCCGCACCGGCCAACCAGACGAAGCATCGATCGAACTCCAGGAACTTCTGGGCATGTTCCCAACCCATTACCATGGTCTGTTCATGCTTGGCCAGATCTTTCAGGAAAAAGGCTGGGTCGATGAAGCCATTGAAAAGTACCAAGCCGCCTGGGAAGTCGTTCCAACTGAACTTGAACCGATCCTGCAACTTGGCATCATGTTCCGCGACAAGGGCGATCATGAATCTGCAAGAGTCTGGTTCCAGAGGGTTATCGAAATCGACGCCGGCAATATGACGGCCTCTGACTTCTTTGCTAATCTTTCAGCATCGCAGCGCAGTCAGGAAATCGACGAAGCTTTTGCCAAAGCCGCCGAAGCAGAAAAGTCAGGCGACGTTGACACGGCAATCATGCATTATGACAGCATCATCGACCTCGACAACCACAATCTCGACGCGCGATTCAAACTCGGCATGCTGTATGAATCGAAAAACATGTTCGATGAAGCGACATTCGAATACGAACAGGCTCTCTCTGCCGACAAGTCAGCCCGCTACAAGGAACTGCCGTTGCGTCTTGGCAATCTGCACATACGCAAAGGGAAAATTGTCGAAGCGGTTGACGCTCTTACGCTGGCCAAAAAATACTTTCCGACCAATGTCGACATACGCATCGAGCTGGTCACCCAGCTTAAATTCAAGGCTCTAAACAACTTTTCCTCTGCCGAGGAACTTGCAGACGTCTGCGCTTCCATCAGAAGCGCGGTCGAACAGGGCCAGAACTTCTGCGACTGGCTCGAGCTCGGGCTCTTTCTGTCGAAGGGCCTCGATCAATCTATAGATGAAGAAAGTGCGATCACTCAATCTATCGAATGCTTCGAGAAGGTTCTCGAACTTGATCCGGGCAATATTTTCGCCATGACCGAGCTTGCCAAGGTCTATCACCGGCGCAATAATCTGGCCAATGTTGAAGCGATTTACAAACAGATTCTTGAAAAAGACCCGGAAAGCGTTTATGTGCACCGCAAACTCGCCGACCTGTATCATTCTCAGGGCCGCTATGAAGAAGCTCTGTCGGAACTCAGGCAGCTCATCGAACTCGACCCGGGCAACGGTGAATGCCACATGAAGATAATCGACATCAGCAAAGAAATGTTTTCGAAGTCTCAAGACCGGGACCGCCAGCTTCAGGCCATGCTCAAGGATTATCAGGCCAGGGCAGAAAACAATCCCAAAGATCCGATGGCCAACTTCAGCCTTGGTTACGCATTCATAACTCTTGGCTCAGGCTTCACTCCGACCGAAGAAGAACAGCAGAAAGCGGTTTATTACTTCAAGCTTGCCAACAGCAGCGACCCGAACAATCTATGGCCATACTGGGGTCTCAAGATCGTTTACAGCAAGCAGTCGATCAGCGGCAAGCACATGTATGATGAAGCTATCGCCATCTGCCGCAAAGCCCTCAAAGTCGACGAAAACAATGCCAGAGCACACTTTGAGCTCGGTGAAGCATACAACGAAAACTATGACGTCAATATGAAGAATGAAGCGATGGCTGAATATCGCAAAGCAATCCAGCTCGACCCCAACTATATTGAAGCTCACTTCCGACTCGCAAGTATCTATCGTGTTAAAAACATGTATGACCGCGCCAGCGAAGAATACAACAAGGTAATTGAGCTCGACCCGACCGGCCCGCTTGCAAATGACGCCAAGCGCTCGCTGGTTCATATTGAGCGCAGCAAGGGAGAAGCCTGATTCTGCTGAATTGAAAGTGGCGCCAGATGAAAACTGGCGCCACTTTTTTATTATCGCTTTGCCGCAGATGCAAAATAAAACCCAACAAATTGCTGCACAAATATTGACAACCGAACTATGGAGTTTTATTCTGAATTGTTATTTTATTCAAGCCCATCAAGAAAACAAGAGGAAACTCGCTGTGAAAATAATTTTCAGAATGCCCCGCAATCTGCGCAAATCTATCATCCTTGCACTGCTTTTTTCTGTAATCTTCCCCTGGACTCTCATGGCCGAAGCCGCTCAGCAAGCTCCGAAAAACTCTCTCAGCTATTTCCTTGAAAGTGAAGACGCCGAACAGAAATCCGGCATTCAGTCACAGAGCGCACAGGCTCCTCAGGTAGTCAAAGCTCCTGAAACAATCAATAATGAAGTTCAACCAGCGCCAGAATTTGAAGTGGCTCCACCAGAACCGGCATCTGAAGGGAGAATAGACAGGTTTGCAGCAATCGAAGAAATTCGCGCAAAGCTTGCCGCCATAGAAGCCCAGAATCAGCCTCAGCCAGAAATCAGGCAAGCTGCCACCACAGACGAAACAGCAGCCGTAAAGGTTGACGAAAATAAACAAGAATTGATCTATTCGGAAACCGTTATCGCCGACAGCGACAGCAAAGCCGTTGCAGCAACCGAACCCGCGAAAATAGAAACTGCAGTATCTCCGGTTGCCGAACCGGAACAGATCAAAACCCCTGCAAAAGAAACAGAACAACTTGCCGCAGCAACAGATGAATATGTTCCATTCGCGGGAGTTCTCGCCAGAATGCAGCAGAATAAAGCCAAAAGAACAGCCGAAGCACAGAAACTTGGAGTGGTTCTTCCAAGCCAGGGCGGCGATATAGCCACCGTTTCACCAAGTCTCAGCAAAATGAATCAGGCTATCAAGGACATAATGAACCGCTGATCGTCAGGGACAATAAATCGTCAGGCTGTCAAATGGCCTGAGTTTTACGTTATGACGCGGGTCGCCCTGAAGGGCTGCTGCCAGGTTTATTTCGAGACGGCTGTATTGCAATTTTCCGTCGACCAGCTCACGCCTGGCCAGTTCCAATGCAAGATTGGCTTTTGTCGATCTGATACCGCCAGCCATCATTATCATTTTTCTGATATCTGTTTCCCCATCTAAAACAAACCTGCCAGGCCTGGCAACCATTCCCTCCACAGAAACAACCGGGTTTTCTGATAAGAATTTTTTACTGAACAAAACAACCTTGTCCCCGGGCCTGAGAGTAACATCCGTATGATTATTGCCGTGCAGAATCTGCTCTGGCACAAAGCCCAACACCTCTTCATATCCAGCGCCGGAAGTCTTTCGCAAAATCTCACCATACTCAAGAGCAGTATCTTCTTTCAGAACTTTTCCGGCGAGAACTTCCGACAATCGCAAGCCTTCACCGTAAACAACTTCTGCTTTGTGACAGTGACCGGTCAGAACTATTTTTTCCGGAACCAGGCGGCACTCGGACACTCTGATTTCATCACCATCAAGAAGCGGCATAGCCGGAGCCTTTTCAGATTCTGCCAGCTGTATGGTAAAAAAAGCACGCTTATAGCCGCCAATATTTCTGAGAATTTCAACCTTGCATGCCGAAAAAGGCCCCGAAAAGCTGCCAGTAAGCAGCAAAGCCTTTTCCAGAGTCATTTCACCTGGAAGCATCTCAAAGATTCCAGCCCGCGAAACCTGCCCTGAGAACTTAACAAGAGAGCCGCCAGCCTGAAAAGTTATTACGTCTCCCTCAGCCAGATAAAAATCAGAAACCGGGCGCTCATCAACGAAAAAATCATAAAGATCGGCTTCAAGAGCAGGTTTTCCCGATCTATCAACTCTGACTTTTCTCAGGCTTCCGTTCACCGAAGGACCACCAGCCGCGGCAACTGCGTCAAGCAGAGTCACAGGAGCAGGCAGATTGAATTCTCCCGGACAGTTTACTTCACCCATTACAAGGAAAGAAACAGGCATTGCTTCGACAGCGTCAGAACCTTTTTTTCCACTTTCCGCAATCAACCTGATTTTTTCACGCCCAAATACAGCCAATCGATCCAACGATTCTCCCCGACAAACATCCGAAACAGGCAAAATCTGAGCGTCTGCTGGCGTAATCCAAACATTTCCCGACACAACCGGCAAAACAACAAAACTCAACAAGCCAGCCAGACATGTTTTTTTCACGACATCCTCCTATGAGAACCCAAAATTAGAATAACATCTTCTATTATCGACCCCCATGCTAAAGTCCCTAACAACCAATTTTATGATAACATGCCAATTACTATTTAAATAGCAAAATAATCACAAATAAAGCAATGGCTATTTGATATTAATTTTTACAATACCGCCTCATTACAAATAATTACTCCTGCGAACCCCTCAAGATGTTAGCTCAAGCCCAAAATTCAGGATTTTAATACAGTTGTCCTGCCCGGACTAAAGTCTGCTTGCCTTTTTGCAGGCTCAAAGGTATTCTATCTGCGTATGAAATTCCACCTGATTTCGCTCGGATGTTCGAAAAACACAGCTGATTCTGAAAAAATTGCCGCCCACATTGCTGCGCATGGATGGCAGTGGGTTGATCATGCCCATCAGGCTGACCTTCTTCTGGTGAACACCTGCGGCTTCATAAACGACGCCAAAGAAGAATCTTTAAGAGTAATAATGCAGGCGATCAGCCACAAAGAGCAGAAACCCGGCCAGAAGACCGCCGTGTTTGGCTGTCTGGTGCGGCGATACCGCCAGGAGATATCTTCCCAGATACCTGAAATCGATTATCTTTTCGAATTTCTGGGCGAGGACGAGCTTGACACTCTGGTAAACTGTTTTGGTAAAGCAATTTCAACCCCGGATTTCAGCAAAAGCTGGCGATTTTTCACCCCACCCCACATTGGCATCTTAAAAATAGCTGAAGGCTGCAGCAACCGTTGCTCTTACTGCGCAATACCAGGCATCAGAGGTCCGTTTTATTCAAAAGACGAAAAGGAAATTCTGGCAGATGCCGAAAAGCTTGCCGCATCGGGAGCCAAAGAAATATGCATCGTTGCTCAGGACATTACAAGATACGGCACCGAATACGGCGGCAAATGCCGTCTGGCAGATATTACCCGCAAAGTTTCTGCAATTCCCGGGGTTGAATGGATTCGCCTGCACTACATGCATCCGCGCGGGCTGACAAAAGCATTAATCGACGAGCTTTACAGCATCCCGAAAGTTCTGCCCTATTTCGACATTCCATTTCAGCACATCTCAGAGAGAATGCTTGAACTGATGAATCGACAGACAACCGCGGCACACATAAAAGAACTTATCAGACACATCCGCAGCAGGTTTCCCCGGGCAGCGATCAGAAGCACCTTTATAGTTGGATTTCCAGGTGAAAAGAAAAAGGACTTTGACGAACTTATAGAATTTATTGAAGAATATCCCCTTGATCGGGTTGGCGCCTTTATGTATTCAACCGAAGAGGGAACGGCCGCAGCAGAAATGCGGCCCAAGGTTTCGCAGCGCATCAAACAGGCACGACTCGACCAGTTGATGACCTTACAGCAGCTGATCATCGAAGAAAGAAACCGGCAGCTGAATGGCACCGAGCTCGAAGTTATGGTCGACATGGTTGAAAAAGGTAAAGCCAAAGCCAGAACCATGTTCGATGCTTACGAAGTTGATAACTCGACAAGCATTGCCAACGCTCAATCCCTCAAACCAGGCAACCTGGCAAAGGTTCGCATTCTAGATGCCGATGCCTACGATTTCAGAGCGGAACTGATCGCATGACACTCGCTACCAAGCTCACTCTTATGCGCGTTGTTGCAATACCCTTCTTTATGCTGGCCTTTTTTTTCCGTGCACCGGGAGCTCCTCTTGAAGGAGATTGGGGCAAGGCACTCGCAACATTGATCTTTATCATTGCCGCCATAACCGACTATTACGACGGTTATCTGGCAAGGTTATACAAGGAAGTCACCACATTTGGCCGATTTATCGATCCGATAGCCGATAAACTTCTTGTTTCGACTGCTCTGATTGCCATGGTTGAGTATCGTGAAATAACTTATACAGCGGCCTGGGTAGCAATTATAATAATTGCCCGCGAATTTGCCGTAACCGGCCTCAGACTTATCTGTGCTGAAAGAGGCCAGGTTATCGACGCCAGTGGTGCGGGCAAGATCAAGACCACCTTTCAGCTTACAGCCATCATTACCGCACTGTGCTTTCTTACAATAAGAATCTTTCTGTTGTCATACAATCAGCAGATCTATCTTGAAATGCTGATGAAAATCTATTCTCCTGTAATTCAGGGCCTGATGATTCTCGCCGCCCTGGCTACAGTATATTCCGGCTATGATTACTTCAAAAAGAATTGGCACTTCCTGGACTAACAGTTCAGCCAGCGTCAGCACCATTAAACTGTTGGGTTCATGTCTGGGCCTGGGTTATATCAAAAGAGCCCCGGGCACTTTTGGCAGCATTCCCGGAATTATTCTATTCCTGCTCACCAGAAACCTGCAAACATGGTTACAAACTCTTGTTTTTATGGGCTTCTGCCTTTTTGCCATCGGAATAGCTGAAAAAATAGAAAAAATCGATCGCAGCAAAGACCCTGAAGAAGTGGTTATCGATGAAGCCGCCGGCATGTGGCTGTCACTTTTTCTGATATGGGATGCCAGTGTCCTCACAATCTTTATCGGCTTTCTGCTGTTTCGTCTTTTCGACATATTGAAGCCGTTTCCGGTAAATCTCTTTCAAACCTTCAGAGGTGGCACCGGAATTCTTGCCGATGATCTCGCAGCAGGGATGCTGACTAATTTTATTCTCAGACTTCTGCTTCTGCGCGGTGTTCTCTGATATCCGGTCGAATTCGTTCGCCTATGCAACAGTGAACGGGTAATTGGCAAGACCTCATACTCTCCAGTGCTTTTGTCAAAGTTGAATCTGCAGCTTTATCTTCATCCCGCGAAAGCGGGAATATCTTGTCTTATTTAGAATAACACTGGCTGCGCAGGTGGCGGAGAAGGCCCCACCCCACCCTGTCTTCGAGGCAAAAGCGTATTTTTACTTAAAATCAGCCCAGGCTTTACCTTCAAGACAAATAGAAGATTTCAGGTAATAAAAAAACAGCCACCCGAAGGTGGCTGTTTTTTTTATACTTCTGGATCAGAAGGTGATCGGCTGGTCTACAACCGGAACAACGTCGGCACCGATTACAGTTACATAGCCTTCAGTCATTTCTGCGGGCATGGTAACTACGGCTTCACCGTTGTCGTTGGTGGTAGCAGTGCGAACATTTTCAACACCGTTGGTGTAAACGCTTACGCGGGCGTTGTTTACGGCTTTGCCGGCTTCATCGCGAACGTTAACGGTTACAGTTACGCCATCAGCATTGCGAACGGCTCTTGATTCAGCAGCGAGAGTGATCGGAGCTTTGAAGCGAACGTTCAGAGTGCCATCACCATAGAGGTGCCACTGTTCAAGCATCATGACGCCGGATTTCTTCGGGTCAGTGGTGTAGAGTTCGAGGCCCTTCATGATACCGTTGATGAAGATACCACCGGTGGTTTTGTATACTTCATTGGCGATATAGTTCTTGTTGAATTCAGCCTGAACATGAATCGGTGGTACCCATTCCATGTTAGTGGTTGAACCAGCGTAAGAAACGGCACCGGCCGGATTTTCGATGTCACCAGCGCGCATCCAGGCTTCGCCGAAACCGGTGAAGTTTACGAAGCGACCGTTAACGCAGGCTACGTCCCAGATTACGGGCATGGCCCAGCCGTTTTTCAGTTTGGCAGCGTCGCTGTTGCTGAAACGGGTGGTGCCCCAGCTGGTGCCGGAACCGTGGCCAA
Source organism: Candidatus Ozemibacteraceae bacterium (assembly GCA_035342015.1). Taxonomy (GTDB): domain Bacteria; phylum Muiribacteriota; class Ozemobacteria; order Ozemobacterales; family Ozemobacteraceae; genus Rifleibacterium. The sequence goes on along the minus strand of DAOQWI010000031.1, from coordinate 12,154 downwards.
GATAGTTGATCAGGCTGACGCCTTCATTTACGGCAGCAGCGACCATAGCAGCGGTTGCGCCCGGATCATAGGCTTTCTTGATGTCGGTGAACATTTTGCCCAGAAGGGTGGTGCGGATTTCTTCGATGTAGGTAGCATCGGTCGGGTTACCTTCGGCTGAGCCGATGCCAAGGCCAGTGGTATACCAGGCTTTGTTGGTGGTCGGGAAACGTTCGTAGTTTACGAATTTGGCGACCTGATAGGCAACTTCTTTTTCGGTGTTGGCTGACAGGCGGCTGATGATTGCATCCGGAACATGGTCGTCACCGACGAGTTTCACGTAGCAGGGGTCAGAATCAGCGCGTTCTTTAACGCCTTTGTTGGTCGGGATCTGTTCAGCATCGCCAACCAGCATGATGTGGGTCAGGTTACCCTGCTTGAATTCTTCGCTGATGAAGGTCTGAACGTCAGTGTTGGTTTTGCCAACTTCGCTCATCGGAACGATCTTCACGTCGATACCACATTTTTTCTTCCATTCGATGAAGGGCTTCATGGCTGCCATGAAAGGATCATGGGCGATGATGAGGAGGCGGCCATTTTCATCGAGGCGGGGCAGGCGGCTGGTGGCCTGTTTGTAGTTTACGAAAGTGTTTTTGTAGATCGGTTCGAATGACTTGCTGATCGGAGCCAGCTTGGTCATTGGGTTCTTAGAGATCTTTTCATCAGCAGATACTGATACGCGGATCTTTTTGTGAACCTTGATCTGATTCTTGGCGGGGTTGTACTGAACCGGGTTTACAACCAGGTTAACACCGCGGACTTCGCGGAAGATGAAAGGTTCGCCCATTTTGACCATATCGGCATCAGTCGGATACCAGGCGTCTTTAGCATATACTTCGCCGAAATTGAAAGGAACGCTGTTCGGATCGATATTGCGGGTAAAGTTGCCTTTGCTGGGCACGATGCGTGCATCGAGGTTGATGATTTCAGATTCGATGCTGTTTACCTGGAAAACAGGGCGGCGAGCCGGGTCTACCATTACCATTGCGGTATATCTTGGCAGAGTCGGAGCATCTTTATCTGAAGAGAGAGATGCTTCCGGGGCGGTGATTTCGAGAGCCTTGGCGCCAAGAACCTGAGTTTCGGCAACATTGACTTTCGGACATTCGATGTCAAGAGTGGTTGCATAACCACGTGAACTGCTGACAGAAATACCGGCTGCATAGGCAGAACCAGCGCTCATCAGACAAAAGGCCAAGAACATGGTAGAAATTCGTTTCAAGCTTCTTTCCTCCTGGTTACTTATGATACTTACTAAGCTTTGTTCTTAGGATTATACGGTTTGGTACATAAAGGCGCAAGGGGCAAAACAAAAAAAGTTTTTTGCATCACTCTTGTTTTAATATAATAAAGAAACTGGCTTTATCGCCAGTTTCTGGGGTTTATCTGAAATGGTTCCGGTACATTTTTTTTGTAACGGCTCTTTTTTTTATTTTGCGGGTGGCGGAAGCCGGATTATTTTTCGCCAGGTCGACGGCGGCGGCGGCGGCGGGTTTTTCTCGTCGTTGGTGGCGGTTCCTGCTGTAAAACCGGCAAAATTTCATCGGCAAGAACCTTTACCTGCCACTGATGCAATATTTCGCTCTGCTGCAACTCCCCAAGACTTTCGGGTCTGATTCTGGCGAGATCATACAGAGCATTGGTCGGAGCCAGTACAGAAGCCGGAATCTTCATCTCATTGGCAATGGCATCGCGAATTTCGCGCAGCGATTTGGCGATTTCCCCTTCCCAGGAGTTCAGCAACTCATGTCTTTCTCTTGGTTTGAAGGGTTTATCAAGACCGGTAAGCTCAGCTTCAAGACCGGTTCGAATTGCGGCCTGCAGTTCGGTGCCATAGCGGTTAAGAAAATCTCGGCCAATGGCCTTGATAACATTCAGGCCAGAAATGGTTCTTGGCATCTGTCTGGCAATATCGATCAGGGCCTGATTGCTGAGCAGCATGAAAGGTGCGCGGTCAAGCCGGCGGGCGATTTCCTCGCGCAGGTTCCAGATTTCTCTGAGGACCGCGAGAGACCGTGGCGACAATCTTGACGAACCCTTGATTCTGAAGGCAAATTCATCCTGTTCGTGCGGTTGCGCTTCGCGCGCCTGACGGGCAATGTATTCACACTCTTCCAGCAGCCATTCGTATCTGCCAAGGGTTTTGAGCTCACCGGCCATTGCGTCAAAAATAGGAACCAGACACACCGCATCGAGCAGGCCGTATTCTTTCATGGCGGTGGTAAGCGGTCGGCGTGACCAGTCACAGCGCTGCAGCCTCTTGTCGAGAGTAAAACCAAGATATTTTTCTGTGAGCGATCTCAGGCCAAGCTCATGCATTCCCAGCAATTCTGCTGCCTTGCGGGTATCAAACATTACCGGAATATATATTTCGAGATCTCTGGCGAGCATGGAAATATCGTAATCTCCGCCATGAAAAACCCACAGGCAGGAACTTTGCGTCGCAAAATGCTGGAAAGGACTGAAATCCTGGATTTTCTGCGGATCGATAATTGCTGCTTCACTGCGGGTAGCGATCTGAATAAGGTTAACCCGGGAATAATAGCGATAAAAGCCTGCAGATTCAATGTCGACGGCGACGATATCTTCGCCTTGAGCCCTGGCAAAAAAGCCGGCGAGCTCTTCTGTGTTTTCTATGACTTTTGCGTTTTCAATAAAAGGTTTGGGGTCGAATTCAATTTTCATCAGTGACCTGTTGCGTGATTCAGATAAACAATAATTATCACAACTGCATCGAATTCAGCAGCATTTTTTTTGCAGCGGCGAAAAAATACGACTTATTTATGGGTGAGAATGTATCTGCCATCCCAGCCTTCGGGGGGGGGGTTATCCTTGTATTCCTGACAGCGATGAATATAGGTGGCACTTGGGCCATCGTCAGGCCAGCGGTCAAGAATTTCCTTGAAGGTAGCTATTGCTTCATCCCAGTGCCGGTCGAGATGCAGCTGAATGGCGCGGTCATACAACTCGATCAGTTCGAACCAGCCTGGCGGCTCCTTCCCCTTCTCGCTGACGAGCTCAAAAACCTTTACCGGTTCTTTTTTACCTTTGACTGCAAGAAAATCAAGAAACCTTGCAGAGACCACATGTTTGGCCCGCTGATAAACAGCATCACTGATCATCAGTGCGGTGCCGTATTCCTTATTCGCACCTTCAAGGCGTGAAGCCAGATTAACGCCGTCGCCCATACAGGTAAAGTTCATCTGAGCCTTTTGTGAACCCATATAGCCAACAACGACATCGGCGGTATTCAGGCCGGCACGCGCCGAGACCTTTGGCAGGCCCCGTTTCGCCCAGCCGAGCTGCAGCTCATGAATTTTGCGCTGCATTGCCAAAGCACAGAGGCAGCCACGCACTGAATGATCTTCCTGTTTTTGCGGGAAATTCCAGAAGGCCATTACCGCGTCACCGATGAATTTATCAAGAGTTCCACCGTATTCAAACAACAGGTCAGTCATCGCTCCAAGGTATTCATTGAGCAGAACGACCAGTTCTTCTGGAGTCAATGCCTCGGAAATCGAGGTAAAACCAGCAACGTCAGAGAAGAATATGGTCAGTTCGACCTTTTCACCACCCGGTTTGACCAGCTCAGGGTTGTCGAGCATGTATTGAACCACATCGGCAGCCACAAAGCGAGAAAACATTTCTTTGGTAGACTGGGCCCGAGCTCTCTGGCGCAGGTAGTTCGTCAGGGTAGCCAGCGACCAGATGGTCGGATAGCTTATTACCAGTGACGAAAAATTAAACAGCTGCCTGGCAATATGATAAGAAGAATACGCGTGCCAGAAAGAACCGGCAACAAAAGCCGCCATGACAAAGGCCCCGGCTACCGGTGACAGAATATCGAGCAGAAATCCGAGCAGAAGCGTCGAAACCAGCAAAGCAATGACAGTATGAACATAAGAAGGATGCTTCAGGTAGCGCTGTTCGGTGATATTGAGAATAGCATTGGCGTGAATTTCGATACCCATCAGGGGTTCTTTTTGCACGGCAAAACCAGAATCATAGGTCAGTGGTGTCGGAAAATAGTCGAAATCGCTTACTTCGAATGGCCCGGCGATTGCAATTTTTCCACCCTTGTTCTGCTGCAGATCGAGAGTATTTCTATGGGCAAACTCAGGTTTCAGGCGTGATTCTTCGGGTGTAAGAAGTGAATAGGAAGCAAGAGTTCTTTCATCAAAACATTCGAAAAAAGACGCGGAGCGGATCGCGGCATTGTCGAAGCGCCCACGGGAAGTAGACCCGACATAATCGAGCAGCATGCGACCATAAGAATTAACCGGAATAGTAAGATCTTTGATGATGAGAGGCCCCTTGAATCTGCCTGCAACTACCTCATCATAGATCGATGCCAGCGCCAGATCCATTGCTTCAACGTAGCCGGGCTTTTCGCCAGGCTTTCTCGCATCGAGAGCAAGCATTGCGATCAGAAGACTGAAGGTTGGTTCGAGCCGCTTGTCTTTATCACTGACCACATAAAGAGGCACTTCGGTAACATAGCTTTTATTGCCTGCTGCCATGTCAATGAAAGCCATACGCGACTTTCCCTTGAGAAAGGATGGGTCAGGAAGAATCTGCCTGACGGCCTGGCGGGTATTTGACAATTTGTCGAGACGCGTCGGAGCTTTGCTGTCGCTGTCTTCGTAAACAAACTCTTCTTCGATCTTAGTGTGGCCTGCCAGAATTATCGGACTTTGTGATTTTTTTATAGCCCGCTGCAGAACTTTGTCGAGTTCCTTGTCCTTCCCGCCCTGAAGAACAAAGTCGAAGCCGATCGCTGCGGCCGGTTCAACGATGTATTCCGCAGGTAAACCATCGGTGCGGCCACTTAGAGTCATGCTCAGAACGGTTCCGGGACGTGGGAAAAACTTGAAGTCAATACCAACATTGAAACTGCCGAGATTAGCCAGCAAATTTTGCCAGCGCTCTAAAAGCATTGCGGCAGCACGGTGTTGCTCAGGCATCTTTTCGGGAGACGTTTCATTTTTGAGGGTTTTCAGCAGTTCCGGGTCGTTCCAGTTGACAAGCAGCGAAGGCAGTATCAGGGGCTCTGATCCACCGGCCATCAGTTTGATCAGACTAGGGCCAGTTGGCGGCCAGGTCCGGCCTTCAATTTTTATCAAACTGTTAAAACCTGGATGTTCCGGGTTGTTCTTGAAAAAATCTTTAACTCTGTGACTGGTCAGATTCCACCTGCCGACATTAAACCCGGCTGATGCCGGCTCTTTATCGGCAATACCGCACCAGTCGGTGTAGGCCATTCTAACCGGCAACTCTTTAAGACCCGGAAAAAATCCGATATGCACCCGAAGAATTTCGATACTGCGGGGTTTACTGGCAAACTTGCGCGCAACGACCTGTGATTGCCCAAGAAACCTGAAGATAGAAGCAAATTCTGCCCGTTCAGGGTTCTTGCCCAGTAACGCCGAGGTTGCCTGGTCTTTTTTTACAACAATCAGTTGATCATGTGCTTTCGGAGGCTGATAGCCCATCTGAAAAACAATTGCATTGAGCGCTGTATCAAGATTGTTCAGAAAGCCGGCCAGCATCATCAGCATTGAAATAAGAAAAACTATGCCGCCGTACAGCAGGCCGGTATGCGATCCAGTCCCAGCCTTCTTTCTGGTAAAGAATCCCTTTGCGCCATCAAGAACAGCTTTGACACTCATAAACACCTCTCAGAATCAACTGCGGAAGATTCGGTAATCCATATCGGGAAAGATGTTGTCACGGCTTTCAACTTCTCGCAGCCAGTTTTCGTTGACCCGATCATTGATAATGTCTTCGTATAGTTTATTGAAGCGAAAGGTGTGATCACGCGTCCGCTTGTGGGCATATTCAACTGTTGTTCCGGTCTTCATGATAAAAGCCCAGTCAGAAGACTGCAGCAGCATTAGCTCGCGGGCCGCCTGATTCAGAGCCCGCAATCGCAGACCTTCGGAATCAGGAAAGCTGTCTGCCAGCTCGATCATTCGCTGTGAGGCTTTGTGCAGATGCGGATATATCCAAGCATTGCTTTCATCAAGCCAGACTTCATTATAACCGCGGTGTCCCCATGAAGACATCGATGGGATCGCCTTCTGGTTACACGGGCAGGCTGCAAAATAATCATCCGGAGTTCCCAGCTGCATGACGCTGCTTTCAAGAGAGGTCTTTCTCAGAACGTGGTAGATGAACTCCGGCCCCTCATACCACCAGTGACCAAACAGCTCGCAATCGTAGGGCGAAACTATTATCGGCGGCCGATCCATGATGGCATTGAGATGTTTCATCTGCTGTTCGCGGCAGTAAATAAAATGGCCGGCATGCGTGGCAACTCTGGCCATCGCTTCCTGGTAATTATAAGGCTGCTTTTCAGCCCCGTCGCGCGAAGTGATGCGGTGATATTTTATGCCGGTATTGAGGCGATGCCCGGACTCGTGAATGTAAGGGCGAATATAATCGAACTCCAGGTCAAAGCCAATATCACGATAAAATTCGCGATAAGCAAAATCGCCAGGGTAGCCCTCATGGGCTGACCAGACCTGCCGGCTGCTTTCAACGTCGCGCCCGAAGGCAAGAACTCCTGACGGGCATTCAACCGGCGCATGCACTCCGTAAGCCGGTCTTGGGTCAGCAAAAAGAATTCCGTGCGTGTCAGTAAAAAAGTACCTGATACCAAAATCACTCAGAATTTTATCATCTCCAGGGTTATAGGCGCATTCAGCAAGCCAGATACCCCGGGGAGCGCGGTCAAAATGCTTCTGGTAGTCACGCACCGCCATCTCTATCTGAGCTCTGACAGCCGGGCGAAAGTCGCTCAAAAGCGGCAGGAAGGCATGCGTAGCACAGCAGGTAATGATATCGAGAACCCCGAGATTCTGATATTTTTTGAAAAGCCTGATAAGATTGCCGTCACATGACTGAAAAATCCCGCGAATGCGTTTGAATTTTTCGCGGTACATCAGTGCTGTTGCGTAAAACTCCGGCTGCCAGCGAGTGCGCTCGACTTCTTTTTCGGCAAGTTCTTCAAGCTTGCTCAGATGTTTACTGTAACGCCCGACAAGCATTTCGTCGGCCAGCATATTCAACAAAGGCGGTGTCAGAGACATGGTCAGACGAAACTTTATGCCATCGGCAACCAGCTTGCCAAAAACCTCAAGCAGGGGAATATAGGTTTCGGTGATCGCTTCGAAAAGCCAGCGTTCTTCCATCATGTCGGCATGTTCCGGGTGCCTGACGAATGGAAGGTGAGCGTGCAGAACGAGAGAAAGAAAGCCCTTGCTGGTTGTCATCTTATTGTGTCTGCAAAGCAGCTTTACCGGTTGAACGCAAAATGAGCGGCAATTTGCTGCGTTTCACCCGTCTCACGATTCACTGCAATCAGTTCGAACCGGCATGGCGCATTGGCTGGCAAGGCCAGGCGCAGGGAAAAAGTTCCATCGGCTCTGACTGAAATCTGCTGCCCCATGAAAAACAGGTCACAACCGGCAGGAACCTGGCCATAAAGAACCAGGTCAGCCGCCAGCGCTATCGACGGAACCGGCCGGGTTCTACAAACCTGATCAAAGCTGCTGACTCCGGCAGACCCTGGCATTTGCAGAGATCCAGGCATCGATGAAAATTCTGAAGCCGAAGTCGGAACGCCTGAAGAACCAGGCAGATTGAGTGAAGAAATGCCCTCCGGCAATGCCACATGTGACCCGGGCATCAGCGGCGCATGTTCCGAAAACCCTGCCGGGATTTCAGAAGACCCTGCGTGAAGCACCGGAGAACCTGAAAGCGACTGGTAATAAACAAAAGCCGGATCAGTTAAACGGGCCGTCAGAATCATAGTCTGACTGTTTTCTGTTTCTGCCGGGGATTCAGATTCTTCGCACAGCTTCGGAAGTGGCTGAGGGGCAACGGCTGCAGCCCATTGTTCGGCGACTCTGTCGGGCGGGGTCTGAACCAGGTTGGAAAGAGCAATAAAGGTATAGCCCTCAGTGGGGCTCTGCAAACCAAGTTCGACCTGATAAACACATTTTGAGTCTTCAAGATAAATATACCAGTTCCGGGCATTCTCAGTGATCTTTATTTCCTGGGTGTGACCGTGAGTAACGTTATGAAGCCGCAAAATATAGCGCGAATGGGCAAATTCAAAAATACCGACTTCGAGCTCGAGGCGTTTGCGCTCAACCGGTGGGAGTTCCCAGTAGGCGTATGCCCAGTGGGGATCACGAATCTGAAGAACCAGTCTGGTCTCGTCGTAATATTCCGGCAGGTCACCGGTAAGCTCACTTTCACCTATGGGCGCGGCAGGAGCAGAAGAGGGTGCTGACAGCACCGGGATTTCCATGGTAGTCTTCAGCGAAGCATGCCGGCGCCGGCGATCGCTCTCTATTTTCTCCGCCAGGTCGCTTGTCTTTCTGGCATCATGGGCAAGATTGACCGGAATCGCCACAGCCGGCTCAATTACATTCGCGCCCTTTTTATTTGCAGAAACAGGCACTTCGGAGCTTTTTTTGCCAAAAGCACGATTGAGGGTTCTCAGTGCTGCGGCTTCTTCTTCACACTGACGGCTGACAACCTCTGCGGCATGCAAGCCAACGGAAGTATCTTCAACCTTAGCGGCGGCTTGAGCGAGCTCAGGCGACGACATGGGCTTTGCTTTTGGCGGGCGGCCACGGCGTGGCTTTTCGACTGGCAAGGCATCATTTTTTACTTTTGGTGGTCTACCGCGCTTTGGTTTATCGACAACCGGCTCAACGGCAGCCTTTTTAGGTGGACGACCGCGTCGGGGCCTGTCTTCAGAAATCTGCGCAGGCCTTTCAGCAGGTTCATCTTTTTTGATGGCCTTAGGCGGACGGCCACGGCGTGGGCGTTCAGCTGATGGTTCTGACTTTAAGACTTCTTCTAATGCAGGCACAGCCTGTTTATCAACTTCAGATTTTTTAGGCGGTCGGCCTCTTCCCCTGGGTTTTTCGGGAATTTCTGATTTTTTGGGGGCAGAACCGGGTTCTGGCTGGCCGTGACTTTGCGGGAGAGTCGGCAGAGTCGGAGTAATTTTATTGAGACTTCGACTGACTGGCGGTTCAACCAGGAGCAACTGCAGAACTTTTATAAGTTCCTGACGTGAAAGACTGGAACGACCAGCAATATCAAGCTCACGGGCAAGAGTGTACAATTCCTGCCTGGTCAGCGAGGCGAGCTTTTTTTCGGTAAACCTCGTTTTCATGCCATCCCCCGAGTCACACAAGAAAAATCTGCGGTACAGTCAAACATGATACCAGAATTTTCCGGTTTGCCAAGTTAATTATCTTTGAGCAGGCTGTCAATTAAAGCTGGTAGAAAAATCAGAAAAACGTAGTAGTGCAGAGCCATGAAAAGACCGAAAACATAGCCAAAAATCTGAAAAAACATGCCATGCCTCCTTTACTCTTCGATTCGCTCAACCTTAAGCTGTACTGCAACATTTGAGAACAGGGTCACCGAACGCCGCCCGCCGCCATACAAATCCTGGATATAACCGCTGGTCTGGTTAACAGCCGAAAAAACAACTGTATATCTTATTCCTTCAGCCTCAAAACGCAGATTTTTCTGGTCGATGCCCTCTTCGGCGGTAAAGACAAAATCACGCTGCTCGCTGCCACCACCAAGAGTTATTGAAAAAATTTCGAAGCGGTCAGCCGGAATACCGGTGCGCTCGTTACTGGCACGCAATGTGAACGCAGCTCCATCAAGCTCCCGCGATATGGTGCCGGCGGCATTGAATGAAAAACTGTCCTGAAAGAGTACAACCTGTTCTTCAGAAACAACCTCAGACAGTTCGTTGCGCGGCCTGGTCGGCTCAACATAAGCTGTTGTTCGTGAAGAAAACTGTTCAAGCTTTTCTTCGGCCTGACCTGCCTGATCGGAATCAGGATAGATAATTATTATCTGCTGCAGGGTCTGAGTGGCCTTTTCGGTATCGCCGCGCAGCTCAAGAAGAGTAGCGAGCTTCAGCAGACGGTCAGGCTCACGCTCTTTTGTTTCTGAAAGAAAAGTCAGATACTTAACCGCATCTTCTATCAGACCGGATTCGTCTTTAGCCATCAAAGTCGGCATCAGTCGCAGGCTCGCCAGATAATCATCGATTGCTTCACGAATATTGCGTTTGGCATAAAGAGCCATCGCCCTGTTAAACAGGCGATTCGCCTCTTCTGTCTGCGCAAGCTCCGGCAGATGCTCGAGCTTCATCACGGCGCGGCTGGCAAGCAGTTCTGGCAGTTTTCCCTGCATGGCCAGTTTGTAATGATAGGCGGCAAAATCGAAACGCCTGACCCCTTCAAGACATTCACCGATGCGGAAGTGCAGTTTGGCCTTGACCTCTTCATTGGTAGTCATGGCAAGACCTTCGTAATAAAAAATCAGGGCTTCACGGTAGTCATTGGCGCGAAACAGCTCTTCGGCACGCAACAAACACTTCTGCAGGTTATAGGGGGCAGTAACTTCGGAGTTCTGCTTTATTTCTAGCCGTTTTCCTGAACGAACCTGAGCATTCAAACCTGTAGAACTGCCCGGCATGGCCATGACAGCAGCTGCAAGAAGAAAGTTCAGATACGGCTTTTTCATCAAGGTTACCAGCGGTTTAAAGTGAGCCCGGGAAGCTGTCGGGCATGACGTTGCGCATGACGAAGTCTGTATTTCTGGTGTTTGGAACAGCCTCGACAAGGAGAATTTTCTGGTTGCCGGCCTCGATATCCTTGCGCAGTTCTTTGAGAAACGGCACAAGGTTGATATCGCCATTCTGGAAAAGCCCCAGATTCATAAACTGATTACGGGCCGCGTCATAATAGTCGCGAAGAGCGTTATGCCAGCGTTTGAGCACCTGCTCGGCATAATGTTCGTCTTTTTCGGCAGTCGCCTGCTGATGGTCTTTGGCCGCGGCAATAAATTCTTTAAGAGCCTTTTGCATCGCGTCTCTACGGGCACCAATCTTATCGAGACCAGACTGAACCTGCTGCAGCATCACAATCGTGATTTCACTGCGAAACTGGCGATAGGTTTCGATCAGATCTTCGCTCTCAAGTTGAGCAATACCGACATTGAAGGCCATGCCACAACCGCTGTCCTTGCGGAGCTTGCGAAAAACGGCGTGAGAAATACCGCCATTGCGCAAATGCAGTCTGATCTGGTGCTTGCCGGCTTCAGCGGCAAGCGTCTTGAGAGCTGCTTTCAACTTTGCCTCAGCCTGCGGGTCAATAAAAATACCAGGCTCAGAAACAGGAACAATGATGTGCTCGACTCCATATTCTGCCGCCATTTCGATGATCGGCAGACATTCGTCAGTGCTCAAGGCGGCATAAGCCCTGTTGCCTTCAACGGATGATGGCAAAGCCAGGTAACAGGGGCGAAAATGCACAAGATTTTCCGGCTTTTTAAAATTCTTCGGCGGTGGCGGCGGCGGCGCGTCTTTTTTCGGGGGCAGATCGGGCGGCAGACTGTAAGAACGGGCAACATATTCAGGCAGGGTTACAACGACCTTTATCCCGAGGGTCTGAGCCTTCTGCAGAGTCTGCACAAATACTTCGCGGTTGTGCTGCAAACCGGGGTCATTGACCCGAAGATCGAGCACATGCATTTTGCCGCGCCATTTGGCGAGAGAACCGTTACGGCTGATTGAAATCGGCGGAGTCAGGGGGTCTTGCGTGCCGCCGATTCCCTGTTCGATGTAACCAAGTAGAAAAGTTGTGTCTGTCGTATTCATAGTTGCAGTATCTTACCACAAACTGCCATCCCGTGACTACCAGTCGGCCGCTTATTTGCTTCTGCTTTTCAATTCTGCCTGAATTTCAGCTTCGGCCACAAATTTATCGGTGCCACGCAGAGCTTTGACAATCTTTAGTTCTTCAACGCCATCAGGGTCGGTGTGCATCTGCATCAGGGCGTCGACAATACGCTTTTTAAGCGCCGCATCGAGGTCTTCTCTGACAACGATCGGATCGTTCGGAATAGGGCCGGTTCTGGCAATAACCTTCAGACCGTCGGCATTCTTGTCGACAAGACTTGCCGAAAAAACCGCGGCGGCGTCGTAGGTGCCGTCAATGACCCCGAGAATACTGCTGCGGTGACTCTGAGTAAATTCAACCCGGGCAAAAAAGGCCAGTGGATCAAT